>JAEXLY010000243.1 GCA_023444765.1 Pseudomonadota bacterium | reverse complement strand
GAGCGGAGCGCGGCCGGGCCGCGCGCCCAGGCGCTGCAACCGGACACGCTCGCCGGCATCCGCCCGGCATCGGCGCTGGTCCAGGAGCGCGAGGCCTGTCGGGCGGCCGCCGGGCTGGACGGGCCGGCCTGTCAAGCTCGCTTGACACTGCGCCCCGGGCGCGCCATTCTTGTGTCAAGCACCCTTGACACCACTACGGAGCACCCCGATGCCCCACAGTCCGCCCCGTCCCGGCCCCCGCGGCACGCCATGCGCCTGACCGCCACCCCGCTGCTGGGTGCGACCGCCGCCGCCCTGGCCGTCGCTGCCCTGGCACTGCCGCTGCTGGTCCCCGACCCCTCCCGCGACCTGCGCATCATCCTGCTGATCGGCGCGCTGCTGCTGGGCGCGATGGCGGTCGCGCATCGCGGCGGCGACTGCGATGCCGCGCCGGCCGAACTCACCCGACGCTACCAACGGGGCCTGATGGCGTCGATGGGGTGCTACGTACTCGTGCTGGCGGCTTCGATCTGGCTGCTCAAGCGCATCGACATCCCGGCGTTGCGCGCCGTGACCGCACTCGCGCCGGTCGTGCCGATCGGGTTCGCAGTGCGCGCGATGGTCGGCTACATGCGCGACCTGGACGAGATGCAGCAACGCATCGAGCTCGAATCCGTCGGCGTCGCCACGATCCTGGTCTCGATGCTGTACATGACCGGCGGGCTGCTGCAGTCGGCACGCGTGATCCACGTGCCCGGCGACGCCGCGATGATCTGGGTGTTCCCGCTGGTGTGCAGCGTGTACGGCATCGCCAAGGCCTTCGTGGCGCGGCGCTACCGTTGATGGGCGCGCGATGAAGAGCCGCATGCGCGAGTTGCGCGAGGCCCGCGGCTGGTCACAAGCCCAGCTCGGCGAGCGTCTGGAGGTCTCAAGGCAGACGGTCAACGCCATCGAGACCGGCAAGTACGACCCGAGCCTGCCGCTGGCGTTCCGGATCGCCGCGGTCTTCGACACCACCATTGAATCGATCTTCTTCCCGGAGACTCCCGCATGAAGCGCTTGCTGTACCTCGTTCCCCTTCTCGCCGGCACGATGCTGGCAGGCTGCGATGGCGGTGCCGGTCGCCAGTCCGGTCCGCACGCGGACGCGCAGGGCCGGCTGCACTATGGCGAGCTCGCCTTCGAGCCCTGCTCGCTGCCGGCGCCCGGCGGCAACGCGGTCGAGGCCCAGTGCGGCACGCTCGAGGTGCCCGAGAACCACGCCGCTCCTGAGGGGCGCAGGATCGCGCTGGCGATCGCGCTGGTGCCGGCCAAGGGCATGGCCGAGGTGGACCCGGTCTTCATGATCGCCGGCGGCCCGGGCCAGTCCGCGCTGGAAAGCTATCCGATGGTCGCCGACGCCTTCGCAGATGCGCGCCGCAACCGCCACGTGGTGCTGGTGGACGCGCGGGGCACTGGCGGTTCCAACCCGCTGCACTGCCCGGACTTCAGCGACGAGGACGTCATCGCCAACCCCGAGAACGACAGCATCGAGGCGGTGGTGCGGATGACCGAGGCCTGCCGCGACACGCTGCAGCAGACCAGCGACCTGCGCTACTACACCACCGGCGACCACGTGCGCGACCTGGATCTCGTGCGGACCGCGCTCGGCGTGGATCGCGTCAATCTGGTGGGTGTGTCTTACGGCACGCGCGTGGCGCAGCAGTACGCCGCGACGTACCCGCAGCACACGCGTGCACTGGTACTCGACTCGGTGGTGCCCAACTCACTGGTGCTGGGCCTGGACCACGCACGCAACCTGGAGGACGCACTGGATGCGCAGTTCCAGCGCTGCCGTGCCGACCAGGCCTGCCTGACCAACCTCGGCGACCCGCGCCGGCAGCTGACCCTGGTGCGCGAGCGCCTGCAGGCGGGCGGCATCGCGCCGGTGCGCTACCGCGATCCGGTCTCGGGCGAGTGGCGCGAGGAGGTTCCGCGCTACATGCATCTGGCCATCCTGCTGCGGATGTACGCCTACCAGCCGTCGATGGCGGCGACGTTGCCGCTGGTGCTGCACGAAGCTTCGGAGCAGCGCTACGAGAGTCTGCTGGCGCAATCGCGCATGCTGAGCGCGCAGATGGGCGACGCCATGGCGATGGGCATGGGCCTGTCGGTGAGCTGCAGCGAGGACGCCCCGGAGTTCGGCGACAGTGCGGTCGATGACGGCACGGTGCTGGGTCCGGTGCTGGTCGACACGCTGCGCGCGCAGTGCGAGGTCTGGCCCAAGGGCACGCGTGGGGAGCACTTCCGTGCGCCGCTGTCGGGCGAGGTCCCGGTGCTGGCGCTCAGCGGCGAGTACGACCCGGTCACCCCGTCGCGCTACGGGGACGAGGTCGTGCAGGGCCTGCCCAACGCCCGCCACCTGGTATTGCCCGGGCAGGGCCACAACGTGCTCGGAACCGGCTGCATGCCCAAGCTCTTCGCGCAGTTCATCGAAGCCGCGGATGCGTCCGCGCTGGACGCCAGCTGCCTGGAGCGTCTGAGCGCGCAACCGCCGTTCGCCGGCAACTACGGCTGGGAACCGTAAGGGCGGTGGTTCGTCGTCCGTGACCCATGGCTGGCACCAGGCCAGCCGTCCGGATCCGCTGTTTCGAATCACCAATCACCAATCCACGAATCACGGAACCCTTCCATGATCCGCATCGACAACCTGCACAAATCATTCAAGAGCAAGACCGGCACCGTCCACGCGGTGAAGGGCGTCGGCTTCGAGGCGCACGACGGCCAGATCACCGGCCTGCTCGGGCCAAACGGCGCCGGCAAGACCACCACGCTGCGCATGCTCTACACCCTGATGAGGCCCGACCAGGGCCGCATCGAGGTCGACGGCATCGACGTGGCCGTGGATCCGACCGCGGTGCGGCGTCGCTTGGGCGTGCTGCCCGACGCGCGCGGCATCTACAAGCGCCTCACCGCACGCGAGAACATCGCCTACTTCGGCCGCCTGCATGGTCTGGACGATGCGACGATCCGTACGCGGACCGAAGCGATGGCCAGGACGCTGGTGATGGAGGACGTGCTCGACCGCCGCACGGAAGGGTTCAGCCAGGGCCAGCGCACCAAGACCGCGATCGCGCGGGCACTGGTCCACGACCCGCGCAACGTGATCCTGGACGAGCCCACCAACGGCCTGGACGTGATGACCACGCGCGGCCTGCGCACCTTCCTGCGCGGGCTGCGCGACGAGGGCCGCTGCGTGATCTTCTCCAGCCACATCATGCAGGAGGTCGCCGCGCTGTGCGATCGCATCGTGGTGATCGCGCATGGCGAGGTGCGGGCAATCGGTTCGCCGGAGGAGCTGCGCCAGCAGACCGGGCTGCCCGACCTGGAGGACGTCTTCGTGCGGCTGGCCGGCCTTGAAGGAGAAGCCGCATGAGCATTCGTGCCATCTGGACCGTCGCGAGGAAGGAACTGCTGGACCTGTTCCGCGACCGCAAGACCATGGCGCTGGGCCTGTTCATGGGTCCGATCGTGATCCCCGCGCTGATCCTGGGCATGGGCGCGCTGGCCGAGAAGAAGATGCGCACCCAGCTCGAGTCCACCCTGGAGCTGCCGGTGATCGGCGCCGAGCACGCGCCCAACCTCATCGCCTTCCTCAAGGGTCGCAACATCGAGGCGCAGGCCGCGCCTGCGGATGCCGACAAGGCGGTGCGCGACCAGGACTTCGACGTCGTGCTCCGGATCGACCCGGCGTTCGGCGAGCAGTGGCGCGGCAGCCGGCCGGCGCGGGTGGAACTGATCTACGACAGCTCGCGCCAGGATTCGCAGATCCCGGTCAACCGGCTGCGCGGCGTGCTGCTCGAGTACAGCCGCACGGTCGGCGTACTGCGCGGGATCAACCGCGGGGTGAGCCCGGAAGCGGGCTTCGCCGTGCAGGTCGGCCAGCGCGACGTGGCCACGCCCGAGGCCCGGCGCGGCATGCTGCTGGCGTTCCTGCCCTACCTGCTGATCCTGCTGAGCTTCCTCGGCGGCGCGGCGCTGGTGATCGACGTGACCGCGGGCGAACGCGAACGACAGTCGCTGGAACCGCTGCTGGCCACGCCCGCCGCACGCGCGGCGATCATGAGCGGCAAGATCCTGGCCGCCTGCCTGTTCGGCATGCTGTCGCTGCTGCTGATCGTGCTGTCGCTGAAGTTCTCGTTCCAGCTGGCGCCTGGACCGATGCAGCTGGTGGACGTGTCCGCGCCGGTGATGGCCAAGCTGCTGCTGGTGCTGCTGCCGATGGTGCTGATCGGCACCACCCTGCTGACCCTGATCGCGGCCAGCGTGAAGTCGGTCAAGGAGGCGCAGAGCTACATGAGCGTGCTGATGTTCCTGCCGATCATTCCCACCATCGTGCTGATGGTCAATCCGGTGAAGAACCAGCTGTGGCAGTTCGCGGTGCCGTTCCTGGCGCAGAACCAGATGATCCTCAAGCTGGTGCGAAGCGAGGCGATCCCGGCGCAGGAATGGGCGGTGTACCTCGGCGCGGGCTTCGGCCTGGCGCTGCTGCTGTGGTTGCTGGCCGCGCGCCTGTACCACCAGGAGAAGCTGGCGATCTCGGCCTGAGGCGCGGCGGGGTCCGTCGGTGCGGCGGACCGATTCACGCGGGAAAGCGCCGGCCAGGCCGGCGCATTTCCCGTCTGCCGGCGCGATGCCGCCCCGCCAGGCGTTCGGTGCAGCGGAACGGACGCGCGGGTGGAAGGTTTGCGGCTACGTGGGGCGGCGCGCGCGCCGGAAACGGGACGCAACGGGAGAAGGTCCTTCCTGACGGCCCGGGAATGCGGCACCGGCGTGCGCGTCTCGGCGCAGGTCGGCCACCACCGCGATCGCGGTGCGTTCGGCCAGCGTGGACGGATCGCCGAGCTGCAGGCTGAACGGGTACGGTCCCCAGGGACGATGGCGCAGCGTCTGTCCGTGCGCGATGCGCGCGCTCGGCTGCCTGGCGCGCCGGCTTCTCTCGTGCACAGTGCGATGTACTGCGCCATCCACCCGCCGGGGCCCCTCGGATCGGAGCAGAAAAGAAAAGCCCGGCCGAAGCCGGGCTTTTCTCATTCCTGCCCGTCCGGGTTCACTGCGACGGGCTGAAGTTCATCGTGCGACGCGTGGTGACCGGCGCGGGCACCGGCTCGAAGCGCCAGCGGCGGACGGCGTTGACCGCCTCGCGATCGAAGATGCGCGGCGGATCGGCCCGCACCACGCGGACCGCGGTAACCGAACCGTCGACGCCGACGGTGAACTCGACCTGCACTTCGCCCGACGTGCCCGCACGCAGCGCATCGGGCGGATAACGCGGCGCCGGCGTGCTGATCGGGCGCAGGTCGCTGGCGCTGGCGGCCGGCCGGTTCGCGGACTGGCGCTGCGCCTGCTGGCGTGCGGCTTCCTCGCGGGCCGCTTCCTGGCGCGCCGCTTCCTGGCGGGCAGCCTCTTGGCGAGCGGCCTCCTGGCGGGCAGCCTCCTGCTCGGCCGCGCTCTGCTGCGCGGCGAGTTCGCGTGCCGCCTGTTCCTGCGCCTGGCGCTGCTGCTCCTGACGTTCGCGCTCGAGCTGCTGGCGGCGCGCCGCCTCCTGTTCGGCCGTCAGCTGCTCCTGCTCGGCACGACGGGCGGCGTCGGTTTCGGCGCTGGCGATGGTGGTCTTCAGGCGCTCCACCGCGGGATAGGACGAGTCGGTCTTCTCGATCAGGGCCAGCAGGCGCCGGGCCTCGGCGAAATCGCCGCGGTCGCGGCTCTGCTCGGTCGCGATCACCGTCATCGGCAGCAGGTCGACCAGGGCGCTGGAAACGCCGGCGTTCGCCGGCTCCTTGTCGCGCAGGGCCAGGTAGTACTCCATCGCGTTGTCGCCACCGGGCGCGTACAGCCGGCTTTCCTGGTAGGCCTTGGACGCCGCCTCGCGCAACTGCTCGGAGCTGAGCGCGGCCACCTCGGCCGACACCGCTTCGGCTGGTGGCTGCTGTTCGGCCGGCGCCGGTGCCGCGGCCGGCGTCGCACCCTGCTGCGGAGCCTCGTCCTTGCCGCATGAAGTCAGCAGGGCGGACAGGCTGATCGCCAGCGCCGCGCCTGTCAGCAGCCGACGCGGCCCCCTCCGGCCGCCCGCGGTGGTGTTGGTGGACATCGATTTTCCCCTGTTGAGACGGATCCCGTGTGCGTCTAGGACGCGACAGTGCGCCGCGTTTGTCAACCGGCGCCGTGGACGGCGTCGAGTCTGCGTGCCGACGCGCCGCCAAACTGTGATGTGGTCCACAGAACGTGGCGGCAAGACGCCGCGCATCCGTCCCGTCCGACCGTGCGGCGGGGGCCGGCGGGCTACTTGCCGATGCAGAACGTCGAGAAGATCCGGCCCAGCAGCGCATCGGGCAAGGTGCGGCCCGTGATCTCGCCGAGCGCATCGTGGGCCAGGCGCAGCGCCTCGGCGGCCAGGTCGAGCTGGTCCTGGGCCAGGACGACAGCGGCATCGGCCAGCGCCTGGGCGGCGCGGCGCAGGGCGTCGACGTGACGCGCGCGCGCGGTGAATGCGCCCTCGGCCGGCGCGTTGCCCTCGGCCGCTTCGCGCAGTCGCGCATGCAGGGCATCCAGGCCGGCGCCGGTGCGTGCGGACACCGCCACCGCACCCTCCGGCAACGTCGGCATGTCGACGAGGTCGCATTTGTTGTGCACGACGATGCGTTGCGGCACCCCGGCGATGTCCGCGGCCACCGCACGCAGTCCCGCGTCCGGTTCGCGCGCGTCCAGCACCACCAGCGCCAGGTCGGCGCGGCGCAGTTCCGCGCGCGCGCGGCGCATGCCCTCGCGCTCGATCGCGTCGCCCTCCTCGCGCAGGCCGGCGGTATCGACGAGGTCGAGCTCGAAGCCGTCGATGCGCAGCGTCTCGTGCAGCAGGTCGCGCGTGGTTCCGGCGATGTCGGTGACGATCGCGCGTTCGCTGCCGGCGAGCGCGTTGAGCAGCGAGCTCTTGCCGACGTTGGGCGGGCCGACGATCACCGCGTGCAGGCCTTCGCGCAGCTTGCGGCCACGCTCGGCATCGACCAGCAGGGTGTCCAGCGCGGCGCGCGCATCGGCCAGGCCTTCGCGCAGGACATCGCCCCCGAGCGTCTCGATCGGCTCGTCGGCGAAGTCGATCGCCGCCTCCACATGCACGCGCAGCGCCAGCAGCCGTTCGGCCAGTGCGTCCACGCGTATGGAGAAATGGCCATCGAGCGCACGCCGCGCCGCGCGTGCGGCGCGCTCGTCGCCCGCCGCGATCAGGTCGGCCACGGCCTCCGCCTGGGCCAGGTCGAGGCGGCCGTTGAGATAGGCCCGCTCGCTGAACTCGCCGGGCCGCGCCATGCGCGCGCCGAGCGCGCAGCAGCGGGCAAGCAACTGGCGCAGGACCGGGGCGCTGCCGTGCGCCTGCAGTTCGACCACGTCCTCGCCGGTGTAGCTGGCCGGCGCCGCGAAGGCGAGCGCGATGCCGTCGTCGAGCACGGCGCCGTCGGCGTCGCGGAAGCGCACATGGTGCGCGTGACGCGGCCGCAACGCCTGCGCGCAAAGCCGTCGGCCGATTTCCATGGCGATCGGACCCGACAGGCGCACGATGCCGATGCCGCCGGCCCCTGCGGGCGTGGCGATCGCGGCAATGGTGTCGGCGGCGTCGGGGGAACGTGGATCCATGGAATCGCGGAACGAAAGAAGCCCGCCGGGGGCGGGCTTCACGAGCTGCGTCAGGCCTTGGCGGGCGTGGCGTCGCTGTACTTGCGCAGCATGTACCACTGCTGCAGCAGGCCCAGCCCGCCGTTGGTGACCCAGTACAGCACCAGGCCGGCCGGGAAGAACACCATCATCACGCCGAACACCACCGGCATCATCTGCATCATGCGCTGCTGCATCGGGTCCATGCCGGTCATCGGCGAGAGCTTCTGCGTGGCCCACATCACGGCGATGTTGACCACCGGCAGGATGAACCAGGGATCGCGCGCGGTCAGGTCCTGGATCCAGCCGATCCACGGCGCGTGGCGCAGTTCCACCGATTCGAGCAGCACCCAGTACAGGGCGAAGAAGATCGGCATCTGCAGCAGCACCGGCAGGCAGCCGCCGACGGGATTGATCTTCTCCTTCTTGTACAGCTCCATCATCGCGACCTGGAACTTCTGCCGGTCGTCGCCGTAGCGCTCCTTGAGCTGCTGCATGCGCGGCTGGAACTTGCGCATCTTCGCCATCGACTTGTACTGCGCGTGCGCCAGCGGGAACAGCAGGATCTTGACCAGCACCACCAGCCCGACGATCGCCCAGCCCCAGTTGCCGAACAGGCCGTGCAGCTTCTCCAGCACCCAGAACAGGCCCTCGCCCAGCCAGGCCATCAGCGAGAAGCGGCTGTAGTCGACCACGCGGTCCAGCCCCGGCACCTGCTGCGCCTTGATCTGGCCGACCAGCTTGGGGCCGACCCACAGCCGCGCGGTGTCGACCGCCTGCTGGCCGGGCGCGACCACCACCGGCGCGGTCGCCATCTCGCGGATGAGGTACCGCGGCGCGCCGCTGCCGGTATCGGTGTCAAGGGTGATCGCGTTCTTCGCACCGCCGGATTCGCCCGGCAGCCAGGCACCGAAGAAATGGTGCTGCACGAAGGCGATCCAGGTATTGCTGTCGGTGGCGTTGATCGCGCCGTCGTCGTAGTCGCTGAACCAGCGGCGCGCGTAGCCGCGCTCGTCGCCGTACCAGGTCGCGCCGGTGAGGCTGAACGACTCGGGGTTGGTCATGCCGCGCTTGACGTTGGGCGAGCCGCGCAGCAGCTGGCGGTAGGCGAAGCCCTGCCAGGGCTGGTTGCCGGCGTTGACGATCTCGTCGCGCACGGTGATCGCGTACTGGCCGCGGGACAGCACGTAGCTGCGGCGGATCTCGACGCCATCGGGGCCGCGCCAGACGAAGGGCACGACGAGCTCGTCCTGCCCCGGAGCAAGGGCGACGCTGCGCTCGTCGCCCGCCGGCACGAAGCCCTGCTCGTGGTTCGGCGCCGGGCCGCTGGTGCTGACCCAGCCACTCTGTGCGGCGTAGTAATGCTGCGGAGCGCTGTCGAACAGGACCACCGGCGGACTGGACTCGTCGCGGGTCTGCGGGTAGCCCAGCAGTTCGGCGCGCAGGACGCTGCCGCCATCGATCACGAGGCGCAGCACGTCGGTTTCGACCTGCACCGCCCCGGCCTGCGCCGTGGTGGCACGGGATTCCGATGCCGCGCCGGGTGCCTGCGGCAACGCGGGCGCGGCCGGCACCGCAGCCTGGCCGGCTGGTGGCGAGGCCGGGACGGCACTTCCGCCGGAAGCCAGGGGCGCAACGGGCTCCTGCACGGGCGGGGCCGCCTTCTCCTTGTTCCATTCCATCCACAGCAGCACCGCCACCATCAGCCAGGCAACGATCAGGAAGGTGCGGGTCTGGTTCATCGGGCAGGCAGGCTCATTCGCCGGCGGGACGCGGCGCGGTGGAAGGGGGCGGGGATGCCGTGCGGGCGGGCATTGTGCCGTCCGGGGCCGGGTGCGGCAACGCACCGGCGCGACGCAGCAAGCTGGTCATGGCCTCGCGCAGCGCGTCGGGCGTGGCCGTGGCCGCGGCGGGGCGCGCCACCAGCACATAGGCGCCGGGCGGTAGCCGCCCACGGTCGTGGCGGAACTGGTCGCGCAGGATGCGCTTGATGCGGTTGCGACCAACGGCGCGGCGATCGACCTTGCGCGAGACGGCCAGCCCCAGCCGCGCCGGCTGCCCGTCGGCGAGCCAGTGCAGCGCCAGCATCGGCAGCGCCACGCGGCGCCCGTCCTTGAAGATGCGATCGAAATCGGCGCGCGCACGCACCCGCGCATGTCGCGGGAAGCGGGCGTCGATCATCGAAGCAGCAAGTTCCGGCCGGTCATGCGGCCGGGCGGCAACAGGCTCAGGCCGACAGGCGCTTGCGGCCCTTGGCGCGACGACGGGCCAGGATCTTGCGGCCGTCGGCGGTCGCCATGCGGGCACGGAAGCCGTGGTCGCGCTTGCGCTTGAGGTTGCTGGGCTGGTAGGTGCGCTTGGTGGCCATGGCGTGTACTGACGTGCAGCGGGCGGAAAGAACCGGCAATTCTAGCCACCTGCTCCGTACATGGTCAAGCTGGGCCCGGATGCGGCCGTGTGCATGCGGATGCGCGGGCCGGGGGCGGGTGGTAGTCTGCCCTCCCCTTTCGCCCTCCCCGACCGGCCGCAGCCGCGCGCCGGGCGGTCTCGTTTTCCGACACGACAGCGACACGAACGCTCTATGGATGCCTGGCCCCGCTGCCTCGAACGCCTGGAAGCCGAACTGCCGGCCGAGGATGTGCACACCTGGCTCAAGCCGCTGCAGGCGCGCTCGGACGACAGCCGGACGGTTCTCTACGCGCCCAACGCGTTCGTGCGCGACGAGGTGGAAAGTCGCTACCTGCAGCGGATCCGCGAACTGCTGGCGCATTTCGCCGGCAGCGGCGACGTGCAGCTGGAGATCGGCTCGCTGCCGCGCGCGACGCCGGCACCAGCCAGCGCCCCCACCGTGCCCGCCTCCGGAACCACGCCAGCGGCGAGGGCCGCGTCCGCCGTGGCCTTCGCCGGCCACCTGGACAGCCATTACACCTTCGACAATTTCGTGGAAGGCCGGAGCAACCAGCTCGGCCGCGCCGCCGCCTGGCAAGCGGCGCTCAAGCCGGGCGACCGCGCCCACAACCCGCTGCTGCTCTACGGCGGCACCGGCCTGGGCAAGACCCACCTGATGTTCGCCGCCGGCAACGCCATGCGCCAGGCCAATCCGGCCGCGCGCGTGCTGTACCTGCGCTCGGAGGAGTTCTACAGCGCCTTCTTCCGGTCCATCCAGGAGAAGACGTCCGACCAGTTCAAGCGCCAGTTCCGCCAGATCGACGCGCTGCTGATCGACGACATCCAGTTCTTCGCGGGCAAGGACCGCACCCAGGAAGAGTTCTTCCACACCTTCAACACGCTGTTCGACAGCCGCCAGCAGATCATCATGACCTGCGACCGCTACCCGCGCGAGGTCGAGGGCCTGGAGCCGCGGCTGAAGTCGCGGCTGGCCTGGGGCCTGTCGGTGGCGATCGACCCGCCGGATTTCGAGACGCGCGCGGCGATCGTGCTGGCCAAGGCGCGCGAGCGCGGCACGATGGTGCCCGACGAGGTCGCCTTCCTGCTGGCCAAGAAGATGCACGGCAACGTGCGCGACCTGGAGGGCGCGCTCAACTCGCTGGCCGCGCGCGCCAACTTCACCGGCCGCACCATCACCGTGGAATTCGCCCAGGAAACCCTGCGCGACCTGCTGCGCGCGCAGCAGCAGTCGATCGGCATCCCCAACATCCAGAAGGTGGTGGCCGACTACTACGGGCTGCAGATCAAGGACCTGCTGTCCAAGCGCCGCACCCGCTCGCTCGCCCGTCCGCGGCAGATGGCGATGGCCCTGGCCAAGGAACTGACCGAGCACAGCCTGCCCGAGATCGGCGACGCCTTCGCCGGCCGCGACCACACCACCGTGCTCCACGCCTGCCGCCAGATCCGCAACCTGATGGAAACCGACGGCAAGCTGCGTGAGGACTGGGACAAGCTGATCCGAAAGCTGTCCGAGTAGGAGTCAGATCCCGCAAAGACGGAGCGTGGCGGGGATCGAAAGACAAGCTGATCCGGAAGCTGTCCGAGTAGGAGTCAGATCCCGCCAAGACGGAGCGTGGCAGGGATCGAAAGACAAGCTGATCCGCAGACTCTCCAAGTAGCCAGGCTCCGCGGCGATTACTGCGTGCCAGGAAGCGGAAGACAAGCCGATCCGCAAGCTCTCCGGGTAGCCGGATTCCACGGCGTCCCGTGCGTTGCAGGAAACAGCGGACACGCTGATCGGAGTGGACGGTCCCTGGCGGAGCGGCGCCGCGGAGGATCGACCGACCTGCGGATGCAGGATCGGCCTGCGCGGCGCGTGAGGGCCCGGCAGCAGCCATCACCACGCAGGCAACGGTGGGCGCATCCGGTGCCCGGGGATGTCATGGCGACGGCCGGCGGCCTGGCGGGAATCCCGGCCGGCTCGCGCGGAGGTCATGACGGCGCGGGCACCGGCAGGCCGCCCGATCCCCACGGGCGCCGGGCGCAGCGGCGGCGCGCCCCGGGCTGCCAGTGAGCGACACCTACGTCATCGCCCCCACGCCATCCGTTCCAATGCCACGTGGGCGGAGCGCGGCGGGCGGCCGCTCGTGGCCATGGGGGATACGGGTTTCGCCGGCGCCCGTCCCTTCTACCGGTAGCAGCACGCGGGTACCCGCAGGCCCGGCGGCCGATCCCCTGTTGCGCACGCAACCCGGAGCAGCGACACACGAGGGTCGCGGAGCATGCCAGGAGTGGGCCCTGCAGCCGCTGCAGGAGGCCGCTCCTGCCCACCTCCGCGCCCCGGCCATGGATCGGTTCCGGGGGCCACTCGCGACACGACGCCACGCGGCCCATGCCGTCCGCCGGTTGCCCGGTGGCACCTGTCTTGCGGCCGCCGATGCCCTCGCCCGGCCCGCCGGCCGGAGCAGGTCGCGTCCAGGGCGCCTTGCGGCCCACGCGGCGCACCGGCCGGAAGGCCCGGGAGGGGAGGTTCGGGTCATGGACCTCCCGTCCACGGACGGGTGTCTTCGGCCGCAGGCGCGGCGCCGGAGGCCGCCCGCCCCGCCTCCTGAAACCTTCGCTACACTACATGTTGTGTGTTGGTGGACAGCGCCCGCACAAGCTGTGGACAACCTTCGGGGGTGCAAACCATCCACAGCTTGCCCCACCGGGACCACGGGCATTGTCCACACCGCGCGTCCTCCTGAAATTCCAGCTGAAACAACGGGTTAGGCTCGTTATTCCCGCTGTGCAGGCCCCCCAGCACCACCGCTTTTGAAGTTCTTACCGTTCTTAGAAGCCTTGCTACAGGAACCCAACGCATGCGTTTCAGCCTGCAACGCGAAGCCCTCCTGAAACCGCTGGCCCAGGTGGTCAACGTCGTCGAGCGACGGCAGACCCTGCCGGTACTGGCCAACCTGCTGACCCAGGTGTCGGGCGGTCAGCTGTCCCTGACGGGTACCGACCTCGAGGTCGAGATGGTGTCGCGGGTGAACGTCGACGACGCCCAGGACGGCGAGACCACGATCCCGGCCCGCAAGCTGTTCGACATCGTCCGGGCCCTCCCGGACGGCAGCAAAGTCACGCTGAGCCAGTCGGGCGACAAGATCACGGTGCAGGCCGGACGCAGCCGGTTCACCCTGTCCAGCCTGCCGGCCAACGATTTCCCGTCGGTGGACGAGGTCGAGGCGACGGAGCGGGTCAGCGTTCCGGAAACCGCGCTCAAGGAACTGATCGAGCGCACCGCCTTCGCCATGGCCCAGCAGGACGTGCGCTACTACCTCAACGGCCTGCTGTTCGACCTGGCCGACAAGCGCCTGCGCTGCGTCGCCACCGACGGCCATCGCCTGGCGCTATGCGAGGCCGCGCTGGAAGAAGCGGTGCCGACCAAGCGCCAGATCATCGTGCCGCGCAAGGGCGTGCAGGAACTGCAGCGCCTGCTTGAAGGTGGCGACCGCGCCGTGGTGCTGGAGATGGGCCGCAACCACATCCGCATCAAGCGCGACGATGTCACCTTCACCAGCAAGCTGATCGACGGCCGCTTCCCGGACTACGAGGCGGTGATCCCCATTGGCGCGGATCGCGAGGTCCTGATCGATCGCGAGGCCCTGCGGGCCTCGCTGCAGCGCGCCGCGATCCTGTCCAACGAGAAGTACCGCGGGGTCCGGCTCGAGATGTCGCCTGGACTGGTGCGCATCAACGCCCACAACCCCGAGCAGGAAGAAGCACAGGAAGAAGTGGAGGCCGACACCCGGGTCGACGGTCTGGCGGTCGGCTTCAACGTGAACTACCTGCTGGATGCCCTGTCGGCGCTGCGCGACGAGCAGGTGGTCCTCCAACTGCGCGATGCCAACTCCTCGGCGCTGGTCCGCGAAGCCTCGAGCGAGCGTTGTCGGCACGTGGTGATGCCGTTGCGCCTCTGATGGCCGTTGTGTTCCACGTGGAACCTGCACTTCGCCCGGCTTCGGCCGGGCGAAGTCGTTTGGCGCCCACCGTCCGCGCCCGTCCCCGATTCCCGGGTTCGCCATGCAACTGACGCGTCTCACCGTCTCCGGCGTCCGCAACCTGGAACCGGTGGATCTGGCTCCCGGAACCCAGCTGAACCTCGTCCTGGGCGACAACGGCGCGGGCAAGACCAGTCTGCTGGAGGCGATCCACCTGCTCGCGTACGGGCGCAGCTTTCGCGGCCGGGTGCGCGACGGCCTGGTCCGCACCGGCGCCGACGTGCTGGAGGTCTTCGCCGAGTGGATCGAGCCCGGCGGGACCCGGCACCGCGCCGGACTGCGTCACAGTGGCCAGAGCTGGACCGGCCGCCTGGACGGACAGGCGGTCCACCAGCTTGGGGACCTGTGTGCCGCGCTGGCGGCGATCACCTTCGAGCCCGGCAGCCATGCACTGGTCACGGCGGGTGCGGAGGCGCGTCGCCGGTACCTGGACTGGGGCCTGTTCCACGTGGAACATGGGGAAGACCGCTTCCAACCGGTCTGGCGCCGCTATACCCGGGCGCTGAAGCAGCGCAACGCGCTGCTCAAGCAGCGGGCGCCGGGCGGCCAGCTTGAGGCCTGGGATGCGGAACTGGCCTCCGCCGGTGAGCTTCTGGACCAGCGGCGCCGCGCCTACGTGGAACGCCTGCAGCCGCGCTTCGAAGGACTCTCCGGATCGCTGGCGCCTCGGCTGGGCGAGGGGATTCTCGAGTACCGGCCTGGCTGGCGGCGCGAACAGATGTGCCTCGCCGACGCCCTGCTGCTGGCGCGCGAGCGGGACCAGGCGACCGGCTTCACCTCCGTCGGGCCGCACCGCGCCGACTGGCGGGTTCTGCACGCTCGGCGTCCCGCGGGCGAAGCGCTCTCGCGCGGACAGGCCAAGCTGACCGCCCTCGCCTGCCTGTTGGCGCAGGCTGAGGACTTCGCCGCGCATCGGGGCCATTGGCCAGTGTTCCTGCTGGACGATCTGGCCTCGGAGCTCGATCGCGACCACCAGGCCCGGCTGCTCCGCCGGCTGCGGGCCAGCGGTGCCCAGGTCTTCGTCACCGGGACGGAAGCGGGCCCGGCGTTTGCCGGTGATGGCTGGCCGGCGACCACGTTCCACGTGGAACACGGCCAAGTCCGGCAGGTCTGAATCGCCGCCACCGCCCCCGTCGGGCTGCCGGCGAACGGGCATCGGCCAACAGCGCCGCCGCGGTATAATTCGCGCTTCCGTTTCAATAACTAAGGTGTCGCGCCGTGTGGCCCGCCCGCGCATCGCGTCCCGACGGTGGTACGAATGACCGAAGAAAGCCAGACTCCCGACACCACCCCCAGCCCGGCCTATGACTCCAGCAGGATCACCGTGCTGCGCGGCCTGGAGGCCGTGCGCAAGCGGCCTGGCATGTACATCGGTGACGTGCACGACGGCACCGGCCTGCACCACATGGTGTTCGAGGTGGTCGACAACTCGATCGACGAGGCCCTGGCGGGCCACGCCGACGAGGTGCTGGTGACCATCCACGAGGACGGTTCGGTTTCGGTATCGGACAACGGCCGCGGCATCCCGGTCGACATCCACAAGGAAGAAGGGCGCTCGGCGGCCGAGGTCATCCTCACCGTGCTGCACGCCGGCGGCAAGTTCGACGACAACAGCTACAAGGTGTCCGGCGGCCTGCACGGCGTCGGCGTATCGGTGGTGAACGCGCTGTCGTGCAAGCTCAGCCTCGACATCTGGCGCGACGGCTTCCACCACCAGCAGGAATACGCGCACGGCGAACCGGTCTATCCGCTCAGGCAGCTCGGGCCGTCCACCCGCAAGGGCACCACGCTGCGCTTCTGGCCGTCGGCCGAGACCTTCAGCGACACCGAGTTCCACTACGACATCCTGGCGCGACGGCTGCGCGAGCTGTCGTTCCTGAACTCCGGGGTGAAGATCGTCCTGGCCGACGAGCGTGGCGAAGGGCGGCGCGACGTGTTCCAGTACGAGGGCGGCATCCGCAGCTTCGTCGAGCACCTTGCCCAGCTCAAGACGCCACTCCACCCGAACGTGATCTCGGTGACCGGCGAACAGAACGGCATCACCGTGGAGGTGGCGCTGCAGTGGACCGACTCCTACCAGGAGACGATGTTCTGCTTCACCAACAACATTCCGCAGAAGGACGGCGGCACGCACCTGCAGGGCTTCCGCTCCGCGCTGACCCGCACCCTGACGCACTACATCGAGCAGAACGGGGTCGCCAAACAGGCCAAGGTGAGCTTCTCCGGCGACGACATGCGCGAGGGCCTGATCGCGGTACTGTCGGTGAAGGTGCCCGACCCCAGTTTCTCGTCGCAGACCAAGGAAAAGCTGGTCAGTTCCGACGTCAGGCCGGTCGTTGACAGCACGTTCGCTGCACGTTTGGAGGAGTTCCTGCAGGAAAACCCCCAGGAAGCACGTGCCATCGCCGGCAAGATCGTCGATGCGGCCCGCGCCCGCGAGGCTGCGCGCAAGGCCCGCGACCTCACCCGCCGCAAGGGCGCCCTGGACATCGCCGGCCTGCCCGGCAAGCTGGCCGACTGCCAGGAAAAGGACCCGGCGCTGTCGGAGCTGTTCATCGTCGAGGGCGACTCGGCCGGCGGCTCGGCCAAGCAGGGTCGCAACCGCAAGAACCAGGCGGTGCTGCCGCTGCGCGGCAAGATCCTCAACGTCGAGCGCGCGCGCTTCGACCGCATGCTCTCTTCCGCGGAGGTCGGCACCCTGATCACCGCGCTGGGCACCGGCATCGGCAAGGACGAGTACAACCCCGACAAGCTGCGCTACCACCGCATCTTCATCATGACCGACGCGGACGTGGACGGATCGCACATCCGTACCCTGCTGCTGACCTTCTTCTACCGGCAGATGCCCGAACTGCTCGAGCGCGGCCACATCTACATCGGCCTGCCGCCGCTGTACAAGATCAAGCAGGGCAAGACCGAGCTCTACCTCAAGGACGACGCGGCGCTCGATGCCTACCTCGCCGGCAACGCGGTCGAGGGCGCTGCGCTGGTGCCCGCGACGGGTGAACCGCCGATCGAGGGCCAGGCGCTCGAACGCCTGCTGCTGGCCTACGCGGGTGCGCGCGACGCGATCGCGCGCAACGCGCACCGCTACGATCCGCTGCTGCTCGAAGCGCTGATCGACTTCACTCCGCTCGAGCCTGCCGCGCTCAGTGCGAACACCGACGAGCGCCACGAACTCGAGGCGCTGGAAAAGCGCCTGAACCGGGAGGGCCTTGGCCGCCCGCGCTACGCGCTGGAGTGGCAGCCGGCGCGCGAGGACCGTCCCGCGGCCCTGATCGCCCGTCGCCGGCACATGGGCGTGGAAGCGATCCAGGTGCTGCCGCTGTCGGCGTTCGAGGGCGGCGAACTGCGCGCCCTCAGGGAGGCCGCCGCGCTGCTGCACGGGCTGGTGCGGGAAGGTGCGCAGATCCTGCGCGGCAACCGCGCGCAGGCCGTCACCAGCTTCGCCCAGGCCCAGGCCTGGCTGCTGGAAGAGGCCAAGAAGGGCCGCCAGATCCAGCGCTTCAAGGGCCTGGGCGAGATGAACCCCGAACAGCTGTGGGACACGACGGTCAACCCCGAGACACGGCGCCTGCTGCAGGTGCGGATCGAGGATGCGGTTGCCGCCGACCAGATCTTCAGTACCCTGATGGGCGACGTGGTCGAACCGCGTCGCGAGTTCATCGAGGACAATGCGCTGAAGGTGTCGAACCTGGACATCTAGCGGCTTCCGCGGACGCGCCCGCACGCCGCGCCCGCCGCCAGGCACCGCACGCAAGGGATCCTGCGTACCTCGCCCGACGACCGTCACCGGCGGCGTCGGGTTGACGAAAACTTAAGACGCACGCCGCCACACTCGCGGCGAACCGCAGGGGTCCCCAATGAGGAAAGCCATCGCATCGCTGGTCATCGTCGCGTCGCTCGCGGCATGCGCCACCACCACCTCCTCGACGGGGCGCACCCAGTACGTGGGCGCGGTCTCCCAGCAGCAGCTGAACCAGCTCGGCGCGCAGGCGTTCACCGAAGCCAAACAGAAGGGACCGCTGAGTTCCGACGCGCGCCAGAACGCCTACGTACGTTGCGTGGTCGATGCGCTGGTGCGGCAGCTTCCGGCGCAGCAGCGCGGCCTGGCCTGGGAAAGCGCGGTGTTCTCCGAGAAGGAGCCCAACGCCTATGCCCTGCCGGGCGGCAAGGTGGGCATCAACACCGGCCTGTTCAGCGTGGCGAAGAACCAGGACCAGCTGGCGGCGGTCGTCGCGCACGAGATCGGCCATGTGATCGAGCGCCACCACGACGAACGCATCACCCGGCAGATGGGCGCCGCGGGCGCGGTCCAGCTGCTGGGCGCGCTGGCCGGCGACTACGGCCAGCTCGCGACGCAGGGCGGCAGCATCCTGGCGCAGACGGGTTTCCTGCTGCCCGGTTCGCGCGCCCAGGAAACCGAGGCCGACGTCGTCGGCCAGCGGATGATGGCGCAGGCGGGTTTCGATCCACGCGCGGCCGTGGCGCTGTGGCAGAACATGATCGCCGCCGGCGGCAACCGTCCCCCGCAGTGGTTGTCCACCCACCCTGATCCGCAGAGCCGGATCGGCGAACTGCAGGCGCGCGCCAACCAGCTCGTGCCGACCTGGGAACAGGCCCGCGCCGCCGGACGCCGTCCCAACTGCGGCTGAGCCCACCGCGGCATCAGGCCGCGTCCTCCCGATATCCTCTACAGCCCTTGCGCCCGTGGCGCACGACACAAGGTGACCCCGATGCCCAAGACGACCCTTCCTACCCGCCTGCTGACCGCGATGATGGCGACCGGCCTCATGCTGGCCACGACCAGCGCGCTGGCGCAGGGCTCGCCGACGCGTGCCGAGGAACGTCGCGCCGAGCGCGCCAAGAAGAACGAGGCGCGGGCCCAGGCCGGCAAGGCCGAACCGCGCTATCCCGACGCCACCCGGGAACAGCCGGACGCGAAGCCGTCGCGCGCGGGTAGTTCGCGGCTGGGCAAGCTGTCCGACGCCTATGAGGCGCAGGACGTCGAGAAGACCGAGGCCCTGGCCGGCGAGATCCTCGCCGACGAGAAGTCCAACGCATACGACAAGTCCATGGCAGCGCGCATCGCCGGCGCTGCCCTCATCGGCCAGGACGACGCCAAGGCGTTGAACTATTTCCAGCAGGCCCTGCAGTTCGACGGCCTCGCCAATGAAGACCACTACGAGTCGATGTGGGTCATCGCGCAGCTGCATGCGCAGGATGAGCGCTACGACGAGTCGCTGTCGACCATCGATCGGCTCCTGGCCGAGACCAGTGCGAAGGATCCCGCCATCGCAGCCCTGAAGGGCAACGTGCTGCTGCGGCTGGAACGCTATCCCGAGGCGATCGCCGTGCTGCGCCCGCTGGTCGATTCCGCCGATGCCAGGCCCGAGTACCAGCAGCTGCTGATGGCCGCCTACGCCGAGGCCGGCCAGGGTGCCGAGGCCACCCGCCTGGCCGAGCAGATCGCGGCCAGCACGCCGGACGACAAGCGCTCCCAGCTCAACCTCGCCGCCACCTATCTGCAGACCGACCAGTACGACAAGGCGGCTGCCGTGTTCGAGGCGCTGCGCGCCCGGGGCGAGCTCACCGAGGAGCGCGAATACCGCAACCTGATGGCTTCCTACCTGAGCATGGACGACGCCCAGGCCAAGGCCATCGAGATCATCAACGAAGGCCTGGCCAGGAACATCCTCAAGCCCGACCACCAGACCTACGTCGCCCTCGCCCAGGCCTATTACTTCGGCGAACCGCAACAGATCGAGCAGGCGATCGGCGCCTACCAGAAGGCCGCGCCGCTGGCGCCCACCGGTGAGACCTACCTGAACCTTTCCAAGCTCCTGGCCAACGAGGGCCGGCTGGCCGAAGCCAAGCAGGCAGCCCAGTCGGCACTTGACAAGGGCATCCGCAATCCCGACGAGGCCCGGCGCATCCTCGCGCGCAACAACTGAGGCCTTCGTGTCGCGGGAAACCGGTTGGTATCGCGCTCGCGGATTGGTATAAGCTTGGAAATTCCCGTCGCCGAAAAGCCGGCAGCGGTTACGACTTGACCCCGGGCGCGCGGCGCCCGGCCAGACTTGAGTTCAACGCATGACCGAACGCTTGCCGACCACCGACAAGAAAGACGAAGACGAAGGTCTGGACTGGGCGCGAATCGCCGGCTTCACCCTGGTGGTGGCGATCCATGCCGCGGCGCTGTTGCTGCTGCTGGCCCCGGCCACCCCGCCCAAGGCCGAGAAGCAGGACGACGACGCCACCCGCGTGGTGATCATCGAACCGCCGCCGCCGCCCCCGCCGCCGCCGCCGCCGCCGCCGGAACCGCCCAAGCCCCAGCCGATCCGGGAACTGGTGCCGCCGCAGCCGTCGCCGCTGCCGCCGCCGCCGGAAGAGCCGCCGGTGGTGTTCGACGAGCCGTCGCCGATCGACACGCCCGCGCCGCCGCCGGCCCCGCCAGCGCCGCCGCAGGCCACGCCTGACATCGGTGCCAGCGTGGACATCTCCTCGCGGGCGATGAATCCGCCGCAGTACCCGCCGTCCGCCCTGCGCGCCGGCATCGAGGGCACCGTCATCCTGGTGGTGGACGTGGACGCGAACGGCAACGTGACCAACGTGTCGGTCGAGAAGTCCAGCCGCAACCGCGATCTCGACCGCGCCGCGATGCAGGCCGCCCGCCGCTGGCGGTTCAACCCCTCCATCGTCAATGGCCAGCCGGCCGCCGGACGCGTGCGCGTGCCGGTGGACTTCAACCTCGGCGGCTGATCAACCGCAACACGTTTTCCGCGTTACATCGTTCCACTCCTACACTTCAACAACATTCAAAAGGTAAGCGTCATGCTGCAGGAAACCACCGCCGCCCCATCGACCGGAGGCAACGCCGAAGCACTGACCCAGATGGGCTTCGCGAACCTGATCGAACACATGACACTGGTCAACTGGATCGTGTTCATCGTGTTGGTCCTCATGTCGGTGCTCTCGATCTACTGGATCATCTACAACTTCTTCAAGCACATCCGCCTGAAGAAGAACTCCGACCGCGTCATCGCCACCTTCTGGGAAACCCCGAACGCGCAGGACGCTATCCGCTTCATGGAAGAGCAGCCGCGCAGCGAGCCCTTCTCCAAGGTCGCGCTCGACGCCGCCCAGGCCGCAGCGCACCACCAGCGTCATGATGGTTCGCGCCTGGCTGAGTCGCTGAGCCGTTCCGAGTTCGTCGACCGCGCGCTGCGCCAGGCCGTGACCCGCGAGTCGCTGGGCCTGGAAGCCGGCCTGACCGTGCTCGCCACCGTCGGTGCGACCGCTCCGTTCGTCGGCCTGCTCGGCACGGTGTGGGGC
>JAEXLY010000220.1 GCA_023444765.1 Pseudomonadota bacterium | reverse complement strand
GCGCTGCCCAGGCGCGCGGTCGCCTCGAACACGCGCAGCGCGGACAGCGACGGCAGGCGGCGACTCATGATTCAATATGTCTCATGCATGGGGAAAGAAAAGATCGTTTGTCGCCCGTGTATCCGGGGGAATAGGGTGCTGGCCACGGCAGACGCCGTGAGAAATCCTAACCTGACGAGGCCCGAATGATCCGTCTCCTGCATCTGGATGCCAGTGCCCGCCCCGGTCGCCGGGGCATCGAACCGCGCGGTTCCTACACCCGCGCCATGAGCGACCGGTTCGTCAGCCGCTGGCGCGCGGCGCGTCCCGGCGATCCGGTGCGTTACCGCGACCTGGCCGCGTCGCCGCCGCGCCTGGTCGACCACGACTGGATCCGCGCCGAGTTCACCCCCGTCGAGCGCCGCGATGCAGCGATGCGCGATCGCCTGGCCCAGAGCGACGCGCTGGTCGACGAGCTCATCGACAGCGACCTGCTGGTGATCGGTGCGCCGCTCTACAACTTCGGCATGCCGGCGCCGCTCAAGGCCTGGGTGGACAGCGTGGTCCGGATCGGGCGGACCGTGCGGTTCGATCCATCGCGGGCCGATCCCTACGTGCCGCTGCTCAGCGAGCGCCGGCGGCGCGTGGTGGTGCTGTCCTCGCGCGGCGGCCATGGCATGGACGCCGGCGGCCCGCTGGCGCACATGAACCACCTCGAGCCGCACCTGCGCACCGCGCTGGGCTTCATCGGCATCGACGAAGTCCACGCCATCGCGGTGGAGTACGAGGAGTTCGGTGGCGAGCGCCTGGCCGCATCGGTGGCCGGTGCGATGGCGCGCGTCGACGCGCTGGCCGACGCGCTGCTGGCGGAGATGTCCGCGCCGGTCGCGGCGGACGCGCGCTCAACCAACGACGCGCTGCCGGATCAGCGCAGCCATCCGCGTGTCGAGGCGCGCTGCGCGTAGACCAGCAGGAACGCGGCGATGGCGGCGATCAGCAGGCTCATCGCCGCGCCGGGCGCGCCGGACGCCTGCCAGGCCGGGGTCACCAGGTAGAGCACGGACATCTGCACCAGCACCGCCGCCAGCGAGACCGCCAGCACCGGGATCGACCAGCGCCGGCGCAGCAGCAGGCCAAGCGATCCGAGCAGGCCGGCGAACACGGCGATGCCGTAGAACACGGCCAGCCACTTCGGCATCGCCTCGTGCACCATGCGCTGCTGTTCCGGCAGTGCGGCGACCTCGACCGGATCCAGCCCGGTCTGCATGAAGAACATGGCGACGCCGAGCAGGTTCCAGGCGAACCCCAGGACGGCGACGATGCGGTAGCTTGCCGGGATGCTGGCGGTCATGACGGTCTCCATGCTGCGCGGGATGTGGCGGCAGTGTACGCAGCGCCGGGCGCGCCCCTACAGCCAGCCCCTCTCGCGCGCCAGGCGGTAGGCCTCGATCCGGTTGCCGACGCCGAGCTTGCCGATCGCCTCGGACAGGTAGTTGCGCACGGTGCCGTGCGAGAGCTGCAGGCGCGCCGCGATCTCCCCGGCCGTGAGGCCTTCGCCGGCCAGGCGCAGGGCCTGGCGTTCGCGCTCGCTCAGCGGATCGGCTTCGCCCCAGGCTTCCAGCGCCAGCTGCGGGTCGATCGCGCGGCCGCCGCGGTGCACCTGGCGCAGGGCATCGGCCAGCTGCTCGGCCGGTGCGTCCTTGAGCAGGTAGCCCGAGACCCCGGCGTCGAGGGCGCGGCGCAGGAATCCGCCGCGCGCGAAAGTGGTGACGATCACCACCTTCACCGGCAGTTCGTGCCGCTGGATGCGTTGCGCGAGTTCCAGGCCGGTCAGCCCGGGCATCTCGATGTCGGTGACCAGGATGTCGGGCCGCAGCCGCTGCAGCTCGCGCCAGGCGGTTTCGCCGTCGCCCGCGGTGCCGGCCACCTCGATGTCGGACTCCATGCCCAGCAGTGCGGCCAGCGCGCCGCGCAGCATCGCCTGGTCCTCGGCGAGCAGGATGCGGATCATCGGTCGAGGCGGGGCGCCGGCATTCCCGAACGTTAGCAGTTCCCGTCGCCCCGATGTCCCGGGGCCGGCAGCGCCGGGATGCGGCGGGCATCCCCGCCCCGACCGCCGGCGGCGCAAGCCGCCCCTACATGGCGGTGGGCGCGTCGTGCGCGGGCGTGGCGGAATCGTCGTTCGCGGCCAGCGGCACGCGCGCCTCGATGGTGGTGCCGCCGCGTTCGCCGCTGCCGATGCGCAGCCGTCCGCGCAGCGCCTCGATGCGCTCGCGCATGCCCGACAGTCCGTTGCCGGGCACGATCGACCCGCCGCGGCCATCGTCGACGATGCGCAGCACCGCCTCGCCGCCTTCCATGCCGAAACTGGCCTCGGCGCGCCGCGCCTGCGCGTGGCGCTGGATGTTGGTCGCGGCCTCGCGCACGGTCATCGCCAGCGCGCTTTCGACGCCGGCTGGCAGGGCGCCACCGCTGAAGCCGTCCTCGAGGCGGTAGTCGAAGGCGATGCCGTCGGTTTCCAGCAGCAGGCGGGCCGAGGCCAGCTCGGCGGCGATGCCGGCGGCGCGGATGCCGCTGACCGCGCGCCGCACCTGCGACAGCGCCTCGCGCGCGATCCGGCTGACCTCGTCGATCTCGCGGCGCGCGGCGGCGGCGTCGCGTTCGACCAGGCGGCCGGCGAGATCGGACTTGAGCGCGACCATGGACAGGGTGTGGCCGAGCAGGTCGTGCAGGTCGCGGCCGATGCGCTCGCGCTCGGCCAGCGAGGCCAGGCGCCTGACTTCGTCGTGCGACAGGCGCAGTGCCGCGTCGCGCTCCTGGTTGACGCGTTCGATCATCACCACCACGCCGACGATTGCGGTCACCGTCGGCATCCACACCAGCGCCTGCCAGGGATAGCCGATGTGCAGCGCATAGCCCAGCAGCAGCGCGTTGAGCGCCAGCAGCGCTGCCAGGTAGCCCAGCAGGCCGCGTCCGCGGCGCGGCTGCAGCATCACGCAGCCGAACACGAAGTAGCTCAGTCCCGAGGGATACCAGGGCAGCAGCGCCAGGCACAGCGCGACCAGTCCCAGCGCGGCCGCGTAGGCGAGGCGCGGGCCGGCGAACACGGTGCAGGTGTAGAGCCACAGGAACAGCGGATACGACAGCAGGGTCAGCCACGCCCACCGCGCCGAGTAGCCGAAGTCGCCGCCGGAGAAGGCGGGCGTGAGGAACACCCACACCGACCACACCACGTGGATCATCGGCAGCCAGGGCGAACGGCCCGCGCGCTGCTCCTGCGCGGCGATCGAACCGGGCGCGGCGCGGAGCCAGTGCGTCGACAGCTTGAATCCCACCCTGCGATCCCCGTGCCCGTCGCGGTCGGCGCCGATCATGGCACGCCCCGGCCGTCGGAAGCGCGCTGGAGCCACTGGTGCAGCGTGCCGGCCGTGGTCGGGTCGCAACCGCCGCGCCAGACGATGCGCGCCCCGTCCACCAGCAGCAGGTGGGCGTCATCGTCGCCCCGGACGCCGGTGGCCGCTTTCCACGCAGGCTCGTCCTCGCCGATCACCAGGAAGCGCGCATGGCGCGAGGCCGGCACCTCCCGACGGATGCCCGACACGATCGCGCCGCGCAGCAGTCGCGGCGCGCTGCCGAGGCCAACCACCTGGTAGATCCGCAGCCGTTCGCGCAGCAGCGGATCGTGCCCGAGCCGGCGCAGGCACGCGGCGGTCTGCGTGCGCGAGCGGCGGCTGTAGCCGATGACGAGCAGCGAGGGTGGGTCCGGCAGGTCGGACGGCACGCGCAGGGCACGCCCGTCCAGCGTGTGCGCCGGCAGCACGGGGGATGCGGACGCGGCCGCCATGCACAGGCCGGCAAGCAGGAGCGCGCCCATGGTCCGCCACCGGGCAGACCGCGCGGTGCGGATGGCGCGTGCGTCTTCCGCCATGGAGCGGCCGGTGGGTGCGGAGCCGCGCGGATCCGCGGCAACCGCGCACGTCCGCCGGGCGAGGCACGTGGACGGGATGGCCATTCCTACAGCCCTGCGGGCAGATCCGGTCCTGTATGTCATGGCAGCGTCCGGTGCCGTGGCGGGGCTCAGTCGGCGGCCGACAGCCGGCGCTGGGCCAGCAGGAAGAACAGGGCGGTGACGATGGCCAGGACCAGCGCGTGCAGCCAGGCCGCGCCGCCGTCGTCGCGGCCCACCACCTTCTGCGCCAGCTGTGCCAGGTGGTAGGCGGGCCACGCGGGCGCGGCACGCGCGATCCAGTCCGGCAGCATCGACAGCGGCAGCCACAGTCCCGACAGGAACGCCATCGGCAGGTAGAGCGCGTTGAGCAGCACCGGCGCCGCGTTGCCGCCGACCACGCTGCCGACCCACAGGCCGATCGCGGCGAACGGCAACACCCCCAGCACGTTGACCACCGTCAGCCCGAGCCACTGTCCCGGTGCCAGCCGCACGCCGGCCAGGGTCGCGGCGAGCACCGCGAGCAGCGCGGAAACCATCAGCGCGAACAGCACCGCCATCGCCATGCGCGCGAGCAGCAGCGCGCCCGGTGGCGTCGGCAGCGCCCGCCGCAGCCGCAGGTAGCCGCGCTCGCGGTCCATGGCGATGGTGACGCCGAAGCCGAACATCGCAGCGCCAATCACGCCGAACACGCCGTAGCTGGCCAGCAGGTACTGCGCCGCGGCCTCGCTGCTGCGGTTGAGCAGCACGCCGAAGAGCACGTAGAACAGGGCCGGGAAGACGATCACGGGGATGCAGTACGCCGGCTCGCGCAGCATGCGCGACAGCTCGCAGCGCGCTTCGAGCGCATAGGCGCGCCAGACCGGGGCGGGCGCGGGGTGGCGGATGGCGGACATCATGCGGCCTCCTGCACGGCCGGGCGGGTGAGGGCGAGGAAGGCATCGGCCAGGCCGGCGCGGCGGATCTCGAGCTCGCGCAGCGAAGGGTCCGCGTCGAGCAGCCGGCGCACGACCGGTTCGGCCGGTTCGGCCACGATCCGCAGCGCGTCGCCCTCGCGCAGCGCCTCGCGCACGCCCGGCCAATGCGCGACCGTCGCGGCCGGGACATCGGAGACGCAGTGGATGCGGCGCAGCGACACCCGCGCGCGGATCTCGCCCACGCTGCCTTCGGCCACCAGCCGGCCGGCGTCGATCACCGCGACGCGATCCGACAGCGCTTCGGCCTCCTCCAGGTAATGCGTGGTCAGCAGTACCGCGCAGCCCGCGTCCACCTGGGCGCGCACCGCCGCCCACAGCGCCTGGCGTGCGGCGATGTCCAGGCCGGTCGTGGGCTCGTCCAGGAACAGCAGGCGCGGGCGGCCGCAGATCGCCAGCGCGAACTGCACACGCCGCTGTTGTCCACCGGACAACGCGCCGTAGCGGCGATGGAGCAGGCCGTCGAGTCCGGCCAGTGCCACGCACTCGTGCGTGGTCATGGGCTGCGGATAACCGCTGCGGACCAGCGCCAGGATCTCGCCCACGCTCAGGCGTTCGGGAATCCCGGCCGACTGCAGCATCGCGCCGCACTGGCGCCGCACGCCCGGTGTGCCGGGCGCCGCGCCGAGGACTTCCACCTCGCCGGCGTCGGCCGCCAGCAGGCCGAGCAGCAGGCCCACGGCCGTGCTCTTGCCGGCGCCGTTGGCGCCGAGCAGGGACGTGACCTGGCCGGCGGGCAGGGCCAGGTCGAGGCCGTCGAGGGCGAGGTGCTCGCCGTAGCGCTTGCGGACGCCCCGCAGGCGGGCGAGGGAAGGCGATGCGTGCATGTGCGCTCCTGCGTGTCGGGACTGCGACAAGTCTGGCGATGGTCGAAGGCCGGTGACATCCACCGCCGTCAGTCGAAGCACATGACACCTGTCAGCGGCGGCCCCGGGCCATCGCCGCTAGCCTGTCCACCCTCGCCAGCAGCCCTGCGTCACAATGGCCGCCGGTCTCCGTCCTGTCCTTCGATGAATACAAACGCCGACCTGCTCAGGGAACTCCGCATCGATCGCTCGCCCGGCCCGCCGCCTTCGCGCAAGGGGCTGTGGATCGCGCTGGGATCGATCCTCGCCGTCGCCCTGCTGGCGTTGGCCGCGTGGTGGCTGTTCGGCCGCGAACGCGCGCTGCCGGTGCGCACCGCCACCGCGGTATCGCTGGCGGCCGGCAACGCCTCGGCCTCGGTGCTGGACGCCTCCGGCTACGTGGTCGCGCGGCGCATGGCCACGGTGTCGGCCAAGATCACCGGGCGCGTGCGCGAAGTGCGCATCGAGGAAGGCATGCAGGTGGAGGAAGGGCAGGTGATGGCCACGCTCGATCCCATCGATGCCGATGCCCAGCGCGCCCTGTCGGCCTCGCAGCTGGCGGCGGCGCGCAGCGACATCGCGCGCGTGCAGGCGCAGCTGGCCGAGGCCGAGGCCAATGCCCGGCGCATGAATGCGCTGGTCGGCCAGCAGCTGGTCTCCAGGGCGCAGCAGGAACAGGCGGTCGCCACGCGCGATGCGCTGCGCGCGCAGCTGGAGAGTGCGCGCCGCAACGCGCAGGTGGCATCCGAAGGACTGCGCATCGCCGACATCGGCGTGGACAACACCGTGGTGCGTGCGCCGTTCACCGGCGTGGTGATCGCCAAGGCCGCGCAGCCGGGCGAGATCGTCTCGCCGCTGTCGGCCGGCGGCGGCTTCACCCGTACCGGCATCGGCACCATCGTCGACATGGATTCGCTCGAGGTCGAGGTCGACGTGGGCGAGGCCTATATCGGCCGCGTGCAGCCGAAGATGCCGGTCGAAGCCACCCTCAACTCCTACCCGGACTGGAAGATCCCGGCCGAGGTCATCGCCATCATCCCCACCGCCGACCGCGGCAAGGCCACGGTGAAGGTGCGGGTGGCGCTGAAGGAAAAGGACGCGCGCATCGTGCCGGACATGGGCGTGACCGTGAGTTTCCTGGAGAAGGCGCCGGAGCCCGATGCCGAACCCAGGCGCGGCGTGCGCGTGCCGGCCACGGCGGTGGTGCAGCGCGATGGCGACGCGGTGTTCGTGGTCGGGTCCGGCGATACGGTCGAGCTGCGCAAGGTCGAGGCCGGCGGCACGCTCGGCGCCGATCGCGAGGTCGTCTCGGGCCTGGCGCCGGGCGAGACGGTGGTGGTCGATCCGCCAGCGGAGCTGGACGACGGCGCGACGGTGTCGAGGAGCGCCCAATGAGTGGACCGTACGCCGGCGTCGCACGCAGCGGACGGGCGCAAGGCGTCCGATGTCGAAACCGCGCCTCCCCATCCGTCCGCAATGGCGGTCCCGCCTGAGGGCGGCAGATCCACGTGACAACCCGCGCGATGCGGCGAACCGTCCGCCATCGCATCTTCCGCCGGGCATCCCCGGCCACGACACACAGCGAGGCAATCCATGGCATCCCTGGTATCGATCCGCAATCTCACCAAGACCTACCAGCGCGGTCCGGAGAAGGTGGAAGTGCTGCACGGCATCGACCTGGACATCGAACAGGGCGACTTCGTCGCGCTGATGGGTCCGTCGGGCTCGGGCAAGACCACCCTGCTCAACCTGATCGGCGGACTGGATTCGCCCACCTCGGGCAGCATCGAGGTCGACGGCCAGCGCATCGACCAGCTCGGCGGCGGCCGCCTGTCGCACTGGCGCAGCCAGAACGTGGGCTACGTGTTCCAGTTCTACAACCTGATGCCGGCGCTGAGCGCGCAGAAGAACGTGGAGCTGCCGCTGCTGCTGACCAAGCTCGGTGGCGCGCATCGCAAGCGCAACGCGCAGATCGCGCTGCAGCTGGTGGGCCTGGCCGACCGCGTCTCGCACAAGCCCGGCGAGCTCTCGGGCGGCCAGCAGCAGCGCGTGGCGATCGCGCGCGCGATCGTCTCCGACCCCAAGCTGCTGATCTGCGACGAGCCGACGGGCGACCTCGATCGCCAGTCGGCCGAGGACATCCTCGGGCTGCTGCAGACGCTCAACCGCGAGCACGGCAAGACCATCGTGATGGTGACCCACGATCCGAAGGCGGCCGAATACGCCAGCCACACCCTGCATCTGGACAAGGGCAGCCTGGTCGGGGACCAGGCCCAGGCCGCCTGAGCGGCCCCGCCCCCGGCGGCCTTCCCGCCGCGGCGCTGAACCCGGACGCATCGGCCGTGCCGGCGCGCGCGGCGACGACACGTGTAGAGGACCTCGCACGATGAAGTACTTCCACCTGATCTGGGCGGCGCTGTTCCGGCGCAAGACCCGCACCTTCCTCACCCTGGCCTCGATCCTGGCCGCCTTCCTGCTGTTCGGCATGCTCGACGGCATCCGCGCCACGTTCGCCCAGCTGGGCCAGAACGCGGACGGGGCGCAGCGGTTGCAGACCACCTCGCGGCTGTCGATGGTCGAGACGCTGCCGCTGTCGCTGGAACCACGCATCCGCCAGATCGACAACATCGAGGCGGTGACCTGGGCCAACTGGTTCGGCGGCGCGTACCAGAATCCGCGCAACCAGCTGTTCACCTTCGCCGTGGCGCCCAACTACCTGGACCTCTATCCCGAGATCGAGGTGGAGCCGGCGCAGCTGGAGAAGTGGAAGGCCACGCGCAACGGCATGCTGGTCGGCCAGCAGATGATGACGCGCTTCGGCTGGGAGGTCGGACAGACGATCCCGCTGCAGTCGACGATCTTCCCCAACAGCGACGGCACGCTGAACTGGGCGTTCGAGATCACCGGCGTGCTGCGCGCCAAGGACAGCAAGAGCGCCGGCTTCACCGAAGCGCTGATCCTGATGCACTACGGTTACTTCGAGGAAGCAACGCCCTACATCGACGACAGCGTCGGCTGGTACATCAGCCGGGTGTCCGACGTGAACCGCAGCGACGCGGCGGCCAAGGCGATCGACGCGCTGTCGCAGAACTCGCCGCACGAGACCCGGACCATGAACGAGCAGGCGGCGATGGCCGCGCAGCTCAAGCAGATGGCCGACATCGGCCTGATCGTGGGCTCGATCATGGGCGCGGTGTTCTTCACCCTGCTGTTGCTGACCGGCAACACCATGGCCCAGGCGGTGCGCGAGCGCACCTCGGAGCTGGCGGTGCTCAAGACCATCGGCTTCACCAGCCACAGCGTGCTGGCGATGGTGCTGGCCGAATCGGTTCTGCTGGTGGTGATCGGCGGCGTGCTGGGGCTGGGGCTGGCGGCGGTGCTCGGCCCGGTGGTCGGCACGCTGAGCAACGGCGCGATCAACCTGCCGCCGATCGGCTGGCGCAGCTGGACGCTGGGCCTGGGCCTGATGGCGGTGATCGGCCTGCTGGTCGGCGCGTTGCCGGCCCTGCGCGCGATGCGCCTGAACATCGTCGATGCGCTGGCCGGTCGCTAGCGCCTGAGGACCACTCCGGCCGCCCGGCGGCCGGACCGATGAGGACTTGCGGATGAATGCTGTGAAGAAACTGCTGCGCGGCCTGGGCCTGTTCCTGCTGCTGGTCGCCTTCCTTGCGGCCTGGATCGCGTTGCCCTGGCAAGGCCTGCTGGTCGTCGCACTGGCGCTGGCGTTGTGGATGGCCCTGACCCGCAGCGGCCGCCAGGCGGCGTCCGTCACCCGGGTCGGCGTGGGCACGCTGCGCCAGCGCCTGGGGGCATCGTCGGTGGTGGTGGTCGGCATCGCCGGCGTGGTCGGCGTGCTGGTGGCGCTGCTGGCGATGGCCGAAGGCTACCGCCACACCGTCAGCAGCAGCGGCAGCGAGGACACCGCCATCGTGCTGCGCGGCGGCTCCTCGGCCGAGCTGATGTCGGTGATGTCGCGCGATGCGATCACCGCGATCGAGCGCGCGCCGGAGATCGCGCGCGACGCCGAAGGGCGGCCGCTGGCCTCGGCCGAGATCGTGGTTTCGGCCAACCTGCCGCGCCGCGACGGCGAGGAAGGCAGCGCCACCCTGCGCGGCGTCGGCGAGATGGCCTGGGCGGTGCGGCCGAACCTGAAGCTGGTGGAGGGCCGCAGGTTCGAGACCGGGCGCCGCGAGCTCGTGGTCGGACGCGGTGCCTATCGCCAGTTCGCCGGCCTGGACGTGGGCAGCGAGCTGCGCCTGGGCAACCAGGTCTGGACCGTGGTCGGCATCTTCGAATCCAGCGACGCGATGGCCTCGGAGATGTGGGCCGATGCCGAGGTGGTGTCGGCCGCCTATCGCCGCGGCAGCAGCCGCGCCTCGGTGTTCGCGCAGCTGACCGGGCCCGAGGCGTTCAACGCGTTCAAGGCGACGCTGGCGGCCGATCCGCGCCTGCAGGTCGAAGCCGACACCACGCTGGGCTACTTCAGCAAACAGTCCGAGCAGCTGACCACCGTGTTGCGCTGGATCGGCATCGTGGTGGGCTCGATCATGGCCATCGGCGCGGTGTTCGGCGCGCTCAACACCATGTTCGCCACGGTGGCTGCGCGCGCGCGGGAGATCGCCACCCTGCGCGCGATCGGCTTCCGCGGCCTGCCGGTGGTGGTGGCGGTGATGCTGGAGACCATGCTGCTGGCCCTGCTCGGCGGCCTGGTCGGCGGCGTGCTGGCCTGGCTGGTGTTCAACGGCTACACCGCCTCGACCCTGGCCGGCGGCGTGGCGAGCCTGAGCTTCGAATTCCGCGTCTCGCCGCAGCTGCTGTGGGAAGGGTTGAAGTGGGCGCTGGCGATCGGCTTCGTCGGTGGGCTGTTCCCGGCGCTGCGCGCGGCGACGCTGCCGGTGACCGACGCGCTGCGGGCGATGTAGGCCGGCGCTGCTTCTTGTCCCTTAGGCGGAGAAGGGAGCGGGGAGCGTGTGACGCTCCGCTCCTCCCCCCGCGTGCGGAAGGACGGGACGGGGCGCGCCGAAGGCGTGGAGGGATCGACGCGGCCGCCTGCCCCCACCCAACCCTCCCCCGCAAGCGGGGGAGGGGGCACAAAGCGTGCACTGCTCTGCTCCTTCCCCCGCGTGCGGGGCATTGCGCCCTTCACGGGTGGAAGGCCGGGCTGGGGGCGCGCCGGTGGCGCGGAGGGATCGACGCCGCCGCTTGCCCCCACCCCAACCCTCCCCCGCAAGCAGGGGAGGGAGCACAAGGCGTGCACTGCGCTGCTCCTTCCCCCGCGTGTGGGGCGTTGCGCCCTTCACGGGTGGAAGGCCGGGAGGGGCGCGCCGGAGGCGCGGAGGGATCGACGCCGCCGCTTGCCCCCACCCCAACCCTCC
>JAEXLY010000215.1 GCA_023444765.1 Pseudomonadota bacterium | reverse complement strand
GCGCCCGGGGGCGCGGTGCTGATGTTCGACAGCGCCGGCTGCGAGACCTGGCGCGCGGGCTGCGCAGCCGCCGCCGCCCCGCTCACCGCGGCGAACATCCCCAGGGCGCTGTAGCCGCTGTAGCCCGGGAATACCTCCGCCGTCCGCGCATGGCCCATCCGCTGCTGCAGCAGTTCGGTGAACACTCGCCTGAAATCGGTGGTCACCGGAACATCGCCGAAGTAGGGCGACAGGATCTCCGGGTGCAGTCCCGGCCAGGTGCCGTAGAAGCGCCTGCCGTTCACGGGGCCACCGAGTACCAGCAGCGGGTTGCCGTAGCCGTGGTCGGTGCCGCCGCTGCCGTTCTCGCGCACGCGGCGCCCGAACTCCGACTGCACCACCACGGTGACACGCGCCATCTCGCCGGTCGCCGCCAGTTCACCGTAGAACGCCGCCAGCGCCTGCGACAGGTCCGCCACCCGCCCGTGGAAGTAGCCGCCGCCGTTGTTGCCCTGGCTTTCGTGCGTATCCCAGCCGCCGAGGTCCACGGCAGCGTAGCGCAGGCCGAGGTTGAAGCGGATCGACTGCGCCACCGTCCACAGCTGGCGCGCGAAGGTGGAGGTCGGCCACGACGCCGGCAGCGTGGAGGTATACGTCTGGCCCGCCACCGTGCGCAGGGCGCCGTTTGCGGCACGACCCGTGTGCTCGATCCCGACGTTGCCCTGCCACATGTCGGCCAGGGTCTCGTTGACGCCCTTGAACCCGGCGGGCGAGTTGTCGCGAACGCGCTGCCAGGCGTAGGAACCGGAATTGAGGGAGAAGTCGGTCGGACTGCCCATCGTCAGCGCCTGCGTCGCGCCGAGCAGGTTGGCCGGCAGCCGGCTGTTGACCGCCAGCGCCGGCATGACCACCGACGGGGATGCGCCGGGCTGGGTCTGCCAGGCGCGCGCGAGCCAGCCGGTGCCATTGCCCTTGGTGCCCGGCGTGCCGAAGTCCAGGTATTGCTGCGCATCGAAATGGCTGCGCGTGACCGCGGTCTGCATGCCGCAGCAATGCACGATGGCGAGCTTGCCGTCGACCCAGATGTCGCGCAGCCCGGTCGCCGCCGCGTGCAGGCCGAAGCCGGTCGCCGACCCATTGGCCAGGGTCAGCGGCAGCGCGGCGTTCTCGCCGCTCACGGGGACGCGGATATCGGGGCGAGCCTGTTCGTAATGGGTGCGGTCGTTGCCCGACACCGGCACCACGAGGTTGAGCCCGTCGATGCCGCCGCGCAGGAACACGTGCACGATGGTGTCGTAACCGTTGACGGCGGCCTGGGCATGCCCGCCGAAGAACAGGGCGGGGCCGGCGGCGCCGGCGATGGCGGCGGCGCTGCAGCCCTTGAGGAAACCGCGGCGGTCGAGTTCGATGGTCATGGTCTCGTCCTCAGCGGCTCAGGAATTCGGGCGACATCAGGATGAGCGACACCATGCTGCGCAGCCGCTCATGGTTGTAGTGGCGCTTCAGGTCGCCGCTCGCCCATTCGTTCGTATCGGTGATCACGTAGCTGGCCGGGTCACCGTTCTGCGCCATGAACTGTCGCAGCACCGCCAGGCGCTGCGCGGTCGGCTGGTAGCCCAGGATGCGCTGGCACCAGAACTGCACCAGCCGGTTGGCCGTCCACTGCGCCGTCGGGACGCCGGCACGGGTGAGTTCCAGGATCGGCAGCAGCTTGCCATCGCCGGCCACGTTGTTGGTCTCGGTCAACCAGTTCTGCAGCTTCCAGGTCATGCCCAGCGTGCTGGCGCCGGACCAGGCGGTGGCGACATCGGGATAACCATTGGGCGCCGGCCAGTCGTAGGGCTGGTGGCCGGTGAAGCCGAGGCGCCAGTTGAGGTCGTTGCTGCGGTTCTCGTCGAAGCGGTAGGTCCACTGGCAGCCGAGCGCGCGCAGGGTCGCGGCTACCGTCTCGAACGGCCGCCGCGTCTTGCGGCCCCAGGTGTACTGGGCGGCATCGGACAGCAGGATGTGGCGCAGGGTGCGCTTGATCTGGTCGGACGACTGCCAGTGGGCGCGGAACACGGCCGCGGCGCTGTCCACCAGCGCCTGCGGCGGATCGTCGGCCACGAAGCGCCGCACCAGCTTGCGGCAGATGAACTTCGCCACCCGCGGATGGCTGGCGATGCGGTCGAGGATGTCGCGGCCGTCACGCAGGGCAGGTCGCTCGGGGTAGATGAAGGTGCCCAGGACGAACTTCGGGCCCGAGTCGTGCCAGTCCGCGTGGTAGTAGAACGCCCCGTCGTCCTTGGTGGCGTGGGTGAATTCCCAGTGGTTGTTGTTGATGGTCCAGCCGGTGAACGCGGCGGCCGTCTCGTAGACGTCGATGTCGGTGTAGCCGATCGGGTAGGAGGGGTCCTCCGGGCAGGGCGGGACCTCGAACGGATCCATGAACCCCAGGTAGTTCTCGGCGCCGAACGTGTGCAGCTCGAGCAGCTCGCGCGCGAAGTTCTCGTTGGGGCCCGAGCGGCGGTTCGACTTGTTGTCGAGGTAGATCATCATCGCGGTGCTGCGCGCGACGTCCTCCAGCATCGTGCGGAAGTTGCCGAAGGCGTTGGCGCGGATCACGTCGCGGTCGTAATGGCCGTAGACCGGACAGCAGTCGTAATCGCTGACCATGACGTTGAAGTGGTCGTGCCAGAACGCGGTCGTGACCTCGAACAGCTGCCGCTTCGAGAACACGGCGCGCACCAGGGCCTCGCGCTGCACTTCCCAACCCGGCCGCATGCGTTCGGCGTACTCGACGTCTCCGCGGACATGCTCGGCCCATTGCCGGGCCAGCGTCTTGCCCAGGGTGGTGTAACCAGCGTTGGACAGGCGCGTGGCGACCGCACTGTCGTCGATGGCCGCGGGGTCGAGCTGCCGGTCGACCCAGGCGGTCAGTCGAGCAGCGTCGCTGCTGCCCAGGGCATTGAACTCGGCGACCAGTTCCGGTGTGGCGCCGTAACTCATCCTGTTGAGCACGCGCACGGCAAACGGCGGCGTGGGGAGGGTGAGCAGGCGCCGGGGCGAGGCTTTCTCCAGCCCCATCGTGGCCCCTGCCGGGGGTGGGGCCGCGGATCCGGTCAGGGGTTGGCGCTGGAACCGCGGCGCCCGCACAAGCCCGTAGCGCTGGCGATGCGCGCGCTCGAGCGCGGCGCGCTCCCCCTGGGAGATGCCTGGGTGCATGTGATTTCCTTGTCTGGTCCCCTGCGCGGGAGATTATCGGCGTTATCAGGTGGCCGATGTGACTTCGGGCACAGTCCTTGCAGGGCCGCTCGCGACCCCGGCCGGCGTGGCAGGGTCGGGGACAGGGCCGGCATGGTGCCGCCACCCATCCACCGGCGTGTCGACGTACTGCCGGAACCAGTTCTCGGCCGACAGCCAGGTCCACAGTCCCGGAAGCGCGCCCCGACCCCTGCGCCAGCGCTCGAATGCGCCGGTTGCGGCCTCCGGATCGAACACGCCCCGCTCGCGGAAGGAACGCGATCCGATCAGGTCGCCTGCGTACTCCACGCCGAAGCTGCGCAACCAGTCGTTGGCCGGCGTGGGGTAGCCCTGCTTGTCGCGCCGGTCGAGGGTGGCGTCGGGGACGACGCCGCGCATGGCGTCCCTCAGCACCACCTTGGTGACGCCGGCATCGATCTTCTGCCGGGCGGGCAGGGCGATGCCGTACTCGACGAACGCACGGTCCAGGAACGGCACGCGGCTCTCGATGGAGAAGGCCATGCTGAAGCGGTCCTCGGCCTGCAGCAGTTCCGGCAGGCGGGTGACGGTGAGATCGCTCAGCAGGTGCGTGTCGAGGTCGCTGAACGCGCGGCGCGCCAGCGCCTCGGCCGCGGGCGAAGACAACCGGCGCAGTTCGGGCGAGAGGAAGCTGTCGTCGAACGCCGAGCCGCGACCGGCCACCCGTGCCGCGCGCCGCAGCCAGTCGGGCCAGAACGGGGTCGCCAGCTCGCGCCACAGGCCCATGCGGGAGAGCCCGCCCTGCTGGGCGCGGAAGCCCTCGAAGTTCCGGCGGAACCCCGCCGCGCGTCCGGCCAGCAGCAGTTGCCGCAGGTAGGTCGGGTAGTAGCGTGGATAGCCTGCCAGCAGTTCGTCGGCGCCCTGGCCGTTGAGCACGACCTTGATGCCGCCGGCATTGACCGATTTCATCACCTGCCACCACGAGTACACGCTGCCGCCCCAGACAGGCTCCTCGTAATGCCAGGTCGAACGCTCCAGTACGTCGACCAGGTCGCGCCCGTCGGGTGCGCTGTCGGTCCCGTCGAGATTGGGGACATGGCCGCGCAGCGCATGGATGTAACGCGATTCGTCGTGCACCGTGCCCGGATACGTGACCGAGAACGTGCGCAGCGGCGCGCCGGATTCGCGGGCGGCGAGGGCCACGAGCGTGCCCGAGTCCAGGCCCCCGCTGAGGCAGGCACCCACGGGGACGTCGCTGCGCAGGTGCGAGCGCACCGCACGCGTGATCTCCTCGCGGAAACGTGCGGCGTGATCGGTGTCCCCGGCCCGGCGCATGGCCAGTGCGTCTTCGGCCTGCCAGTAGCGTGCCCGCCGCAACCGGCCGCCCTCGAGCACCGCGTTGTGGGCCGGCGGCAGCTGCAGGACTCCATCGAAACAGGTGGTCTCGTTGCTCGCGCGGGCCCGGTAGAGCAGCTGCAGCCGCAGCGCGTCGTGGTTGACGCGTACCGGCACCAGTCCGGATGCCAGCACTGCCTTGATCTCGGAAGCGAAGGCGAAGCCCGCGGGCGTCAGCGCGTAGTAGAACGGCTTGATGCCGAGCCGGTCGCGCGAGCAGAACAGACGCTGGCGCCCGGGCTCCCAGATCGCGAACGCCCACATGCCCTCGAAGCGCTGCACGCAGTCCTCGCCCCACTGTCGATAGGCGGCGAGGATGACCTCGGTGTCGGTGGTCGAGCGGAAGCCATGGCCCAGCGCCTGCAGCTCCAGCCGCAGCGCCGCGTGGTTGTAGATCTCGCCGTTGAACACGATCCACAGCGAGCCGTCGCTGCTGGGCATCGGCTGGTGGCCGGCCGGCGACAGATCGACGATGCTCAGGCGCCGGTGCCCGAGTCCGACGTGGCCATCGACGTGGATGCCGGCGTCGTCAGGTCCGCGGTGGGCGATCAGGTCGGTGAGCGTGGCGATGGCGTCGGGGCTGACGGGCGCATGGTCCAGGCGCACGATTCCGGCGATTCCACACACGGGCGATCCTTACGACGGGATGGGGGCGTTCCGGCGATCGACGCCGCGCCCCGACCCGCCCCGACCCGCCATCGGCCAAGGTGGGAGGTTGCGTCGGCGCGCAGCGGTCGCGACATGTCCAACGGCATCCGCCGCGGCGGGAGGCCAGGCGGCGCGCCGGGCCCCGGGTACGCGGGTATCGGGAACGGTGTCGCGCCAGGTTGCCGGCCGGTGCGGGGGGCGCCTGCCGCCGCCCGAAGGCGGCTCAGACCAGCCCGGTCGCGTAGAACACGCCGATGACCACGAACACCGCCGCGGTCTTGATCAGGGTGATGGCGAAGATGTCCTTGTAGGACTGCCGGTGGGTGAGGCCGGTGACCGCCAGCAGGGTGATCACTGCGCCGTTGTGGGGAAGGGTGTCCATGCCCCCCGAGGCCATGGACGCCACGCGGTGCAGGACATCCATCGGGATGCCGGCGGCCTCGGCATTGGCGATGAACGTGTCCGCCATTGCCGCCAGCGCAATGCTCATGCCGCCGGAGGCCGAGCCGGTGATGCCGGCCAGTGCGGTCACGGTGACCGCCTCGTTGACCAGCGGGTCCGGGATCGCGCCCAGCGCGTTGGCCACGATCAGGAACCCCGGCAGGGCGGCGATCACCGCGCCGAAGCCGTACTCGGAGGCCGTGTTCATTGACGCCAGCAGCGCGCCGCCGATCGCCGACTTGGTGCCTTCGGCGAAGGCGGCCGAGACGGGCTTCCAGGCGAAGACCAGGATGCTGGCGATGCCCACCAGCAGCGCGCCCTGCACCGCCCAGATCGCCGCGACCCTGGGCACTTCCTGCACCACCGGCGCCGGAGTCCCCACCACTGCGGGCACGAACGAGTGGCTGGCACCGTACAGCGCCGGAATCCAGCGGGTGAACAGCAGGTTGCTCACGCCCACCAGCACCAGCGGCAGCAACGCAAGCAGCGGATGCGACAGGCGCTCGCCGGCGAACGGCGCGGGCTCGTTGAGCAGGCTGGCCGGATCGCCGTAGCCCTCGCCGGCGCGTTGCGCCACCCGTCGGCGCCACTCGAGGTAGGACATGCCCACCGCCAGTATGAACACCCCGCCCAGCGTGCCCAGGACCGGCGCGGCCCAGGCGGTGGTGCCGAAGAAGGCGGTGGGAATGATGTTCTGGATCTGCGGCGTGCCGGGCAGGGCATCCATGGTGAAGGTGAAGGCGCCGAGCGCGATCGTGCCCGGGATCAGGCGTTTGGGGATGTCGCCCTGTCGGAACAGCTCCGCCGCGAACGGGTAGACCGCGAACACCACCACGAACAGCGAAACCCCCCCGTAGGTGAGCAGTGCGCAGACGAGCACGATCGCCAGCATCGCCCGCCGCGCGCCAACCACGCGGATGGTCGCGGCCACGATCGACTTCGAGAACCCGGACACCTCGATCAGCTTGCCGAACACGGCGCCCAGCACGAACACCGGGAAGTACAGCTTGAGAAAGCCGACCATGCGGTCCATGAACAGCCCGGTGAACATCGGCGCGACCAGCGTCGGGTCGGTGAGCAGCACCGCGCCCATCGCCGCGACCGGCGCGAACAGGATGACGCTGTAGCCGCGATAGGCCACCAGCATCAGGAAACACAGCGCGCCGAGCACGATCAGGAAGTCCATGTGCAAGCCTTCGGCGCCGGGCGCCCGTGAACCGGCGGCCAGTGTCGGCAAGCGGCGGCGTCCCGGCCCATTGTCCGAAGGTACGATGCCGCACCCGCCGGCCCCTGCCTAACCTCTGTCGCATGCGGCCTTGCGGCCGTCCGCACTGCATCCCTTGGGAGGGGGTACCGACGATGAAGCGCAACCTGAGAAGCAGCACCCTGAGCCTGGCCATCGCCGCCGCGTTCGCCGCGCCCTGCGCCTTCGCCCAGGAGGTGGGCAGCGCGCCCGCGCCCGGTGCCGCGGCCACCACCCTCGATGCGGTCAGGGTGACCGCGCGCAAGCGGGAGGAAACGCTGCAGGACGTGCCGGTTGCCGTCACCGCCTTCACCGCCGACACCATCGACAAACTCAACGTCAAGGACATCGGCGATCTCGACGCGCAGGTGCCCAACCTCACCATCTATGCCGCGCGCGGATCCACCAGCACGGTGACCGCCTACATCCGCGGCATCGGCCAGGCCGATCCGCTCTGGGGCGTGGATCCGGGCGTGGGCATCTACCTGGACGACGTGTACATCGCCCGTCCGCAGGGCGCGCTGCTGGACGTGTTCGACGTCGAGCGCATCGAGGTGCTGCGCGGCCCTCAGGGCACCCTGTACGGCAAGAACACCATCGGCGGTGCGATCAAGTACATCTCGCGCGGCCTGCCCGCCGAGACGACCGGCTTCGGTTCGATCACGGTAGGCAACTACAACCAGCTCGACGCCAAGGCGGCCATCGGCGGATCCCTGGGTGGCCAGGACAGCGGCCTGCGCGGCCGGGTGGCCGTGGCCAGCATGAACCGCGACGGCTTCGGCACCAACCTGGTCAACGGCCAGGAAGTCAGCGACAAGGAGATCAACGCCCTGCGCATGCAGCTGGGCGCCTGGTCGCACGAGGATTTCGACGTGCAGTTCGCGTTCGACTGGATCGACGACCAGTCCGGCGTGCGTGGCGCGAAGATGCTGGCGCCCAACACCAACGCGCTGGTGCCGGTGACGGGCGGCGCGCCGATGGACAGCCGCTACGACATCCGCAGCGGCATGCCCAACGTCAACGACACCGAGATGAAGGGCATTTCGGCCACCGTCAACTGGCGGCCGGGCGAGGACTGGGCGCTGAAGTACGTGGTCGCCAAGCGCGAGTCGGACACCGAAACCAACATCGACTTCGACACCCTGCCGGAGAAGATCGCCGACGTGAAGGCGTTCTACAGCGACCAGCAGGTCAGCCACGAGCTGCAGTTCAACTACGATGCGGGCGGCCGCGGGCGCGGCGTGGCCGGCCTCTACGCGTTCAACGGCGATGCCGGCGGCCAGGTGCTCAACAACTTCTTCAACCTCTCCTTCGGCGACACCCAGGGTTACGTCAACACGAAGTCCATCGCCTTCTACGTCGACTGGACCCACGATCTCACCGACAGGCTCAAGCTCGACGTGGGGGCGCGCTACACCGACGAAGACAAGCATGCCGTGGCCTACAACATCGGCTACACCGACGCGACCTTCACCGTGCCCAACGGCGTGGTCGCGGCCAACTTCGACAAGACCGTCAGCTTCAGCAACGTCTCGCCCAAGGTCTCGCTCGACTTCCAGCTGACTCCCGACGTGATGATCTACGGATCCGCATCGCGCGGGTTCAAGTCCGGCGGCTACAACATCCGCGCCAACACCACCGCGGTGCCGCGTTCGGGCGAGCCGTTCGACGACGAGAGCGTGGACAGTTTCGAGGTCGGCACCAAGATGGGACTGCTCGACCAGCGGCTGTTCCTGAACCTGGCGGCCTTCCACAACATCTACGAGGACATCCAGCTGTCGGTCTTCACCGCGCTGCCGGGGGGCGGGTTCTTCGGCGACTTCACCAACGCCGGCAAGGGCACGGTGACCGGGGTGGAGGCCGAGTACCAGTTCATGCCCACCGAGCACTGGCTGCTCAGCGGCAACCTGGCCTGGCTGGACGCGGACTACGACGAGTTCATCAGCGGCGGCGTCAACATCGCCGATACCCAGTACTTCACCAATGCACCGGAGTTCTCGGGCGCTGTCAACCTGGAATACCGCACCGAACTGGCCGCCGGCGGCAGCCTCTCGGCGCGTGTGGGGTATTCCTACCAGTCCGCGGTCTGGCCGACCACCGACCTCAGCCCGGAGATCAGGCAGGGCGGCTACGGGCTGGTCAACGCCGGCGTCATCTGGCGCGCCAGCGATGCCTGGTCGTTCTCGTTGCAGGGCACCAACCTGGCCGACGAGGAGTACCGCACCACCGGCTACAACCTGGTCAGCGCCGGCCTGGGGGTGCTGACCGGGTTCTATGGTCCGCCACGCCAGTACAGCCTGACCGCGCGGTACGATTTCTGAATCCAGGGCCGGCGGCAGGGTCGCGGCGTCGCCCCGGTTCCCGACCCCGGGCCGGGGTGGCCGCCGCCGAAGGCACAATCCGTTCTGTCTCAGGAGCGTCGCTGGTGCAGTCGGCTGGCGGCGGCACGCGCGACCGCGTGGAACGTGCCTTTGGGGGGGTCATGGTGGAGATGTACGGTCCGCTGTTCAGGCGGATCCTGTTCCCGGTGTACGAGTCGGGGTTGCGCCGTCGCGCCACGCTCGCGCACCTGGACGAGTACCAGCGGAGCCAGTGGCTGGCACCGGAGGAGCTCGCGGCGTTGCAGTGGCGCAAGCTGCAGCAGCTGGTGGCGCACTGCTGGGAGCAGGTGCCGTACTACCGCGCGCGCTGGGAGCAGGCCGGCGTCGCAGGTCCGCAGGACATCCGCACGCCCGGCGACTACGCCCGCCTGCCGGTGTTGACCAAGGCCGATGTCCGCGCCAACTTCGAGGCGCTGCACGACCGCGACCACGCCGGAAAGATGCTGTACAAGACCACCGGCGGCTCCACCGGCGAGCCGCTGCGAATCGGCTATACCCGTGAGAGCTACGAGCGGCGGATCGCGGTCATGCACCGCGGCTACGAATGGGCGGGCGCGCCGCTGGGCGCGCGTGCGCTGTACTTCTGGGGCGAGCCGCTGGAAGGGGTGCCGGTCAAGGAGCGCCTGATGCAGCGGGCCTTCAACCGGCGCGTGGTCAACGTCTTCACCATGCGCGACGACGACATGGCGCGCTACGCCGACGCCATCGACGAGTTCCGCCCCCAGGTGGTGGTGGCCTACGTCGCCGCGGCGGTGCGGGTGGCGCGATGGCTGCTCGAAACCGGGCGCAAGGTGCATCGTCCGCGATCGGTGATCTGCGCCGCCGAACCGTTGGCGCCGCACGAGCGGGACCTGATCGAACGCGGCTTCGGCTGTCCCGTGTACAACACCTACGGCTGCCGCGAAGTCATGCTGGTGGCATCGCAGTGCAGTGCCCGCGAAGGGCTGCACGTCAATGCCGACCACCTGTGCGTGGAACTGGGCGAGCCGCTCCCCGGCGGAGGCGGCAAGCGTCCGGTCCTGGTCACCGACCTGCACAACTACGGGATGCCGCTGCTGCGTTACGAGAACGGCGACCTGGCGACGCCGTCCACCGCGGCCTGCACCTGTGGCCGTGGCCTGCCGATGCTGGCCAGCATCGATGGCCGCACCATGGACGCCCTGCGCGCCAGCGCAGGCCACATCGTGGGTGAATACCTCGAACATCTGGTGTTCAATACCCCGGGGATCCGCCGCTTCCAGGCGGTCCAGGAGCGGTTGGACGTGATCGAGGTGTCGTATGTGGCGGCTGAGGGATTCGACGAGGCCTCGCTGCAGGACATCGCCCTCGCGATGCGCGAGGCGTTCGGGGATACGGTGCGGCTCGACTTCCGCCGCACCAGCGAGATTCCGCTCACGCCCACCGGCAAGCTGCGCGTGGCGGTGTCGCGGCTGTAGCGGCGCTGTGGCGCTGGCGGACCGGTCGCGGGCCGGACGCCCGGCGAAGGCGGACGGGCCAGGGGACGAGGGGGTTCGACCCCGCGGAGCTGCGCCATGCTGAGCATCGGGCTGGTCGCGGTGGCCGCGACCCTTTGGCTGGCCGTGCTGTTCGGCACCGCGCTGTACGCCGAACGCCGCGCAGGCGTGCTCGCGCGGCACTGGAAGCACGTCTATGCGCTGTCGCTGGCGGTGCACTGCACGTCGTGGACGTTCTACGGCACGGTCACCCAGGCCGGCCGCTACGGCTGGCCGCTGCCGCCGACCTTCGTCGGGGCGATCGCCTTCTACGCGCTGGCGGTGTTCTTCCTGATCCGGCTGGTGCGGCTGGCACGCGAGACCAATGCCACCTCGCTGGCCGACCTGATCGCCACGCGCCTGGGCAAGGACCCGTGGCTGGCCGCGACCGTGACCCTCGTCGCCGCGCTGGGGGTGATCCCCTATATCGCGCTGCAGCTGCAGGCGATCACGCAGAGTTTCGCCACGCTCACGGGCGGCGCGGGCGCCGCGGATGGCGTGCTGCCGGCCTGGCGGGACGGCGCGCTGTACGTGGCACTGGCGATGGCGCTGTTCGCGACGCTGTTCGGCACCCGGCGGGCCAGCGCCACCGAGCACAACCGCGGCCTGGTGCTGGCGATCGCCTTCGAATCGGTGTTCAAGCTGCTGGCCATGCTGGCACTGGGCGGCTTCGTCTGGCTGGGCCTGGACGGCCTGCGGCTCGAGGACGCGCCCCTGCCGGCCGCACCGGCCACCAGCGGCTTCGTGCCACTGGTCCTGCTGGGGGCGCTGGCGATGTTCGTGATGCCGCACCAGTTCCACGTCGGCGTGGTGGAGTGCCGCGACGATCGCCACGTGCGCACCGCGCGCTGGCTGTTTCCGCTGTACCTGCTGCTGATCGCCATCCCCGCGCTGCCGCTCGCGCGCGCCGGCGCGCAGTTGCTGGGCGACCGGGTGCCCTCGGACATGTACGCGCTGGCGCTGCCGCTGGCCGCGGGCCACGACGGCATCGCCCTGCTGGTGTTCCTCGGCGGGCTGAGTGCGGCTACCGGCATGGTCATCGTCGCCACGCTCACGCTGAGCCTGATGATCGGCAACCACTGGTTCGCGCCGGGGCTGCTGCGCGGCGCGTGGTCGCGCGGCCAGGCCGACGACCATCGCGCCGGCCTGCTGCTGCTGCGCCGCGCCGGCATCGTCGTCATCATGCTGCTGGGCTGGGCCTACGCGCGGCGCGTGGGCGGCAACGAGGCGCTGGCCGACGTGGGCGCGGTGTCGTTCTCGGCGCTGGCGACCCTGACCCCGGCGCTGGCCTTCGCGGTGTGGCGGCCGCAGACGCCTGCGCGCGCCGCGGTCGCGGGCGTGGTGGCCGGATTCTGCGCCTGGGCGTGGGTGATGCTGCCGCCGATGCTGGCGCCCGGGCAGGCGTTCGTGCACCAGGGGCCCCTCGGGATGGCGTGGCTGGCGCCCGAATCGCTGTTCGGCCTCACCGGCTGGAGCCGGCTGGGCAGGGCAGTGGGGGTCAGCCTGTTCATCGGTGCCACGACCACGGCGCTGCTGGCCGGCATGGGCAGCGC
>JAEXLY010000188.1 GCA_023444765.1 Pseudomonadota bacterium | reverse complement strand
CGCCAGCCACGCGGCCGCGCGCGCTTCGATGCTGTCGGCGGACGTGGCCACTAGTCGGCCTGCCGCAGTCCGTCGATGTCGGTGGCGATGTCGGCCGCCGCGACGGCATCGTCGCTGCCGTAGAAGTATCCGGCGATCAGGCGCATTCCCTTGGCGATGTGCTTTTCCACGGTCTTCTCGCTGATTCCGAGCCGCTGCGCCACCTCGCGCTGCGACAGGTGTTCGACCCGGCGCAGCCACACCACCTCGCGGCAGCGGTCGGGCAGCCGGTCGAACGCACGTGCCAGTCGCGCCAGCCGCTGCCGTCCGCCGCACCAGCGTTCGGGCGACACCTCGTCCACCAGGACGGACGAGGGCTCGAAATCCCCCATCGGCTCGATCGAGACCACCTTGCCGCGGCGCACGCGGTCGGCGACGAGGTGGCGGGCGGCGGTGAACAGGAAGGCCCTGGGCTGGCGCGGCAGCGCGCGCGCCGCGGCCTCGTACACCCGCGCGTAGACCTCCTGGCGCAGGTCGGCGACCTCGTCGCGGTGCGGCCAGCAGCGCAGGAGGAAATGCGTCAGTGGCGCCTCGTGGACGAGGATCTCGCGTGCGAACCAGTCGTCCAGCGGCGTCGGCATGGCCGCACGATAGCCGATGGCGGCGCGTCCGCGTTTGCCCGCGGAGGGAAATCGCGCCAAGGTTCGTCTCCACTGCAGGGGCCGGCATCGCGGCCGGAGGAGAAGGATGATGGGACCACGTGCGATTGGCGCGCTGCTGGTGGCGCTTGCCCTGCTGGCTGCGCCGGCGGCGGCCGCGGACTACGAACGCCACTTCATCGGCGACCGCGCGCTGCCAACGCCGGGACGGACCGCGCCGGGCCTGCTGCTGATGGGCGGCGGCGATCGCAACCTGGACGCGTTGCGCTGGTTCCTCGCCAAGGCCGGCAACGGCCACGTGGTGGTGCTGCGTGCCTCGCTGGGCGGCGAGATCGGGGTCGAGCTCCACGACGAGGTCGGCGGCGCGGCCTCGGTGGAGACCTTCGTGGTCGCCAGCCGCGAGGCCTCCAGCGACCGCAGGCTGCTGGCCGCGCTGCGCGCGGCCGACGGCATCTTCATCGCCGGCGGCGACCAGTCGCGCTACATCCGCTACTGGAAAGGCACGCCGGTGGAGGCCGCGCTCGAGGCGCACGTGCGCGCCGGCAAGCCGCTGGGCGGTACCAGCGCCGGCCTCGCGATCCTGGGCGAGTTCGTCTATGGCGCCATGGACGGCGGCAGCCAGACCGGTCCGCGCGCGCTGGCCGATCCGCTGGGCCCGGAGAACACCATCGAGACCGGCTTCCTCGACCTGCCGCTGCTGCGCGGCGTGCTCACCGACACCCACTTCCGCGAGCGCAACCGCCTCGGCCGTCTGCTCGCGTTCGTCGCCAAGGCCGAAACGCTCTCGGGCGGACGTCCCGTGCTGGGCCTAGGCGTGGACGAGGATGCGGCGCTGGCGGTCGAGGCCGATGGCCGTACCCGCGTCTACGCCACCGCGCCGGGCGCGGGCGCCACGGTGGTGCGCGGTGGCTTCGCTCAGGCCCAGGAAGAGGATCGGCCGATGCAGCTGGATCGCATCGAGACGGTGGGCGTGGGCATCGATTCGGTGCTGCACCTGCCCTCCGGCGAGGTCGAAAAGCCGATGTGGACGCGGCGCCATGCGGTGCGCGATGGCGTGCTGCTGGCGCAGGATGCCCCGCGCCTGGTGATCCACGGCGGTGCCGGCGTCGAGCCCGGCGACCTCACGCCGGAAGAGGAAGCCGCCGCACGCGCCGCGCTGGCGGCGGCGCTGCGTGCCGGGCACGCGGAACTCGCCGCAGGCAGGCCGGCGCTGGATGCGGTGACCGCCGCGGTCGTCGTGCTCGAGGACGCGCCGATGTTCAACGCCGGACGTGGCGCGGTGTTCACCCACGACGGCCGCAACGAGCTCGACACCTCGATCATGGACGGCGCCAGCGGTCGTGCCGGCGCCGCCGCCGGACTGCATCGCGTGCGCAATCCGATCCGGCTGGCGCGCGCGATCATGGAACGCTCGCGCCACGTGATGATGGTCGGCGAGGGCGCCGAACGCTTCGCGAAGGACGAGGGCATCGCCCTGGTCGATCCGTCGTATTTCCGCACCGAGAAGCGCTGGCAGCAGCTGCAGAAGGCATTGCGCGACGACAGCAGGCCGCACGCGCTGCTGTCGGATGCACCGCCCAGGGCCTACTTCGGCACAGTGGGCGCGGTGGCGCTGGACGCGCAGGGCCTGCTGGCCGCAGGCACCTCCACCGGCGGCATGACCAACAAGCGTTACGGTCGCGTCGGCGACGCGCCGATCATCGGCGCCGGCACCTGGGCCGACGACCGGTGCGCGGTGTCGGGCACCGGCTGGGGCGAGTTCTACATCCGCACCGCCGCCGCGCACGAGATCTGCGCGCGCGTGCGCCTGTCCGGCGACAGCATCGCCCGTGCCGGCGAGGCCGTGATCAACGATCTGATCCCCGCCGCTGGCGGCGACGGCGGCGCGATCGTGCTGGGCGCCGACGGCAATGCGTCGTTCCCGTTCAACACCGGCGGCATGTATCGCGGCTGGATCGGCGAGGACGGCGTGCCGCACGTGGCGATCTGGCCGCACGAGGGGCTGACCACGCCCTGACGGCGGCGCCCGCAGAAGGCCGGCGGGCCGGTGCAGCGATCCGGACGGGCCACGTGCCGGCCGGATCGGTGCATCGGTGGTGCCGGCGCGCTTGGGCTTCAACGCTGCGCACCGGCTGCGCAGGTCCAGGGGCGATTTGTGTCGGGTCCGCCGGCGCGCTATCGTCGCCTCAGGAGCCCGCGCGCCTAGCGCCGCGGGAGGACATGGAGGTGGCATGGACGCGCAACCAGCTGATTGCAGCGATGGAAGCCGGCGGTCGCGCCGGATCTTCGCGGCGCTGGTCGCCGCATCGCTGATGACGATGGGGTGCCAGGGCATGGCGGACACGAAGCAGGGGCCCCGGACGGCCCGGGGCGAACGCATCGACAACACAGTGGCCGACTGGCCGCTGAAGTTCGTGCAGCACGATTTCGGCGTGCGTTGCTATTCGACCTACGGATGCAGCGTCGACTACAACGGCCATCGTCATGTCGATCATCCCGATGATGTCTTGCGACCATCCACCGATGAGATCCATCCGGATGCGCTGAGGAACTCCTCCGCCAGCTACCTGGGCGTGATGAACTTCCCGGAGCCTGCCAGGGTGTCTTGGCGCTCACGCGACGGTGTGCGGCATGACGCGCGGGTCGACATCGGCGAGATCTTCCGCGACCGGCTGATCCTGCACGAGGTGGCGCGGGACGACATTCCGGAAGGCGTGTCGATTCTCAATCCGGCCATCATCCTGGAAGTCAACGACCGCACGATCAACGTGTACATGCGCGCACGGATTCCGACCAAGTCTCTGCGGACGCCCGGGAATCCCTACAGCGACTACCGCAAGGACCTAGTGCTGGCCTGGACCAGGACCTATTGATCGAACCCGACACGGAGGTCGCGGATGGGAGGACAAAGGCACCCTGACGGCGTCGCCACGGATCCGGCGAGCGCCGAGCACCTGCAGGCGTTCGAGCGCGCCAGCGCACAGCTGGCCGAATTCCAAGCGCCGGTGCTGCTGCGGCGCGATTCGTCCGACCGCCTGTTCTTGGCGGCATTCGACGGTACCGGCAACAGCCAGCGCCGGGATCCGCCCGAGAACCACACCAATGTCGCGTTGATCCATCGGCAGCTGGAGGCTCGCATCGGTGCGGATGAACAGGCCTTGGGCTGGTCTCCCTTGGGGACGGGTTATGTCGAAGGCGTCGGCACCCAGGGCGGATTGGATGGCACGCTCGACCTGATCAGGGGCCGCACCTATGAGGCGCGGCTGGAGGAGATGTATCTCCAGTTCGTTCAGCAGGCCAAGGATTGGCTCGACGCAGACCCCAATGCCGATATCCGTGTCGCGTCGATCGGTTTCAGTCGTGGTGCCGAACAGGCCGCTGGCTTCACGCGGATGGTCGAGGAGCGTGGAATCCGGAATCCCGAAAATGCCGACGTCGTCCGCGGCCGGGACGGCCTGATCGAGCGGATCGTGTTCAAAGGACCGCCGCTGCGCGAACCCGGCAGCGTGGTGCAGGCCATCGGCCTGTTCGATCCTGTGGGCACCGGCGTGCCGCGCGACCACGACCGGAGGCCCGCGTCCTCGGTGGTGTCGGGGTTCCAGCTCACGGCCGAACACGAGCGGCGCAACCTGTTCCAGGGCACCCGGGTCGCCGACATGGGCGCCGCGTTCGACGGCCGATTCCTCAACGTGCTCGTACCGGGCGCGCACAGCGACGTCGGCGGCGGCTACCTGCAGAACGGCCTGTCGATCCGCAGTGGCAACCTGATGATCGACTACCTCAACGGGCTCAGCGACCGGCCCTTCCTCGCCAAGCGCGCGGAACCGGAGGATCCCGCGCTCAACGTGATCCACCGGTCCGAGCAGCACCAGGTGTTCTACCGCACCAGCGAGTTCGACCGGAACGGAACCCGCGTGCACCAGGAGGAACTGGCGCCGCCGCCGCTGTGCCGGATCGACTGCCGCGATGCCGAGCCTCGCAACGAGGCCATGGCCGCCGGGCTGCAGTGGCGGCCGGTGGCGATCGCGCCGATTCCCGCCGCACACGCATCCACACGCCTGCCCGGCGACGCGGGGCCGATGGTCGACCGGTTGCTGGAGGCGGCCCGTCGCGATGATGCGTCCGCGATCGACGCGGCCTCGCGCGACTTCCTCGGCAGCGCCGCCGGCCAGGCCTGGCTGGCGGCGGGCGAGCAGCGCCTGCGGCAGGAACTGGACACGGGCCGCGCCGAACCGGAACAGCACCGGGCGCCACTGCTGGAACTGCAGCGCTGAGCCCGGGCGGTGGCGCCTGCGTCCCGATCGACGCGCAACGCGCATCTCACCGCTCCGAATGCCCGCTCTCGTAATAGTCCCGGCGCAGGAACAGGTCCGGGTGGATCAGGTCCATGAACGCGCGCGCCTGCGGTGACGGCAGGCGGCCCTTGCGCATCACCACGCCGTAGCTGCGGGCCGGGAAGAAGCGGTCGAGCGGACGCGTGACCAGGCGGCCGCGGTCGGCCTCGGTCAGGCAGATCGAGGACAGGATGCTGATGCCCATGCCCATCGCCACGTACTGCTTGATGACCTCCCAGCCACCCACCTCCAGCGCCACGGTGTAGGGCACGCGGTTCTGCTGGAACACCAGGTCCACCAGGCGCCAGGTGATCTGGCGCATGGGGGGCAGGATCAGGCCGTACTGTCCGATGTCGGCCAGCGACAGGTCCGGCTTGTCGGCCAGCGGATGGCCCGGCGGCATGACCAGCTGCTGTTCGAAGCGGTGCAGTGGCTCGTACACCAGGTCGCCGGGCACCTCGTGCATCGAGCCGACCACCAGGTCCACCGCGTCGCTGCGCAGCAGGTCGGTGCCGTCCGCGCTGACCGTGTTGTGCAGGCTCAGGCGCACGTCGGGATGGTGCTGGCGGAAGCGCTCCACGATCCGCGGCAGCAGGTAGAGGATGGTCGAACTGTTGGCGGCGATGTTGAGCGCGCCCGCGTCCAATCCCTTGAGGGCGTCGCTGAAGGCGGTGGGCAGGGTATCGATCCCGTCCACCAGCGGCCGCGCCAGCTCGTACAGCGCCTCACCGGCGCGGGTCGGCACCAGCCGCCGGCCGCTGCGCTCGAACAGTTTCTGCCCCAGCTCCCGCTCCAGGGCCTGCAGCTGGAGGGTGATCGCGGGCTGGCTGACGTACAGCGCTTCTGCCGCGCGGGACACCGATCCCAGACGCGCGGTCTGGCAGAAGGCCCGCAGCGGCTTCAGCCGGTCGGCCTTGTAGGCGAATCGGGGAGTCGAATTCACGCTGGAAGGCATTGATTCGACGCCTTTATTTGGAAAACTTATGAATTACATTGAAAAAACTCAGTTGTCAAATAGTAACTGGAGGAGGAGGGTGACGTTGCACTGCAACATCCACCGGAGTCCGCCATGTCAGCTGTCCTGAAGCCCTCGCAGATCGCCCCCGGCATCCAGGTGCCCGCATCCGCAGCCGATCTGCTCGATGTGGCCGGCCAGGCCTTCCTCGCCGGCTTGCACCAACGCTTCGAGCCCCGGCGCCAAGCCCTGCTTGCCGCGCGCCGCCGCCGCCAGGCCGAATTCGACGCCGGCGCGCTGCCGGACTTCCGCCACGACACCCGCGCCATCCGCGAGGGCGACTGGAAGGTCGCGCCCATCCCCAATGCCCTGCTGGACCGCCGGGTCGAGATCACCGGGCCGGTCGACCCGAAGATGGTCATCAACGCGCTGAACTCGGGCGCGAACTGCTACATGGCCGACTTCGAGGATTCCACCGCGCCCACCTGGGACAACGTCACCGCCGGCCAGCGCGCCCTGCGCGAGGCCATTGCCGGCACCCTCACCTTCGAAGGCAACGGCAAGCGCTACGCGTTGCGGCCGGAGGACGAGCAGGCGGTTCTGATCGTGCGCCCGCGCGGCTGGCACCTGGACGAGAAGCACGTGCTGGTGGACGGCGAGCGCATCTCCGCCTCGCTGTTCGACCTGGGCCTGTTCGCGTGGCACAACGCCCGCGCGCTGGCGGCGAAGGACCGCGGCCCGTACTTCTACCTCCCCAAGCTGCAGTCGATGGAAGAGGCGGCGCTGTGGGACGACGTGCTCGCCCACATCGAGCGCGACCTGGAGCTGCCGCAGGGGCAGATGAAGGTCACCGTGCTGATCGAGACGCTGCCGGCGGCGTTCGAGATGGACGAGATCCTGCACGCGCTGCGCGGGCGCATCGCCGGGCTCAACTGCGGACGCTGGGACTACATCTTCTCGTACATCAAGACCCTGCGCGGGCACCGCTCGCGGGTGCTGCCCGAGCGCAGCCAGGTGACGATGACCCAGCCGTTCCTCAAGGCCTACTCGGAGCTGCTGATCCAGACCTGCCACCGCCGCGGCGCCCACGCCATGGGCGGCATGGCTGCGCAGATCCCCATCAACAACGACGAAGAAGCCAACGAACGCGCGCTGTCGCGGGTGCGCGCCGACAAGCTGCGCGAGGTCACCGCCGGCCACGACGGCACCTGGGTGGCGCATCCGGCGCTGATCCCGATCGCCCGCGAGGTGTTCGACGAGCGCATGCCGACGCAGCACCAGCAGCATATCGGCCGCGAGGAAGTGCTCGTCGGCCAGGCCGACCTGCTCACGCCTTCGCTCGGGACGATCACGCGCATCGGCTTCGAGAACAACGTCGAGGTCTGCGTGCGCTACCTCGCCGCCTGGCTCGACGGCAACGGCTGCGTGCCGATCCACTGGCTGATGGAGGACGCGGCCACCGCCGAGATCGCGCGCGCCCAGCTGTGGCAGTGGCTGCACGCCAGCGACGGCGGCCGCTGCCCGCTGCACCTGGACGACGGCACGGTGATCGACGAGGCCCTGTTCGACCGCGTGCTGCTGTGCCTGCCTTCGCGGCTGGCGGGGCAGCCGGTGATCGGCGCGGCGCGCATCCCGGAGGCGATCGCGCTGCTCGAGGAACTCACCCACCGCGACACGCTCGAGGACTTCCTCACCCTGCCGGCCTACGAGCGACTGTGAGGGAAGGTGACTGGCGATTCGTGACTCGTGATTGGAAAACCGGTCCCGACCCGCAAACGCCAGCCGCCCGTTCCTTCGATCCACCATCACCAAGCACCAATCAAAAACTGCCAATCACCAAACACCAGTTACGAATACCGCCGGAGTACGCGCCATGAGCATCAAGCACCAGATCGACACCCTGCAGCAGCAGTGGGACAACGACCCGCGCTGGAATGGCATCCAGCGTCCGTACTCGGCCGCCGACGTGGTGCGCCTGCGTGGCAGCCTGCAGCCCGAGCACACCCTCGCCCGCCGCGGCGCGGAGAAGCTGTGGAAGCTGGTCAACGGCGAGGCGAAGAAGGGTTACGTCAACGCCTTCGGCGCGATCAGCGCCGGCCAGGCCATGCAGCAGGCCAAGGCCGGCCTGGAAGCGGTGTACCTGTCGGGCTGGCAGGTGGCCGCCGACGGCAACACCTCCGAGACCATGTACCCGGACCAGTCGCTGTACGCCTACGACTCGGTGCCGACCATGGTGCGCCGGATCAACAACACCTTCCAGCGCGCCGACGAGATCCAGTGGAAGGCCATCTGCGACGGCAAGATCAAGGAAGAGGATGCGATCGACTTCTTCCTGCCGATCGTCGCCGACGGCGAGGCCGGCTTCGGCGGCGTGCTCAACGCCTACGAGCTGATGAAGAACATGATCACCGCCGGCGCGGCCGCGGTGCACTTCGAGGACCAGCTGGCCGCGGTGAAGAAGTGCGGCCACATGGGCGGCAAGGTGCTGGTGCCCACCCAGGAGGCGGTGCAGAAGCTGGTGTCCGCGCGCCTGGCGGCCGACGTGCTCGGCGTGCCGACGGTGGTGCTGGCGCGTACCGACGCAGAAGCGGCCAACCTGCTGACCTCGGACTTCGATCCCAACGACCAGCCCTTCGTCACCGGCAAGCGCACCGCCGAGGGCTTCTATCAGGTGAAGAACGGCCTGGAGCAGGCGATCAGCCGAGGCGTGGCCTACGCGCCCTACGCCGACCTGGTGTGGTGCGAGACCGGCACGCCGGACCTGGGCTTCGCGCGCGAGTTCGCGCAGGCCGTGCACGCCAGGCACCCGGGCAAGCTGCTGAGCTACAACTGCTCGCCGAGCTTCAACTGGAAGAAGAACCTGGACGACGCCACCATCGCCAAGTTCCAGGACGAGCTGGCGGCGATGGGCTACAAGTACCAGTTCATCACCCTGGCCGGCATCCACATCAACTGGTTCAACACCTTCAAGTTCGCGTACGACTACGCGCGCGGCCAGGGCATGAAGCACTACGTGGAGCAGGTGCAGGAGCCCGAGTTCGCGGCGCGCGAGAAGGGCTATACCTTCGTCTCGCACCAGCAGGAAGTGGGCGCTGGCTACTTCGACGACGTGACCACGGTGATCCAGGGCGGCGCATCCAGCGTCACCGCGCTCACCGGCTCGACCGAGGAAGAGCAGTTCGACCGCTCGCACGCGGCCGCGGCCTGAGACTCGGGCGTCAGGGAGGCACGAGCGGCCGGGCAGCGT
>JAEXLY010000137.1 GCA_023444765.1 Pseudomonadota bacterium | reverse complement strand
GCCCTGGGGCGCCGTCGCTGCGTCGTGTCGGAAAACCCCGCGCCGTCAGTAGGGGGCGTCCGGGTGCTTGAGGTGGTAGCCGATGCGGGTGGGCTTGATGCTGTCCATCACCAGCGCGTAGCTGACCTTGTCGTAGGTGCGGAACACCATGGCGTGGCCGGCGAACTCGTCGGGCAGGCGCACCTTGTTCTCGTAGAACACGGTGTCGGCGTCGCGGTCGGGACCCTTCTCGACGCGGTCGACGGCGTTGGTGCCCTCGCGCCAGAGCGAGAACACGGTGCCGTTGTCCACGCCTTCGCGTGCGCCCACCGACAACACGATCACGTCGCGCGGGCCGCCGTGGGACAGGGTGTCGGCCACCGCCAGCACGCGTGCGCGGCCGTACTCGAGCTGCTGCGCCGGGGCGTGCGGGAAGAACTGCAGATCGTAGGGTTGCGCGTCGACCGGGATCAGGCGGTCGCCGACGCGGACCTCGCGGCCGGTTTCGTCCAGCAGCAGGGTACTGGCCTGGATGCCGCCGACCTCGCCGCGGGTGATCGTCCCCACGTTGACCCGCTGCAGTTCGTAGCCCAGCACTTCCTGGCCCTTGTCGGGGGTGACGACGTTGGTCCAGTACTGCTGGAAGTCGGCGATGCGGCGGCCGCGGAAGTCCAGGTCGTCCTTGTGGAACAGGTCGCAGCACAGGCCGCTGCGATCCAGGTGGGTGTAGCGCACGGTGGGCCGGACCACGGCGTAGCGCTGGCCGGCGGTCGCCTCCGGCAGGCCGCGGATGTAGGCGACCTGGCCCTGGGTGGCGCGCAGGCGGTCTTCCTCGAGCCCGACCACGTAGGGCAGGTGCTCGAAGCCGTCGACCACGCGCAGGTCCTTCAGGAAGGCCTCCACGTCCGACAGCGGGATGGCGTCGATCGGCTGCGCCGTCGCCTCGCGCGGCCCCTCGGTCGCGGTCACGCGATTGAGGTAGGCCAGGCTGATCACGTCGCCCGGATAGATCAGGTGCGGGTTGTGGATCTGGGGGTTGGCCTGCCAGATCTCCGGCCACAGCCACGGCCGCTGCAGGAACCGGCCCGCGATGTCCCACAGCGTGTCGCCGCGCTGGACGACATAGGTGTCGGGATGATCGCCGCGCATCGTCTGCGCGGTGGCATAGGTGGCGACCGTCATCATGGCGACCACGCACGTCGTGCGAAGCCCCTGAGACAGGCGCTGAAGCATACGGGCCATCTAATTGCTCCCCTTGAAGATTTCCCCGTGCAGCGGCCGCACTATAGCGTACAAGTGGCGGCCGGTTGCAAGCCGCGGAGCGCTACAATGGCAGGCCGTTCCGCGCGGTTGTGACCGCCGCCACCTTTCCGCCATGGCCCTGCTCCCGATCCTCGAATATCCCCACCCCCGGCTCCGGACCGTGGCCCGCCCCGTCGAGGGTGGCCAGTGGGAAGACCCCGCGTTCCAGCGCCTGCTCGACGACATGTTCCAGACCATGTACGAGGCGCCCGGCATCGGCCTGGCCGCCACCCAGGTCGATACCCACCAGCGCTTCATGGTCATCGACATCACCGAGGGACGCGACCAGCCGCTGGTGTTCGTCAACCCGTCCATCCGCGAGCGCTCGGTGGACCTGCGTGCGCACCAGGAGGGCTGCCTGTCGATCCCGGGCATCTTCGCCGACGTCACCCGCGCCGACGGCATCGTGGTCGAGGCCCTGGACCGCCACGGCAAGCCCTTCGAGCTGCGCGTGGACGGCCTGCTCGCGACCTGCGTGCAACACGAGATCGACCATCTCGACGGCAAGCTCTTCATCGACTATCTCTCGCCGCTCAAGCGCGACCGCGCGATCAAGAAGCTGGAGAAGCTGAGGAAGGGCCGGGATTCGTGATCGGTGATTGGTGATTCGTGATTGGAAAAGAACAGCAGGGGTTGCCGCAGCCTTGTCCGCCCCGGTGCGGGCGCCGTGGCGCCGGCGCTGTTCCGGGGCGCGGCCGGACCGGTAGTTGCGCCTTTCCGAATCTCCAGGCACGGATCACCCATCGCGTTCTTCCATGAGAATCGTCTTCGCCGGTACCCCCGACTTCGCCGTTCCCTCGCTGCGCGTGGCCGCCGCACGCGGCGAGGTGGTCGCCGTCTATACCCAGCCCGACCGGCCGGCAGGACGGGGCCGCGGGCTGGCTGCGTCGCCGGTGAAGTGCGAGGCGCAGCGGCTGGGCCTGCCGGTGTTGCAGCCGCAGACGCTGCGCACGCTGGAGGCGCGGCGCCAGTTGCGCGAACTGCGACCGGACCTGATGGTGGTGGTGGCCTATGGCCTGTTGCTGCCGCCCAAGGTGCTGGCGCTCCCGGCCCATGGCTGCTGGAACGTGCACGCCTCGCTGCTGCCGCGCTGGCGGGGCGCCGCGCCGATCCAGCGCGCGATCGAGGCGGGCGATACCGAAACCGGGGTGTGCCTGATGCAGATGGAAGCGGGACTGGATACCGGCCCGGTGCTGCTGTCCCAGGCTACGCCGATCGGTGCGGAGGAGACCGCTGGCCAGCTGCATGCGCGTCTGGCCGACCTCGGCGCGCAGGTGCTGGGCGACGGACTGGCGCTGCTGCGCGCAGGCGTGCGGCCGGCGCCGCAGCCGCAGCCGGAGGAAGGGACCACCTACGCGCGCAAGCTCGAGAAGGCCGAGGCGCGGCTGGACTGGCGGCTGCCGGCGCAGGTACTGGCGCGCAAGGTCCGCGCCTACCAGCCCTGGCCGGTGGCCGAGGGCGAGGTGGCCGGCGAACTGCTGCGCATCCATGGCGCGGTGGCGCTGGATCTGGAGCACCGTGGCGCACCGGGGACGGTGCTGGCGGCCCGGCGCGAGGGCATCGATATCGCCTGCGGCGAGGGCGCGCTGCGCATCCGCTCGCTGCAGCGCGCCGGAGGCAAGGTCGTCACCGCCGCCGACTACCTCAACGCCCGCCGCGACCTGGCCGGTGCAGGCTAGGCAGCCGGGCCGCTTCCGGCAGACGCGCGACCGGTCCAGTGCCCCTGCGGTCGCGGGCACGCCGCGCCGGCACGTCCCGGGCCGCATGGCGATGACCGGGTGCCTCGCCGCTGGCGCCATGCCCGCCATTGCCGGCAACGCGACAGCCTGCGCCCTACGATGCCCGACCGACCGATGAGACAGCAACGCCGACGATGAACACCCCCTCTCCCACCGGCGCCGCCGTGCGCGTGGCCGCCGCAGGCGTGCTGGACGCGGTCCTCCAGGGAGGCTCGCCCATGGCCCAACTGGCCGCGGCGCTGCCGCGCATCGCCGACCCGCGCGACCGCGCCCTGCTGGAGGCGATCTGCTTCGCGGCGCTGCGCAACCGCGCGCGCTACGAG
>JAEXLY010000103.1 GCA_023444765.1 Pseudomonadota bacterium | reverse complement strand
AGGCGTACCCGCCGGTGCGGTGGTCGCGGAAGAGCGCCGCGCTTCGCGTGCCTGCGCCCGTGCCGCCAGGCGCGCCGCGCGGGCCCGGTAGCGCTCGCGTGCCTCCCAGGCCTGGCGCAGGCGCAGGCGTGTCCCCTCGATGAGTGCGCGCGCCACCGGGTCCAGCCCGGGATCGTCGCGGAACTCCATCAGCCCGGCGTCGATGGCGGCATCGACGTCGCCGGCCTGCAGCAGGGCCGCCAGGCGTGCGCCGTCCACGCGGGTCGTGGGCGGGCAGGCCGTGGCGGGAGGGGGCGTCGGGTCCATCTGCCGACTCAGTGCCCGCGGAAGTCCGGCTTGCGCTTGTCGAGGAAGGCGGACGTGCCTTCGCGCATGTCGTCGGTGGAGAACACCAGGCCGAACTGCGCCGCTTCGTAGGCCAGGCCTTCCTCGATGCCGCATTCGCCGCCGGTGTTGACGCAGTCCAGGATGCCGCGCAGCGCCAGCGGTGCGGCGGCGGCCAGCTGCGTCGCCAGCGCCATCGTCGCCGCTTCCAGTTCGGCGGCCGGCACCACGCGGTTGACGATACCCAGCTGCAGCGCGCGCGCGGCATCGACCGGCGCGCCGGCCAGGCACAGTTCCAGCGTCGCGGCGCGGCCTGCCAGCCGCAGCAGGCGCTGGGTGCCGCCGAAGCCGGGGATCAGGCCGAGGTTGATCTCGGGCTGGCCGACCTTGGCGGTCTCCGATGCGATGCGCAGGTGGCAGCACATCGCCAGCTCCAGGCCGCCGCCCAGGGCGAAGCCGTTCACCATCGCGATCACCGGCTTGGGCAGGGTCTCCAGCCGCCGCATCATGCGCTGGCCGCGCAGGGCGAAATCGCGGCCTTCGCTCGGGGTCAGGCCGGACATCTCGGAGATGTCGGCCCCGGCCACGAAGGCCTTGGGGCCCGCACCGGTCAGCACGACCACGCGCACGGACGGGTCCTCGGCGGCCGCGTCGGCGGCGGCGTGCAGCGCGCCGATGGTCGCCGAATCCAGCGCGTTCAGGCGCTCGGGGCGATGGATGGTGATGACGCGGACGGCGCCGCGGTCTTCGATCAGCAGGGGAGAGTCGGTCATCGGCTTCGCAAAGATGAAGCGGCCACGGCCGGCAGTGAACTTGTCGGCCCCGGACGGGTCGGAGGGGAGGCGTCAGTGGCGGTTAAGCCCAGCGGCCGCTATCCTAGCGCGTCCACTGGGGGCGGTTCGACCGCCCCCTGTCGTGTCCGGGCCGGTCCACCGGCCGACCGTATTTTCCTGGAGAGTGACCGAATGAAATTGCGTCTGCTTGCCGCCTCCCTCGCGGCAATCACCCTGGTCTCCGCGGCGGCCTCCGCCCAGGACACCACGTCCGAAAAAGGCAAGCTGAGCTATGCGATCGGTTTCAACACCGGCGTCGAGCTGGCCGAACTGACCGCGCGCGGCGAGGCGGTCGACGTCAACACCGTGATCAAGGCGATCCAGGACGCGTACGCCAAGAAGCAGCCTGCGGTGCCGGTCGACCAGCTCAAGGCGGCGGTCGAGAACATGCAGAAGCGCCAGCAGGCCAAGATGGAGGCCGAGTTCGCGCAGCTGTCCAACCAGAACAAGACGCAGAGCGACGCCTTCCTCGCGCAGAACCGCTCCAAGGCCGGCGTGCAGACCCTGTCGGGCAGCACGGTCCAGTACCGCGTGATCGAGAACGGCAACGGCGCCAAGCCCACCCAGGCCAGCGAGGTGCAGCTGAACTACAAGGGTTCGCTGCCCGACGGCACGGTGTTCGTCGACACCGCGCAGGCGCCGGAAGGCCAGCAGGCCGGCCCGGTCACGATGAAGGTCAGCCAGATCCCGCTGGCGGGCCTGCGCGAGGCGCTGCTGCAGATGCCGGCAGGCGCGCGCTGGGAAGTGGTGCTTCCCGGCGACAAGGCCTACGGCACCGACATGCGCGCCGGGCGCATGGCCAACCAGGCCGTGGTCTTCGACGTCAAGCTGGTCAGCGTCAAGTGACCGCGGGCCGCGCAGCGCGCGGCGGTCGATGAGCATCACCACAGCGCCGGCGTCCCGCCGGCGCTGTCTTTTGCGGAACCGGATCCTGCCATGAGTGCACAGTTGCGCGCGATTCCCAGCCCCTGCACCGGCGTGTGCACGCTCGATGCCGATGGACTGTGCCTGGGCTGCCACCGCAGTGTCGCCGAGATCACGCGTTGGACCCTGCTGCGGGACGACGAGCGCGAGCACCTGATGGAGCACGAGCTTCCAAGGCGCGAGGCGCGGCGGACGGCGTGAGCGTGCGGTCGCTGGACTTCGAACGCATTGTCCGCGCGCTGCATCCGCTGGAGGCCGAGCCCGCGGGTCCGGAATGGAACCTCGCCGAGCTCGATGGCCTGCTGGAAGCGATGCCGCCGCTGGATGCCGCGGTGCTGCTCGGCCTGGTGGAGCGCGATCAGGACCTGCACGTCCTGCTGACGCGACGCAACGACGGCCTGCGCCTGCATGCCGGACAGGTCAGCCTGCCTGGTGGACGGGTCGATCCGGAAGACGCGGGAGCGCTGGACGCCGCGCTGCGCGAGGCTCGCGAGGAGGTGGGCCTGGAGCGCGGGCAGGCCCGGCCGCTGGGTTACCTCGACCCGTTGCGGACCGTGACCGGCTACCGCGTGGTACCGCTGATCGCGCGGCTGGATGCGGGCTTCGTCGCGCGTCCCGACCCGGCCGAGGTCGCGGCTGTGTTCGAAGTGCCCCTGTCGTTCCTGCTCGCGCGCGACCACCTGCGCGAACTGCGGATCGAGTTCGGCGGCAGGCCGCGCCGGGTACTCGAGTATGCTCCGTGGCCTGGCGCGCCCGGGCAGCGCATCTGGGGCGTGACGGCCTCGATCCTGTTCAACCTGCGCCAGCGGCTGGAGGCCCTGTGATGAATGCGAGCGGATGGAACACGCTGGTGCAGCCCGAGGCGGTGGCCCCGGCGCTGGCGACGGCCGAGGTGGTGCTGGTCGATTGCCGCTTCTCGCTGTCCGATCCGCTGGCCGGCGAGCGCGCCTACGACGCGTCGCATCTACCCGGCGCGCGTTACGCGCATCTGGATCGGGACCTGTCCGGACCGCCCGCGTCCGGCCAGGGCCGGCACCCATGGCCGGACGCCGCCGCGTTCTGCAGGCGGCTGTCCGCCTGGGGGGTCTCGCCGCGCAGCCGCGTGGTCGCCTACGACGACGGGGACGGCGCGTTCGCGGCCCGGTTGTGGTGCCTGCTGCGGATGCTCGGGCACGAGACGGTGGCGGTGCTCGACGGCGGCTGGGCGCGCTGGACGGCGCTGGGCCTGCCGGTGGATGCGGAGCGTCCGCTGCCGGCGCCGGTGCCCTACGAGGCACGATTCGACGGCGGCCGTCTGCTGGACTGCGATGCGGTCGCCCGGCACCTGGCCGACGGCGGACTGCTGCTGGATGCACGTGCGCCCGAACGCTTCCGCGGCGCGGTCGAGCCGCTGGATCCGGTCGCCGGGCACGTGCCCGGTGCCATCAACCGGCCATTCACGACCAATCTCGAGGCGGGTCGCTTCCGCCCCGCGGCGCAACTGCGCGCGGAGTTCGATGCCGTGCTGGAGGGCCGTGCGCCGCAGGACCTCGTGGTCATGTGCGGGTCGGGCGTGACCGCCTGCCACCACCTGCTGGCGCTGGAGCACGCCGGCCTGCATGGCGCGAAGCTGTTCGCAGGCTCGTGGAGCGCCTGGGTCAGCGATCCGTCGCGGCCGGTGGCGACCGGCGCGGGCTGAATCCGGGACGATGCGGCCTCGCGCCGCTGGCGCTTGCCCGCACTACTTCCCGAGCCTGGCCACGAGCGCGCGCAGTGCCGCCTGGGTATCCGGATCGGTCCAGGAAGCCACGAAGCGGTCGAGCTCCAGCAGTTCCGGCCGCAGCGAGGCGGCCACCTCGGCGCGGGCGATGGCGCGCGTGGCCAGCATGGGCTTGCGCGGCAGCTTCAGCAGTTCGGCGAGCCAGGCGTGGGCGCGGGCGGGAACCTCGGCGATCGGCGCGAGTTCGTCGACCAGGCCGATCGCCAGCGCCTGCTGCGCGTCCACCATGGCACCGGCCACCAGCAGGCGTTCGGCGCGGTGCGTGCCGACCACCCGGCGCATCAGCCGCTGGATGCCTTCCGGCGCGACCAGCCCGACCTGGGTCTCGTTGAGGCCGATGCGGTAGTCGCCCGCCGCCATCACCCGGTAGTCGCAGCACAGCGCCAGCACGCAGCCGCCCGCCGGCGCATGGCCGTTGAGCGCGGCGACCACCGGCACCGGCGACTGCGCCACGGCACGCGCAGCGTCGATGAAGCCACCCCAGGCCGCGCGCAAGCCGTCGCTGTCCAGGCCCAGCAGGTGCGGTACGTCCAGGCCGGCGGAGAAGGCGCCGGGGCCGCCGCTCAGGACAAGGCCCTGCGCGCCGCCGGCGATCGCCGCGGCCACCGCCTCGCACAGTTGCCGGCACAGCGCCGGGTCCAGCGCGTTCACCGGTGGGCGCGCGAGGCGCAGTTCGTGGATGCCTTCGTGCTGGTGGTGCTCGATCATGGGAGGGTCCAAGGAGGAAGGCGGCTATCATAGGCGGCATGCGAACCCCCGCCCTGTTGCTGCTGTCCGCGCTGCTCGCGTTTTCCGCCACCACGGCCCGCGCCGGCGATTGCGTCCCGCTGGTGGAGTCGGCCTGGATCCGCCTGCCGCCGATGGCCATGCCGATGATGGCGGGCTTCGCCACGGTCCGGAATCCGTGCGACGCGGCCGTCGCCGTTGTCGCTGCCAGCAGCCCGGCTTTCGGCTCGGTCGAGCTGCACGAAACCACGCGCGTGGATGGCGTGAGCCGCATGCGCCACGTCGCGTCGCTGCAGGTGCCTGCGGGCGGCAGCGTGGCGCTCGCGCCCGGCGGTCTGCACCTGATGCTCATGCAGCCTCGCCAGAGTCCTGCGCTGGGCGACAGCGTCGATATCGAGCTGGAACTCGCCGACGGCCGTCGCGTGCGTGCGGCCTTCCAGGTGCGGGAACCCAACGCGCTTTGACGCGGGTTGCCGGCATCCCGGCGGCGCTCCGGGCGCTCCTGTTTCATTCCTGAATCAATCCGGCTGCGCGCGTTTCCGCGCGCTGGATGCGGTGACTGCGCGGGTCTGGCGCTCGTCCGCTGCGCCTGTGGACGAGCCCGGCGCGTCGCGCCGTTGCAGCCGTGAAACTTTTCCGGCCCCGAACCGTGCGCAACTGCGCATGCGACCGCATCGGCTGAAGAAAAAATCCAGGAACACCAGTGGCTTGCCGTGGCGGGGCCGGGTTGGCATCGCGTTTGCGGGGAGCCTGCAGCGCAAGCGCCGGTCATGACGACTGCCGTTTCGCGCACCGAACCTGAAGGAGTATTCCAATGCGCATTCGACACAGCATCCTCACTGCGGCCGTCCTGGTCGTACTTGGCGCCTCGGGCCAGCTGATGGCCCAGGACCAGAACGAGGCCAACGCCGGCGACAACAATTCCACCCGCGGCGACCACCGCGACAACATGACCCAGGCGATCGCCTCGGGCGCGGGCAGCGTCGCGGCCGACAACAACAGCACTGCGACGGCGACCACGTCGGACTCGTTCAACACCAGCTCCAACACGGTGGTCGCGACCACCCAGCTCAGCGGAACGGTCACCGGCAACGGTGTGTCCGGCCTCGGCAACGTCGCCAACAACGCCGGAAGTGCAGGCGGTGGCGCCGGCGGCTCCGGCGGCCCCGGTGTGGGCGGCTTGGCTGCCGGTGGTTCGGGCAGCGGTGGCGACGGCGGCGACGGCGGCGATGCCGGCGCCTGGAGCGATCGCGCGGGCGATTCGGGCAGCGGGACCATGACCACGGCCGCCGGCCAGTCGGCGTCCGACGCCTACGGCGAGGCCCGTAGCCGGACCCAGGAGCGGGGCGCTGGCGCGGCAAGTGCGGACAGCACGTCCCAGGCCGACGCCGGGTCCAACGCCGACACCTCGGCCACCGGCGGCGACAGCACCGCCAGCAACAACGGCGGCAGCGGCGACGCCTCCGCCTGGGGCGGCGCGGGTGGTGCGCGTGTCACCGGTCGCGGCGGCG
>JAEXLY010000092.1 GCA_023444765.1 Pseudomonadota bacterium | reverse complement strand
GGGGGGGGGGGCCGCCCGCCCCCCCCCGGCCGGGGGGGGGGCGCCGCGGCCGCAAGCGGCGGCCGCCCGTGCCGGCTCAGAACAGCTCGACGCTGCCTGCATCCATCGACTGCTGCGTCACCGGCTTGTGCGGAGGACGCTCCCATTCGCCGCGCATCTGGGCGATGCGCTGGCCGATCTGGGCCAGGGCGCGGTGCAGGTCGGCGCCACCCTGGCCGCCGCTGCGGTGCAGCAGGTCCTGCAACACCGTGGCTTCGCGGTTGATCGCACCCAGGCGGTCCAGGTGCACGTTGGCCGCGCCCAGGGCCTGGGTAGCGATGTCCTCGAACTGCAGCGAACGCACCGCCTCGGCGACCGAGCCGTCGATGGCCTTGCTGCATTCGGCGATCTCGCGCATGCCGTTGCCCAGGTTGCGGTTGATGCCGTCCACGCGCTCGAGCATCGCCGCCGCTTCGATCCGCGCCACGCGGCTGCGATCGAGGTCGCGCGAGGCCATGGTGCTCACGGTTTCGCGCACCCGGGCGATCGAATCCTTGGAGCTGTGTGCGAGCTTGCGGATCTGCTCGTTGAAGGCGGTGGAGCGTTCGGACAGGTTGCGGACCTCGTCGGCGACCACCGCGAAGCCGCGTCCGGCCTCGCCGGCGCGCGCGGCCTCGATGGCGGCGTTGAGCGCAAGCAGGTTGGTCTGGTCGGCGATCGACTTGACGTCCTCCAGCAGCGAGAAGATGCCGTCCAGGTGCTCGGCCATCGCGTCGATGTGGGTCACGGTGGCGCCGCTCTGGCCGCTGACCGCTTCCAGCGCCTCGACCAGCTGTTCCATCTGCTGGCTGGCCTGCAGCGCGAAGCGGTGCACGTCCGAGCCGCTGCCGTCGCCGTCGTTGCGGCGGTCGAGGATGCGGCCGGCCACTTCGCTCTGCTGGCGCGAGCGGCGGTTGACCGCGTCGAAGCTGGTGCCGAGCTTGGCGACCGACTCGCGGATCAGCTCGCGGGTGCGCTCGATCTCGCCGCGTGAGCCCTCCACCTCGGCGCCGATGAAGTTGCGCAGGTCTTCCAGCAGGCGGGTCTGTTCGGTCAGCATCGCGCGGTCGGCGGTGGCCGGCCGCAACGCGGTCCAGGCGAACACCAGCCAGGCCAGGGTCATCGCGGCCAGGGCGCCCCAGCGCACGGCGGGAGCGAGGTCGAGCGCCTGGGACAGCACCAGGACCAGGGTGAGCACCAGGGGCGGTGCCAGGCGAAGCAGTACGCGCGAATCCATTGTCTGTCCCGTAATGAGTGCGAAACGGTCTGCCCTAGGTAACGGCAGTGGCCGTGCTTGCTTTAGTCGCCGCGGGAAACCGCCAGCAGCCGCTGCGCCACGCGCTCCAGCGGCACCACGTCCTCGGCGGCGCCGTTGGCGACGGCCGCGCCGGGCATGCCCCAGACGACGCTGCTGGCCTCGTCCTGCGCGATGGTGTGCGCGCCGGCCCGGCGCAGCGCCAGCAGGCCCACGGCGCCATCGTCGCCCATGCCGGTCAGCAGGGCGGCGCTGGCGTTGCGGCCGGCGTGCTCGGCCACCGACTGGAACAGCACGTCCACGCTGGGCCTGTGGCGACGTACCGGATCGTCCTCGCCCAGCCGGCACATCCAGCGCGCACCGCTGCGCACCACGCGCAGGTGGTAACCGCCGGGGGCGACGTAGGCGTGGCCGGCCAGCAGTTGCTGGCGGTCGGTCGCCTCCATCACGGTCATGCGGCTGTGGCGGTCGAGCCGTTCGGCGAAGGCGCCGCTGAACGCGGCCGGGATGTGCTGGACGATCACGGTGGCCGGTGCGTCGGCCGGCATCTGCGCCAGCACCTCGCGGATGGCCTCCGTCCCGCCGGTGGACGCGCCGATCGCCAGCAGCCGTTCGGTGGTGCGGTAGCCGATCGGCCCCTCGCGCGGGGCGGGCGTGGCCGCTGCGATGCGCGAGACCCGCGCCATCGCCGCGTGCTTCACCTTCTCCACCAGCACGGCGCCGTACTCGGCCAGGCCGCGGGCGATGTCGATGCGCGGCTTGGCGATGAAATCCACCGCCCCCAGCGACAGCGCCTCCAGCGTGACGGAGGCGCCGGCTTCGGTCAGCGAGGACACCATCAGCACCGGCATGGGCCGCAACCGCATCAGGTTGCGCAGGAAGGTCAGCCCGTCCATGCGCGGCATCTCGACGTCCAGGGTGAGGACGTCGGGGGCGAGCTGCTTGATCTTCTCGCGCGCGATGAAGGGATCGGACGCGGTGCCGACCACCTCGATGCCGGGATCGGCGCCCAGCAGCTCGGTCATCAGCGCCCGCACCAGGGCGGAGTCGTCCACCACCAGGACGCGGATCGGCTTCCTGGGCATGTCAGAACAGCTCGACGCTGCCGCTGGCCGGCGCGCGCGCCAGGCGGCCGTACAGGGCACGCTCGGCATCGACCACGCCGTCGCGCGTGGGCGGCAGGCGCTTGACCAGGCTGCGGCCGCTCTGTGCGAAGAAGCAGACCTTGCGCGCCTGGTTGTCGCCCAGGTCGCTGGCGACGACAGGGATCCGCTCCGCGGCCAGGTAATCGACCACGAAGCCGGCGTTGCGGGTGCCGATCGGGTCGCTGTGGAAGCCGCTGAGCACGTTGCCCCCGCCGAACACCTTGGCCTGCAGCCGCTGGCGCCGCGCGCCGCGCTTGAGCAGGTCGTTGATCAGCAGCTCCATGGCGTTGACGCCATAGCGGGCCGAGGTCGCGTCGTTGACGTCGCCGCCGGGCAGCATGAAGTGGTTCATCCCGCCCACGCCCAGCGCCGGATCGTAGAGGCAGGCGGCCACGCAGGATCCAAGCAGCGTGACCAGGGCCACCGGCTGGTCGGTGGCCAGGTAGTCGGCGGGCAGCAGCCGGATGGCGTGCGTCTGCAGCGCCGAATCGTAGTAGCTGCCGGCGGGCGGCGCCGTGGCGACAGTGTTCACGGCGCGTCCGCCGCAGTGGCCCGGTAGACGGTGCGGCCGCAGGGTGTCACGAGGTCGGTGGCATGGTTGAAGCTCTCCGAATGCCCCGCGTACATCCTGCCGCCCTCCGACAGCAGCGGCGCGATGCGCTGCAGGACCGCGTACTGGGTCGGCTTGTCGAAGTAGATCATCACGTTGCGGCAGAACACGGCCAGGTAGGCGCCGCGCTTGAGGCCATAGTCGGCGTCGAGCAGGTTGAGCTGGCGGAACTCCACCAGCGCGCGCAGCTCGGGCCGCACCCGGCACAGGCCGGAATTGCTGCCGCTGCCGCGCTGGAAGAAGCGGCGCTTGCGCGCGAGATCGAGCGCTTCGATGCGCTCGAGCGGGTACACGCCGCGTGCGCCGGACTGCAGCACCGCGGTATCGATGTCGGTGGCGAGGATGCGCACCGGCGGGGTGAGGGTGTCGAAGGCCTCGCATGCGGTGATGGCCAGCGACCAGGGCTCCTCGCCGGTGGATGCGGCACAGCACCAGATCCGCAATGGCTGGCCGTCGCGGGCCGCCGACTGCAGCTGCGCGGCCAGCATCGGGAAATGGTGCGCTTCACGGAAGAACGAGGTCAGGTTGGTGGTCAGCGCATTGACGAAGTGCTGGTCCTCGTCGGCGCCGTCGTGTTCGACCATGTCCAGGTAGTCACAGAAGCGGTCGTAGCCCCGCGCACGCAGCCGCCGTGCCAGCCGGCTGTACACCATGTCGCGCTTGTGCGCGCCCAGGTGGATGCCGGCGCGGGCGTGGATCATGCGGCAGACGCGACGGAAGTCGCGGTCGTCGAAGGCGAACGGACGCTCCTCCGTCGCCTGCGTGGCATCGCGCAGCAACTCAGGCATTCCCGTACTCCATGGACGCGTCCGACGCGAGGTTCTGCCGGGTCTGCGGATGGCGCTGCAGCCAGCACTGGAACACCTGCTGTGCCAGCGCCTGCGAGTACAGGAAGCCCTGCACCTCGTGGCAGCCGAACTCGCGCAGCAGCATCGCCTGGTCGGGCGTTTCCACACCCTCGGCGATCACTTCCATGTCGAAATTCCGGGCGATCAGGGTGATCGAGCGGACGATCGCCTTGTCGCCGCGGCTGCCGACCAGGTCGCGCACGAACGAGCGGTCGATCTTGACCCGGTCCACCGGCAGCCGGTGCAGCATCGACAGCGAGGCATGGCCAGTGCCGAAATCGTCGTAGGACACGCGGATCCCGCGCCTGCGCAGCTGCAGCAGGGTGCGCTCGGCAACGCCGTCGTCGCGCAGCGCGATCGTTTCGGTGAGTTCGATCTCCAGCCGTTCGGGCGGCAGGCCGCTGTCGGCCAGCGCGGCGTCGATCCTGGCGACCAGCGCCTCGTCGTTGAACTGGGCGGGAAACAGGTTCACGCCGACCTTGAGTCCCTGGCCGTTCACCAGCGGCCAGCCGGCGGCGTCGCGGCACGCCTGCCGCAGGATCCAGGTCCCCACCTGGGCGGCGATCGGACTGCGCGCCAGCGCGTCGATGAAGGCGCCGGGCATCAGCAGGCCACGCTCGGGGTGGCGCCAGCGCAGCAGCGCCTCCGCGCCGGAGGGCGAGCCGGTGGTCAGGTCGATCTGGGGCTGGTAGTGCAGCTCGAACTCGCCATCGCGCAGCGCCCGCCGCAGCTCCAGGTCGAGCTGGCGCCGGTCGAGGGCTTCCTCGCGCATGGTCGGCGAGAAGTGGCGCACGCGCATGCTTCCATGGCGCTTGGCATGGCGCAGCGCCAGCGCCGCGAGCGCAAGCAGCCCACTGCTGCCGGCGTCGTGGTAGGCGAGGGCGCCATCGTCGTCCTGGCCGTCGAACGCCAGGCCGATGCAGGCTTCGACGTGGACGCGCTGGTGCTCGATCTCGCAGGGACGGCTGATCTCGGCCAGCAGCGCCTCCAGGCGCACCTCCAGCCGCTCCGACGCGTCGACGGAGGGAAACAGGATGACGAACTCGTCGCCGCCGAAACGTGCCAGGTGCGCATTGGCCGGCAGCCATGCCATCAGTCGGGACGCCACCACCTGCAGCACCGTGTCGCCGATCACGTGCCCCAGGGCTTCGTTGATCGCGCGGAAGTTGTCCAGGCCCAGCAGCGCGACCCCCAGATGCACGCCGCGGGCGCGCAGCGAGTCGATCGTGGCGTAAAGCGCTTCGCGGTTGGGCAGGCCGGTCAGTGCGTCGCGGCGTGCGGGGCGCGGTTCGCGGCGCAGGCCGCTTTCGACGGTTTCGCGCATCACCAGCACCACCCCGCGCAGGCTGCCGTCGGACCAGTCGGTCCGGGCCGCCTGGACCGTCCGCAGCTCACCCTGGGCGTCGCGGATCCGCAGCTCGCGCGTGGTGCGCATATGGCCGCTGGTGACGGGCGGGGCGTGCAGCCATGCGGACACGGCTTCGGGGTCCACCTGCAGCGCGGCTGGCACGAGCTGTTCGAGCGACTCTCCGGGCGAGGCGACCGAACCGAGCAGTTCGCGCGCGGCGGCGTTGGCGAAGAGGGTCGTGCCGTGGTGGTCGGCCATGATCACGGCGCTGAAACCGGCTTCGGCCACCTGCCGGCATCGCGCCAGCACGTCGCCGGCGAACACGCGGGCCGCCAGTCGCGACAGGGCATCCAGGCGATCGGTCAGGTCGCGCGTGGCCTCCCGCGGGCTCCGGTCGCCGACGCCGAGCACGCCGACCGGTTCGCCGGCCGGTCCGGTCAACAGGACGGCGGCGAAGAAGCGCAGACCCTCTTCACCGGAGACCAGGCCGTCGCCGGCCAGCGACGGGTTCGCCCGCAGATCGGTGAACACCACCAGCCGGCGGTCGGGCGAAACGCTGGTGGCCAGGGCGCTGCCGGCAGCCGCGGCCGCGGTCACCGGCGACAGCCCGCGGCTGCCGACCAGCCGCGGCCGGCGGTCCTCGATGGCCCACAGCATCACGCATGGACAGTCCAGCAATCCGGCCGCCACCGAGAGCGTCGCCTTGAAGCCGGCATCGCTTCCGGCATGCGGCCGGCCGGGTGGCAACGCTGCGGGTGCATCTGCAGTCGTGCCGTTGGCGGCAGGCGCCCATGTCCGTGCGTAGGCGCGGTCTGCGGGAGGGGAGAGCATGTGCGTTCGTGTCCGTTCGGGGGCGGAGCGGGTCGGCGGTGGCCAGGCATCAGGCCAGCGCGGCGGCC
>JAEXLY010000078.1 GCA_023444765.1 Pseudomonadota bacterium | reverse complement strand
ACGCCGGACAGATCCGCGGCTCCGTCGCGCTGGTGGGCGCCGGCCCTGGCGATGCGGGGCTGCTCACCCTGCGGGCGCTGCGCCTGCTGGGCGAGGCCGACGTGATCCTGCACGACCGCCTGGTCAGCCCCGAGGTCCTGGACCTCGCGCGACGCGACGCCGAGCGCATCGAAGTCGGCAAGCAGGCCGGCGACCACGCCGTGCCGCAGGACAGGATCAACGCGCTGCTGGTCGCCCACGCGGCCGCCGGCCGCCGCGTGGTGAGACTCAAGGGCGGCGACCCGTTCGTGTTCGGCCGCGGCGGCGAGGAGCTCGAGGTCCTGCGCGCGGCCGGCATCGACTACGAGGTGGTCCCCGGCATCACCGCGGCGGCCGCCTGCGCCGCCTACGCCGGAATCCCGCTGACCCATCGCAACCACGCCCAGTCGGTGCGCCTGGTCACCGCGCACGCCAAGGACGGGCCGGACACGCTCGACTGGCCGGCGCTGGCGCAGGAGCGCCAGACCCTGGCCTTCTACATGGGCGTTGCGCGTCTGGACGTGGTGGAGGCGCAGCTGATCGCGCACGGGCGCGCGCCGGACACTCCGTTCGCGCTGGTCGAGAACGGTACCCGCGCCGACCAGCGCGTGGTCAACGGCCGCCTAACCGATCTGTCACGCCTGGCACGGCACCACGCCGTACAGTCGCCTGCGCTGCTGATCGTCGGCGAGGTCGCCGCGCTCGCGGGCGCCCTGCACTGGTTCGGCGCTCCCCCGCTCGGCCTTTCCGACGTCCCGCTCGCGGACGCCGCCTGATCGTCCACCCGCATCGAGACCTCACCATGGCCATCTACGACAGCATCCTCGACACCGTCGGCGACACCCCGATCGTCAAGCTGCACCGCATCGCACCGGGGCACGTGACCCTGTACGCGAAGGTGGAGGCGTTCAATCCGGGCGGTTCGGTCAAGGACCGGCTCGCCCTGGGCATCGTGCTCGACGCCGAGCGCCGGGGCGTGCTCAAGCCCGGCGACACCATCGTCGAGGCGACCTCCGGCAACACCGGCGTGGCCCTGGCCCAGGTGGCGGCCGCGCGCGGCTACCGCTTCGTGGCGGTGATGACCGAAACCTTCTCGATCGAGCGGCGCAAGCTGATGCGCGCCTACGGCGCCAAGGTGATCCTCACCCCCGCCGCCGAGCGCGGCACCGGCATGGTGAAGAAGGCGCGGGAGCTGGCCGAACGCCACGGATGGTTCCTGGCCTCGCAGTTCACGAATCCGGCCAACCCGGCCTACCACCGCCAGACCACGGCGGCCGAGATCCTGCGCGACTTCGCCGGACGGCGCCTGGACTACTTCGTCAGCGGCTGGGGCACCGGCGGCACCCTGACCGGCGTGGGCGAGGTCCTGAAGGTCGCGCGCCCCGAAGTGAACATCATCGCCACCGAACCGGCCGGCGCCTCGCTGCTGGGCGGCAAGGAATGGGCGCCGCACAAGATCCAGGGCTGGACCCCGGATTTCCTGCCCGAGGTGCTGAACCGGACGGTGCACGACCAGCTGCTGCCGGTCACCGACGACGAGGCGCTGGGCACCGCACGTCGCCTGGCCGCGGAAGAGGGCGTGTTCGTCGGCATCTCCGCCGGGGCCACCGTCGCGGCCGCGCTCAAGGTCGCGGCCGATGCGCCGCAGGGTTCGGTGCTGCTCGCGACCCTGCCCGATACCGGCGAACGCTACTTCTCCACGCCCCTGTTCGCCGGCCTCAACGAGGGCTCGGACGACGAGTGGCTGGCCGGCATCGAGGGGACGCGCGACGCGGCCTGAGCCTTCTCGCCCTACGGGATCGCCCCCATGAGCCCGCTTCCCGTTCCCGATCCTGCTCCCCCCTCGGCGCTCCCAGCGCCGACGAGGCTGCGCCGCTCAGCGACGCCGAACGCGCAGTGCTCGACGCGGTCCGCGACCTGGCCTACGGACAGGTCGAGGTGGTCGTGCATTCGTCGCGGATCGTGCAGATCACGCGCAGCCAGAAAGTGCGGCTCGGCGACTGAGCGCCGGTGCCGCAGGTGCCATCCATCCACCCATCCCTTCCACGGTGCCGACCGGACGACCGGAGGCGCTTCCCGAGCGACACACGAGGAAACGCCATGCGATCGTCACGCCACCTCCGACCCCGACCTTCACCCGCTTCGATCCGACGCAGCGCACTCGCGCTGACGCTCGCGCTGCTTTCCACGCCTGTCGTCGCGCAGACAGCCGCGCCGACGCCCGAGGAGATCGCCGAGCGCCTGCGCATCGACGAGCGCCGGCTCGGCATCGCACCCGACGATGCATTCGCGCGCAACGACCTCGCCGGACTGGACCGGCGCCTGCGCCCCGTCGAGCTCGGCCTCGACGAGCGAGATCGCCAGGCCGGCGTGGCGGTCGCGCCCGCCCCGCCGACGTCAGCCGCCAAGCCAGGTCCCGAGGTCACGCTGGCCGCGGACAAGGGCGCCTCGATCAGGAGCGTCGACGGCCAGGTCCAGCTCAAGCTGGGCGTGCTGGCGCAGGCCGACCATCGCGTTTTCATCGACGACGGTCCCGCGGCACAGAACGACACGTTCCTGTGGCGCCGGATCCGCCCGACGCTGGAGGGCAGCTGGGGCGATCTGGTGGGCTTCCGCCTCACGCCGGAGTTCGCCGGCGACAGCACGTCGATCGTCGATGCCTACGTCGACCTGAAGTTCAGCCCGGCTGCCACGGTGCGCGTCGGCAAGGTGAAGGGGCCGATCGGGCTCGAGCGGCTGCAGAGCGGCGGTGCGATCGCGCTGGTCGAACGCGGCTTCCCGACCGAGCTGGCGCCCAACCGCGACATCGGCGCGCAGCTGCAGGGCGCGCTGGCCGGAGCGAAGGTGACCTATGTCGCCGGTGTGTACAACGGCGCCGCGGATGGCCGCGACAGTCCCACCAGCAATCCCGACGACGACTTCGAGTTCGCCGGGCGCCTGTTCTTCGAACCCCGGCAAGGTGGCGATGGCGCTCTCTCGGGCCTGGGCTTCGGCATGGCCGCCAGCACCGGCGACAAGGCGGGCAGCGGCAACAACTTCCTGCCGCGCTACCGCACGCCGGGTCAGGCGACGTTCTTCAGCTACCGCGCCAGCGTCATCGCCGATGGCGAACACCGCCGCTGGTCGCCCCAGGCGTACTGGTATGCGGGGCCGGTCGGCCTGCTCGGTGAATACATCCGCTCGGAACAGGCCGTGTCCGACACCGCCAGCGCGACCCGCGCATCGCTGGAGCACAGCGCGTGGCAACTCACGGGCAGCTGGGTGCTGACCGGCGAGGCGGCCAGCTACCGCGGCGTGAGGCCCGACCAGCCGTTCGCGCCCGGCGACGGCGGCTGGGGGGCGTTCGAACTGGTGGCGCGCTACGGCCGGCTGCAGATCGACGACGACGCGTTCCCGCTGTTCGCCGATCCCGCTGCCGCGGCCTCGGAAGCGACGGCGTGGACGCTCGGCCTGAACTGGTACCTTACCGGCAACCTGAAACTCGTCGCCAACTATGCCCATGCGGACTTCGACGGCGGCGCCGTCGGCGGCGACCGCCAGGACGAAAAGACGTTCTTCGCGCGTGCGCAAGTCGCCTTCTGACATATCCCCACTTCAGGCAGACCATCATGCATCCCATTGCCAGGCACGCCCTCGGGGCCCTGATCCTCTCGCTGGCGACGCTCGCCGGACCCGCGTCGGCGCAGTCGGTCGAACTGCTCAACGTGTCCTACGACCCCACCCGCGAACTGTATGCGGAGTTCAACACCGCGTTCGCCAGCAAGTGGAAGGCCGATACCGGCCAGACGCTCACCGTGCGCATGTCGCACGGTGGTTCCGGCAAACAGGCGCGCTCGGTGATCGACGGGCTGGAGGCCGACGTGGTGACGCTCGCGCTGTCCGGCGACATCGACGCGATCGCCGGGAACACCGACCTGATCGCGGAGGACTGGCAGACGCGACTGCCCCACAACAGTTCGCCCTACACCTCCACCATCGTGTTCCTGGTGCGCAAGGGGAACCCGAAGCAGATCCGCGACTGGGGCGACCTGGCCAAGCCCGGCATCGGGGTGATCACGCCCAATCCGAAGACCTCCGGCGGCGCGCGCTGGAACTACCTCGCCGCCTGGGCCTGGGCCTCGCGCGAGTACCGCAAGGGCCCGCAGGTGGTCGACTACCTGGGCAAGGTGTTCCGCAACGTGCCGGTGCTCGACACCGGCGCGCGCGGCTCGACCACCACCTTCGTCGAGCGCGGGATCGGCGACGTGCTGCTGGCCTGGGAGAACGAGGCGCTCCTGACCCTGGCCGACCCCAAGGTGCGCGACAGGTTCGAGATCGTCTTCCCGAGCCTGAGCATCAAGGCCGAGCCGCCGGTCGCGGTGGTGGACGGCAACGTGGCGAGGAAGGGCACGCAAAAGGTCGCCGAAGCCTACCTGCAGTACCTGTACTCGCCCGAGGGCCAGCGCCTGGCCGCGAAGCACCACTATCGCCCCTCGCGTCCGGACACGGTGCCGGCGGCGGCCATCGCCCACTTCAAGCCGATTCCGCTGGTGACGATCGACGACGCCTTCGGCGGCTGGGCCAGGGCGCAGCAGCTGCACTTCGCCGACGGCGGGTTCTTCGACCAGATCTACAAGCCGCGCTGAGTCCGCGAACGGCGCGTGAGTGGCGCCACGATCGGCAGCGGGACTTCACCGCTGCCGATCGCGCATCCCGCCCCGCCCGGCCGGCGACGTGACCGCACACCGATACTCCAACCCGATCCTCTCCAGAGCCTGCCTGCCACCCGATGAGCACACTCGCCCTTCCCCTGCCGCGACCGCGCTGGCGTCCGCCCCTGCCGGGCTTCGGGCTCAGCCTCGGCCTGGGCATGGCCTGGCTGGGCGTGGTCGTGCTGTTGCCGCTGACGGCGTTGACCGTGCGCGCCGCCGGTCTCGGCCTCGACGGCTGGCTGCGTGTGTTGCGCGACGAACGCGTGGTCGCGGCGCTCAAGGTCAGCTTCGGCACCGCGTTCGTCGCCGCGGTGATCGCACTGCTGGCCGGCGCGCTGGTGGCCTGGGTGCTGGTCCGCTACCGCTTTCCCGGGCGACGCCTGCTCGACGCGCTGGTCGACCTGCCCTTCGCGCTGCCGACGGCCGTGGCCGGCATCGCGCTGACCGCGATCTACGCGCCCAACGGCTGGATCGGCCGGTTCCTCGAGCCGCTCGGCATCCAGGTCGCCTACCAGCTAGCCGGCATCGTGATCGCGCTGGTGTTCATCGGCCTGCCCTTCACCGTGCGCACGGTGCAGCCGATCCTCGAATCGCTCGGCCCCGACCAGGAACAGGCGGCGGCCTCGCTCGGCGCCTCGCGCTTCACCGCGCTGCGCCGGGTTGTGCTGCCAGAGGTGCTGCCTGCGCTGCTCACGGGCTTCTCGCTGGCGTTCGCGCGCGGGCTGGGCGAATACGGCTCGGTGATCTTCATCGCCGGCAACAAGCCCTACCAGACCGAGATCGCGCCGCTGCTGATCACCATCCGGCTGGAGGAGTACGACTACAACGGCGCGATCGGGCTGGCGGCCGTGATGCTGGCGGCCTCGTTCCTGTGCCTGATGGCGATCAACCTCATCCCGCTGCTGTTCCGCCACGAGCGCAGGAGCCGCCGCGATGGTTGACCAGGCCCCCGACGCGGCGCTGCAAACGCCCACCTGGCTGCGCCGCACGCTGATCGGCGGCGCGGTGGCGGTGATGGGTCTGCTGGTGGTCCTGCCGCTGCTGATCGTGCTGGTGTCGGCCTTCGGCGAGGGCTTTTCCACCTGGTGGGCGGCACTGACCACGCCCGACGCGCTTTCGGCGCTCAACCTGACCCTGCTCACCGCCGCGGTCGTGATCCCGGTGAACGCGATCTTCGGCCTGTTCGCGGCCTGGGCGCTGGTGCGTTTCGAGTTCCGCGGCAAGCGCGCGCTGCTGGCGCTGGTGGACCTGCCGTTCGCGGTCTCGCCGGTGGTCGCGGGCCTGTGCCTGGTGCTGCTGTTCGGCTCCCAGGGCTGGTTCGCGGAGTTCCTGCGCGAGCACGAGATCAGGATCCTGTTCGCGCGCCCGGGCATCGTGCTGGCGACGCTGTTCATTACCTTTCCGTTCGTGGTGCGCGAACTGGTGCCGCTGATGCAGCAGCAGGGCAGCGAGGAGGAGGTGGTGGCGCGCTCGCTGGGGGCCAACGCCTGGACGATGTTCTTCCGCGTCACCCTGCCCAACATCAAGTGGGGCCTGCTGTATGGCGTACTGCTGTGCGGCGCGCGCGCGATGGGCGAGTTCGGCGCGGTGTCGGTGGTGTCGGGCCACATCCGCGGCCTGACCAACACCCTGCCGCTGCATATCGAGATCCTCTACAACGAGTTCGACAGCACCGCCGCGTTCGCGGTCTCGTCGCTGCTCGCGGGACTGGCGCTGGTGACGCTGGTGCTGAAGTTCTGGCTGGAGGCCGCGCATGCCGACGGCCTCGCCCAGTCGCACCGCAGGCACTGAGATGGTGCGCAGCGGCCCATCGCAACCGCCATGTTCGCCTGCGCGTGGCAACGAACACACTGCCGCCAACCGCTTCCCGTTTCATGCACGTTCCCGGAGCCACAGACCATGCTGCTTATTCAGGCCACGCCCCCACCGCCCCACCGTGGATCTGCACCGGGCCCCGCTGCGCGCGGCCAACTCGAAGCGGCCGCAGCTGCGTCTTCCGAAATCGGCGATGATCAGGGGATGCACACGAACGGACATGGCGTGGACCTGCGGATCGAGGCCATCAGCAAGCGCTACGGCTCGACCGCTGCGCTGGACCACGTCGACCTGCACATCGGCTCGGGCGAGCTCGTCGCGCTGCTGGGCCCGTCGGGCTCGGGCAAGACCACCCTGCTGCGCGTGATCGCCGGCCTGCTGCCGGCCGACGCAGGGCGGGTGCTGTTCGGCGACACCGATGCCACCCGGCTCAGCCTGCGCGAGCGCAACGTCGGTTTCGTGTTCCAGCAGTACGCCCTGTTCCGGCACATGACCGTGGCCGAGAACATCGCCTTCGGACTGCGCAGCCGCCCGCGGTCGCGGGGGCCGGCGGCGGGCGCGCGCCGCCGCCGCGGCCG
>JAEXLY010000247.1 GCA_023444765.1 Pseudomonadota bacterium | reverse complement strand
GCCGATGCTGGTGGCGCCGTCGTGGCTGCCCGCGCCCGGGGCGGGCGCCGGGCGGGCGCCGCGGGCGCGGCGGCGGCTGGCGTCCCCGCTGGCCTATGCTCCGGCCGGACGCGATTCCGGCGGCCCTGTCACGCTGGCGCGCGCCCGCACGTCCCCACCGTCATGAGCCCCCACGACCAGACCTTCGAGACCCTCCGCCCGCGGCTGCTGGCCCAGGCCTACCGCATGCTCGGCACCCGTGCCGACGCCGAGGACGCGGTGCAGGACGCGTGGCTGCGCTGGCGCCAGTCCGATCCCGATGTGGTCCGCGACCCCGCCGGCTGGCTGCTGGCGACCGTCACCCGGATCGCGATCGACCGCCTGCGCCTGGCGCAGACCGCGCGCACGGACTATGTCGGCCCCTGGCTGCCGGAGCCGCTGGTCGTCGACGTCGCGCCGGGACCGGCCGGGCGCGCCGAGATCGCCGAACAGGTGTCGCTGGCCTTCCTGGCGCTGCTGGAGCGCCTGGGTCCCGAGGAGCGGGCAGCGTTCCTGCTGCGCGAGATCTTCGACTACGACTACCCGCGCATCGCCGCCACGCTCGGGCACACCGAAGCCAACTGCCGCCAGATGGTGCATCGTGCGCGCGAGCGCCTGCAGGCCGGACGGGCACGACAGCCCGCGGTGTCGCCCGGCCGCCACCGCCAACTGCTCGGGCATTTCCTGGAGGCATCGTCGAGCGGCGACACCGCCGCGATCACGCGGCTGCTGCACGCCGACGCGCGCCTGCTCTCGGACGGCGGCGGCAAGGTGACCGCCGCGCTTCGCCCATTGCATGGCGCCGACCGCATCGCGCGCCTGTACTGGGCGGTGGCGCGCCGCGCGCAGGCGGGGGCGCAATGGACGATCGGTCGCGTGAACGGCGAGGACGCGGGGCTGCGTTTCCTGCACGGCCAGTTGCAGATGATCACCACGATCGTCTGCGACGGCGACCGCATCGCCGAGGTGCACAACCAGATGAATCCCGACAAGCTGCGGCTGCACTGAGCCCAGGTGTCACGCGGCGTCGTGCCCGCCCGTCCTCCCGATGACGCGGCCATGGCGGCCGCACATCCGGAGTTCCCATGTCGCAGCAGCCCCGCGTTCCCTATCCCAGGCTCGCACCCGAAGCCTTCCGCGCGATGCTCGCGCTCGATCAGTCGCTGCGCGGCGGCCGGATCGAGCCGCGCCTGGCCGCCCTGGTGAAACTGCGCGTGTCGCAGCTCAACGGCTGCGCCTACTGCCTGGACATGCATGCGTGCGAGGCACGCGCGGCCGGCGAGGAACAGCGCCGGCTCGACACGCTGGCCGGCTGGCGCGAGAGCCGGCTGTTCGACGCTCGCGAGCGCGCCGCACTGGGCTGGGCGGAATCGCTGACCCGGATCGAGGACACGGGCGCCGCGGACGATCATTACGCGCCGCTGACCGCACACTTCGACGACACCGCGATCGCCGAGCTGACTTTCCTGATCGTCGAGATCAATGCCTGGAACCGGCTTGCGGTGGGCCTGCGCACGCCCCTGCCCTGACCTCCGCGAACAACGCACCCGGGCGTGGGCGGGCCGCTCCAGCGGCGGCGCGACCCGCCCGCCCTGCAGCCCGGCGGGCTCAACGCATCAGGATGTCCACGATCAGTCCGGTCGCTACGGCCACCAGCAGATAGCGGTCGTCGGCCTGGCGCACCCAGCGGTGGCCCGGGGGCGGCGCATGGAGGTGGTAGCGCGCATGATCGCCGACCCAGTAGCCGTCCAGTTCGGCCAGCGGCAGGCGATCGCCCTTGCGCCAGGCGTTCTTGACCCAGCCCGGCGGCGCCCCGTGCGGGCCGCCGGCATGCGCCGGCGGTCCCTTGCCGCGGGCGTGCGCGGGCGGATCGGCAAGCGCTGCGGGTGCAGCCAGGAAGGCGCCCAGCAGGAAGGCGGTCAGGACGCCCGATCGCGAAGGTCCGGTCATCATGTGATCTCCTCTTCGTGGTACGCGCGATCGTAGGGCCGTGACCGTGAACCGCGCGGCTGCACGGCGTCGTGACGCCTGGCGGCGCAGCATGCGCGCATGAAGGACAAGGCCGACATCGACGCCGCGCTGGCGCGGCTGGCGCAGCGACTGGCCGAGTTGTGCGAACGCCTGCCGCAGGACCGGGTGCTGGAGGCGTTCTCCCGGGAGACGGCCTCGGTCACGGGGCAGGTACCGCCCGAGCACGAGGCCTACGTCGAGGAGTGCGTCCACCGCATGCTGGCCGGGGCCGGACTGATCCAGGACGACTCGCCCGGCGGCTAGCTAGCACGGCCCTGCGCCTGCCACGCGGTCGCCGCAGGCGGATGGCGACGCCGTCTGCCAGACCAGCCGCAGGACCTGGAACTCGCTGGCCCGCATCGTCGCCACGCCCGCCAGGCACACCACGCGCCCCCGCGCGATATCGTCCGCGTCCATGGTGGTGGCATCGCAGCGCACGAACCAGGCCTGCTCCGGCCGGGTGCCGACCAGCGCGCCGGCGCGCCACTGCTCGTGCAGGAACCGGTCGATGCGTGCGCGCACCCGGCGCCACAGGGCCTCGCCGCCGGGCTCGAACACGACCCACGCAAACCCGTTTTCGATGCTGCGTTGCAGGTGGTCGAGGTAGCGGCGCGTGGCGACGTACGTCCATCCGGGATCGCGAGACAGCGTGCGCGCGCCCCAGACCCGGATGCCGCGTCCGGTGAAGTCGCGGATGCAGTTCACGCCCTCCGGACCCAGGGCCTCCTGCTCGGACGTCCCGGAGTACCGTTCCAGACCGGCGGCGGTGTGCAGGCGTTCGTTCGCCGGGGCCTTGTGCACGCCCCGCTCGCGGTCGGTACGTGCGTAGATGCCGCAGACATGGCCCGAGGGCGGCAGGAGCACGGCCGGCGCAGCCGCGTCGACGTGCGCGGCGCGCGCGACCGCGATCCAGGGGTAGTAGAGGGCGGCGCGACCGGACGCGTGCCCGCGGGCCAGTTCGCGTATCCGGGTGGTGGTCGCGCCGGGCGGCGCATCCAGCAGCGCGAAGCGGCGCGCGCCCGGCTGTTCCGCCGCGTCGATGAGGACGCGGTACGCGGCCGCCACGTCCACGCACCAGGCGCTTGCGCCGGGCGCGGCCAGCACGCTCGCCTCCTCGGGCAGTCGCGCCATCGCCAGCGCCTGCGCGTAATCGGCGGCCTGGGGCGCGTCGCCGCCGTCGTGGTCCAGCGGCAGGACATACAGCCGGCGCCCGCCTTCGGCGAAGAACGCGCGCACGGCGTGGGCGAGATAGTGGGGCGTGGGCCCGGACCGGAACGCGAGGTCGGCGTCGTCGCCGTGGAGATGCGCGAACGCATCGAATCCGGTCAGCAGCGGGAGTGGCGCGCACCGACCGGGGCCACCGCGTACGGGACCGATGAATACGCTGGCGGTCGTTGCCGCCGCCTCGATGGCGGCGTTCCCTGCGCCCGCCTCCTCGACATGGACTCCCGGGGCACGGTACCTGGGCACGGCTCCTCCATCCGGCACGGGCGCCGGCCACCACGGGGCGACGCCACGGGAACAACGCGGGAGCCGCGGCCGTCAGGCCAGCCACCGCGCGCCGGGCTCGGCGCCTGCGCCGGCGTCGCGTCCGCGCGGGTGCAGTCGCGGATGGACCATCCGGCGCGTCTAGACTATGCGACTCCTTTCCTGGACGTCCCCGCATGGCTTACACGACCACCGCCTCCGGCCTGCAGTTCGAAGACAACCACGTCGGCGACGGCGCGGAGGCCCGGGTCGGCCACAATGTCACCGTGCACTACACCGGTTGGCTGTACCGCGACGGGCTGCAGGGCGCGAAGTTCGACTCGAGCAGGGATCGCGACGAACCCTTCGTCTTCCCCCTGGGCGCCGGCATGGTGATCCGGGGCTGGGACGAGGGCGTGCAGGGAATGAAGGTCGGCGGCCGGCGCACGCTGATCATCCCGGCGACGCTGGGCTACGGCGCGCGCGGCGCGGGCGGCGTGATCCCGCCGGATGCCACGCTGATGTTCGAGGTGGAACTGCTGGGCACCTGAGCCGCGCAGTGGTGCCGGACCCGTCCGGAACGATCCGCCGGACCCGCCTCAGCGCGCCGGCGCGTGCTCGGAAGCCTCGGTCGCCGCGCGCGGCGCGGCGTCGCCGTCGACGCGCTTGGACCACCAGAACAGCACCAGGGCGGCGGCCACCGCCAGCGGAACCAGCCAGCGCATCCTGTGCATGGAGCTGCTCCTGTATGCGGGAGTCTGCCGCGCAGCATAAACCAGCGTACCGGCGGCCGTTGCGCGCGCACGATTCGACAGCCGTGGATGGGGTCCACGCGTCCCGCTGCCGCGGCCGGATGCGCATGGGCGTCCCCGCCGGGCGCACGCGCACCGCCTGCGCTCAGCCCAGCTCCACCTTGGCCACCTTGTCCTGGTAATCCTTCTTCGGGTCGATGCCCATCAGCATCTTCACGCCCGCCAGCAGGTTGTTCTCGTTCAACCACACCTCGCCCTGATCGGGATCGAGCCGCAGCAGCGCCAGCCTGGGATCGTCCTTGCCCGTGTACCAGGCGGCCACGAACGGGTTCCACAGGCGTTCGACCACGGCCCGGTCGGTGTCGACGTGCAGGCTGCCGCCGATGCTGGCGAACAGCGAATGGTTCTTGGCGGCAAACGCCGCCACAGCGCGGCGCGGCGCGTCCAGCTGGCGCACCAGCGCATTGTCGGTGGAGGTGAAGAACCAGATCGGGCCGTGGCCTTCCTGCTCCAGCTGCGCGGTCATCGGCCGGGTATGGCCGTCCTCGAGCCCGTCGACGCCCAGCATCAGCGTCATGTCCGACTTGAGGGCTTTCCAGAACTTCTCTTCGAGTTCGGCAGGGTTGGACATCGGTGGCTCCAGCGATGGGGGACCTGCAAGCTAGTCCTTGCCCCGGGTGCGCCCCGTGAACGCGGCCGCACGCGGTGGCCGCAGCGCATCGCCGAACGGGCCTGGGCGTTGCCGCCGGGATGCGACCGGCACGCTGCGGAGGGTCACTCCTCGATCGGATCGGCCTTCCCCGGCGGGAGCATGGCCAGGTGCGCACGCATCCGGGCCACATGTGCCGGCGGGTGCGGCGTCCAGCCCGTGACCTCGCCCACGACGCGGAAGGGATCGCGCGAGCGATAGGACTGCGTGGGATTGCCCGGGAAGCGCTGGTCGGTGAGGTTGGGATCGTCCTCGATCGCCCCGGTCGGTTCGACGATGTAGATGCGGCCCGGCCCCTCCCCGATGGCCAGTTCGGCGCCCCATTTCGCGGCGTCCAGCGTGGCGGCGAGGTAGACGAAACGGGAGCGCTTCCTGGTGCCGAAGTTCGACCTGCGTCCCGGCTCGATCAGGTCGCCTTCGCGCAGCTGCGCCTTCGAGCCGTGGTAGTAGGTGCGCGTGGGGGTCGCCGCCATCGCGTCGCATCCGCTGACCTGTCCGATCGACAGGGCGGCGATGTTGCACCGCCGGCGCACCCTTGCCGCAATCCCCCCGGGGCCCTATAACTTGGGAACGGGAAGCGCACGGGGCTTCCCGTTTTTTTTCTGCTCCGGATGGGCGGCCCGCCGGCTAGCCGCGCTGCGGCTCCGGCCCGGCGGGGACGGGTGCACGGCTGCCGCGCCGGATCCGCACCGGAATGCTCTTGCCGGCCGGCACGTGGGCGTCGATGGCGTGGTGGTGGCTGGCCAGTAGCGGGTTGCATTCGGGGTAATAGCCGACGATGCAGCCTGCCGGCAGGTCGAAGCCGGTCACGCGCAGCCCACCGACCGCGCGCTCGATTCCATCGTCGTAGTCGGCCACCAGGTCGACCAGCTCGCCCTCCTCCAGGCCCATCCGCCGCATGTCGGCCTCGCCCACCATCACCACGCGGCGCGTACCTTCGATACCGCGGAAGCGGTCGCGATAACCGTAGATGGTGGTGTTGAACTGGTCGTTGCTGCGCAACGTGACCAGCCGCAGCCGGTCGCGCTGCTCGCCCAGGCCGCTGGCATCGAGCGTGGTCGGGACCAGGAACCCGGCCTTGCCGCTTGCGGTCTCCCAGCGCCTTTCGCGCGCGGCATTGGGCCGCGGAAACCCGCCGGGCGTGTGCAGGCGCGCGTTGAAGTCGCGGAACTGGTCGGGGTAGGTCGCCTCGATGGCGTCGCGCACACGCGCGTAGTCGTCCACCCAGCCCTGCCAGGGCACCCGCGGATTGTCGCCGAGCGTGGCCCTGGCGATCCCGGCCACGATGGCCGGCTCCGAGCGCAGCATCGGCGAGGCCGGATCGTGGGTCCCGAGCGAGGCATGGATGCAGGTGGTCGAATCCTCGGTGGTCACAACCTGGTCGCCGCTGGCCTGGGTATCGCGTTCCAGCCGCCCGAGGCACGGCAGCAGCAGCGCTACCTCGCCGCAGACCAGGTGGCTGCGATTGAGCTTGGTCGCCACCTGCACGCTCAGCCGCAGCCGGCGCCAGGCCGCTTCCAGGCGCACGGTATCGGGCGCGGCACGCACGAAGTTGCCGCCCAGGCCGATGAAGCCGCGCACCGAACCGTCCAGAACGCCTTCGACCGTGCCGACCGTGTCCAGCCCCTTCTCGCGGGGCGGCTCGAATCCGTATTGCGCCGCCAGCCGGTCCAGCGGCACCAGCTCGGGTTTCTCGCTGATGCCCACGGTGCGCTGGCCCTGCACGTTGGAATGGCCGCGTACCGGGCAGATGCCCGCACCGGCGCGGCCGATGTTGCCCCGCAGGAGCAGCAGGTTGCACAGCATGCGCACGCTTTCCACGCCATGCCGATGCTGGGTGATGCCCATGCCATAGACGACGATGGCCGAGCGAGCGCGCGCATACACGCCCGCTGCGGCGGCGATGTCCGTGCGCGCAAGGCCGCTTTGGCGTTCGATATCGTGCCATCCGGTCGACCGGACGCTGGCCTCGAACTCGCCGAAGCCCTCGGTGTGCGCCTGGATGAAGTCGAGGTCCAGTACCCGCGCCCCGCCCTCGCGGCGCGCGGCATCGTCGAGCTCCAGCAGCGCCTTGCACAGCCCCTGCACCAGGGCGATGTCACCTCCGGCACGGAGCTGGTAGTAGTGCGAGCCGATCCGCGTGTACGACCCGCTGAGCATCTGCGCCGGCTCCTGCGGATTGGTGAAGCGCTCCCAGCCACGCTCGCGCAGCGGATTGAAGACCACGATGGGGACGTTGCGGCGGCTGGCTTCCTGCAGCTGGTGCAGCATGCGGGGGCTGTTGGTTCCCACGTTCTGGCCGAACGCCAGGATGCAGTCGGTGCGCGCGAAATCCTCCAGCAGCACCGTGCCCACCGACACGCCGATGCTGCGCGGCAGCCCCACGGACGTGCTCTCGTGGCACATGTTGGAGCTGTCGGGCAGGTTGTTGTTGCCGTACATGCGCGCCAGCAGCGCGTACATGTACGAGGTCTCCAGCGAGGCGCGGCCCGAGGCGTAGAACACGACGCCCGGGGGCGCGAGCGCGCGCAGTTCCCGCCCGATCAGGTCGAAGGCCTCGTCCCAGGCGATCGGCAGGTAACGGTCGCTCGCCGGGTCGTAGCGCATGGGTTCGGTGAGCCTGCCCTGGCGCTCCAGGTCGTGGTCGGCCCACTCCAGCAGTTCGGACACCGTGTGCCTGGCGAAGAAGTCCGCGCCCACGCGATTGCGGTCCAGTTCCCAGAACGTGGCCTTGGCCCCGTTCTCGCAGAACTCGAAGCGGTGCGGATCGCGCGGCTTGGCCCAGGCGCAGCTCACGCACATGAAGCCGTCGGACTTATTCTGGCGCAGGAGCTGGTGCACCGACGATGCCACCGGCACACCTGGGCGTGCACCGAAGCGCAACAGCGAATGCACCGAGCCCCAGCCGCCGGCCGGATGCTCGTAGGGCCTGAAGCTGGGCTTCTTCGACATGCGCGCCTCCGTGGTCGAACGCTATCCATAGCGCATCGCGGGTCCAGCGAAGGTGAACCCGCGACGGCGTCACGTACTCCACGCATCTCCGGGCGCATCGACGCCATCGCCGTTCCGCAGCCCGCCGCGCGCCGACGCCGGCCTCATCCCATGCCGGACCCGCACTGCGGCAGCGTCGCCGCCACCGGCAGCGGCGGCAGTTCGGCCGCGAGTTCGCGATCGGCGATGCGGGTGCGTGCCTGATCGCTGAGCAGGCGCAGTTCGTCGATGGCATCCCTGGCGAGCCAGCGGACGGATTCGTCCGGATGCGCGAGCAGCGGTTCGACCACCGGCACGTGGCGCTGGTTGCCGTTGGCGCGCAGCGCGAGCAGCGCGTCGAGCACCACCGCGCTGTCGCGGTCGCGCAACAGAGGCGCGGCACGGTCGGCAGCGGAGACGTGGCGGGCGCGCGCCAGTTCCACCAGTGCCTGCCGACGCTCGTCCGCAGAGGTCGCGAGCAGGCCGGTCGCCGCTTCGGCGACGTGCAGCTCGATCAGGCTGTTGTCGCCGCGTGCCGAGGCCACCTGGGCCAGCACCCGCCGGAACGACGGGTCGTGATGCCCGAGGTAGAGCGCCGCCAGGTCGGCGTCGGGCAGGACATCGCGGTTGTCCACCAGTTCGAACACGCCCTTGCTGGCGATGGCGGCTCCTTCGCTGCCGGGGTGCGCGCCCAGGAAGTCCTCCAGTTTGGCGCGCATGCTGCGGCGGTCGTTCCAGGCGAGCGTCAGCAGATCCTTGAGCTGCTGGTCGACATCGATCGCGTCGCGCGACTGGCCGGTGCCCGCACGCAGGGATGGATGCAGCGCGTTCGCGGCGGCCCTGCCCGCGCTGCGACTCGACGGGGCGGATGCCGCAGGCCGCCCGGGGGGAGGCCTGCGTGCAAGCTCGGCTTCGAGCTCGGCAATCCGCGCCAACAGCGCGTCGTCACTCCCGGTGCCGCCGCCGCACGGGCCGTGCTGGTACACGCCGGTGTTGTAGGTCTGGTCCGCGGCCTGGCGGACGGCGCCATTGACGCTGAGGTAGTCCACCTGCACGTCGCGGTTGCCGCCGTCGTTGGTGAACTCCACCAGCGAGCCGCCCGATGCCGAGGTGGTG
>JAEXLY010000191.1 GCA_023444765.1 Pseudomonadota bacterium | reverse complement strand
GGGGGCGGCCCCTCCCCGGGGGCCGCTCAGGCGTCGCGGTTGTGCGCGCGCATCACCCGCTGTCGATCGCGGTCCCAGTCGCGGTCCTTGGCAGCCTGGCGCTTGTCGTGCGCCTGCTTGCCCTTGGCCAGCGCCAGTTCGGCCTTGACCTTGTTGCCCTTCCAGTAGAGCGCGGTGGGCACGATGGTGTACCCCTCGCGCTGGACCCGGCCGATCAGCGTGTCGATCTCGCGCCGGTGCAGAAGCAGCTTGCGGCTGCGCCTGTCATCCGCGACGACGTGGGTGGAGGCCTGGATCAGGGGCGTGATCTGCGCGCCGATCAGGAACAGCTCATTGCGCAGCACCACTGCATAGGCGTCGCCGATGTTGGCGCGACCGGCGCGGATCGCCTTGAGTTCCCAGCCCTGGAGCGCCAGTCCCGCCTCGAAACGATCCTCGATGTGGTACTCGTGGCGCGCGCGCTTGTTCAGCGCGATGGTCCGGTCGCCGTTTGCCTTATCCTTGCCGCTCTTCTTGCCCATTCCACCATTGTCCCCGAAGCAGGTCACCCGCGCGAGCCATGCCCACGATCCAACGCAGCGCCCTGGTGGAACATTCAGTCAACCGCATGTTCGAGCTGGTCAACGACGTCGCCGCCTATCCCCGCCGCTTCGGCTGGTGCGAGTCGGCCGAAGTGCTCGAGGAGGACGCGGCACGCGTGCTGGCGAGGCTCGAGCTGGGCATCGGTGGTTTCCGGACCTGGTTCACGACCGAGAACAGCCTCTCGCCGCCGCACCACATCCAGATGGAGCTGCGCGAGGGGCCGTTCAAGCGGCTGCATGGCCGCTGGCAGTTCCATGCCCTGGACGAGAGCGCCTGCAAGGTGTCGCTGTCGCTGGATTTCGAGCCGCAGAGCAGCCTGATGCTGCCGGTGCTGTCGCTGGGATTGCGGGGGCTGGCCGACCGCATGGTCGACGATTTCGTGCGCGTGGCCAACGCGGAAGCCTGACCGGTGCGGGTGCAGCTGATCCGCGCCTGGACCGGCCGCTTCCAGGTCGAGGACCTCGAACTGCCGCCGGGCGCCACGGTGGCCGATGCGCTGGCGCGTTCGCGGCTGCCGCGCGACGGCGTGGCCGGCCATGCGATCCACGGCGAACGGGTCGAGGTGGAGGCGCAGTTGCGCGATGGCGATCGTCTGGAACTGCTTGGACCGCTGCTGGCGGATCCGAAGGACAGCCGGCGCCGGCGCGCGCTGGTGCAGGCGTCCCGACGTACCCGACGCTGACGGATCGTGCGCCGGCGCGCAGGTGCGTGCACGAAGCCGGCCCGGGAGGCATGGGCCGTCCGCTCGTGCGGACCGTGGCCAGGCCTAGCGGCGGCGCTGCCGGCCCTTGTCCTTGGGCAGGTTGCCGAACCGGCGCATGCGCTCGGACAGTTCCTTGTCCTGTTCGGCGAAGTACTCGCCGTCCCAACGCACCAGAGAGTCGTTCTCGAACCACAGGGTGAGGTTCTTCACCTCCGTCTGGCCACGACGGTTGACCCGTTCGGTGGCGGTGTAGTCCCACCGCTGGTGGTGGAACGGATCGGTGATCGACGGCGTCCCCAGCAGGGTCACGACCTGCTGCTTGTCCATGCCCACCTGCAACTGCTCCACGGCCGCCTGCTCGATGAGGTTTCCCTGGTAGATCGGCTGCTTGTAGAGAATGCCGCAGCCGGCGGTGCCGAGAGCGACCAGGGCGGCGAACACGAGGCGGGGAATGCGCATGGAATCGGGGCCTGCAGGACCGGGCAGTGGGTGGCGCGATGATACACTCCCCGGCGCACCGAGGCCGGCGTCCACAGGGCTGGCGCTAAATCGGCTGTGAACGGAGGCTCCATGGAATCGACCGATCTGCGCAAAGCCGGGCTGAAGGTGACGCACCCGCGCATGCGCATCCTGCAACTGCTCGAACAGAAGAATCCCCGCCAGCACATGACCGCGGAGGACATCTACCGTCAACTGCTCGAACAGGGTGACGAGATCGGCCTGGCGACGGTGTACCGGGTCCTGACGCAGTTCGAAGCCGCAGGCCTGGTCACCAAGCACAATTTCGAGGGCGGACACGCCCTGTACGAACTGGATCGCGGCGACCACCACTACCACATGGTCGACATGAGCAGTGGCCAGATCACCGAGTTCGAGAGCCCGGAGATCGTGAGCCTGCTCAACAAGATCGCCGACGACCACGGCTGCGTCCTCGACGAGCATTCGCTGGTGCTGTACGTACGCCGGAAGCGTTGAGCCGGCGGGATCGCGCCGCACGCCTATCCCGGCGCGCTGGCCGTGCAGGCCGCGGCGCCCGCGCGCGGCAGTTCCAGAACGAATGCCAGGGTGTCCGGTCCGGCTGCGCGCCCCCGCAGGCTGCCGCCGTGGGCGGTCGCGATGGCGCGGGCGATCATGAGCCCGAAGCCGAGCGTGTCGTCGGGCGGGTCCGGGTGCGGCCCGGCCAGCAGCAGCGCGGCCAGGTCGTCGGAGGGGCCGGCGCAGCGCACGTCGCAGCGCATGCGCAATCCCGTGCCGCCGGTGTCCAGATGCGCGCTGACGGGCGTGGCCTCGCCGCGCGCGAGGCGCAGGCCGAGCAGGGTGCGGAACAGTTGCGACAGTCGCAGCACGTCGCCCTCCACCTCGAACCCCGTCACCTCCTCGGCCAGCCGGATGTCCGGCTGGCAGGGCTTCAGGGAAGTCGCGACGTCGCCGACCAGCGAGGCGATCTCGACGGGCTCGCGGCGCGCTAGCAGTTGGCCGGTTTCCGCGCGGCCGAAGTCGCTGAACTCGCTGATCATTCCGGACAGCCGCGCGATCTGGCGCTCCAGCACGCCCAGCAGTTCACCGTGCTGGCCCGCGTCGACGCCAGGTTCGCGCAGGAGATAGACCGCCGTCTGCATTGGAGCGAGCGGGCCGCGCAGGTCGTGCGCGACGCGGTCGATCCAGGCGCTGTCCCGTCGTCCGCTCACGGTGCCGGCCTTGCCGCTGCCGCTGCAGCTGCCGTGGCGCACAGCCGCCGGATGGCGTCGATCGGAGGCGGTTTGACCAGATGCTCGTCGAAGCCCGCCTCGCGGGTACGGGTGCGGTCTTCGGCGTGTCCCCAGCCGGTGACGGCGACGATGGAGAGCGCCTCCGGGCCCTGTCGCGCGCGAAGCGACCGGGCGATGTCGTAGCCGCTGCGGCCGGGCATGCCGACGTCGAGGAATACCAGGTCGGGGACGAATCGCGCGACCTCCTCCTCGACCCGGTGCGGGTCGTAGAGCTGGACGGCTTCGTGTCCCAGGGTGCGGACCATCAGCGCCAGGGTGTCGGCAGCGTCGCGGTTGTCGTCCACGACCAGCACGCGGCGACGGACCGGGGCGCCGCCCGTCCCCGCGTCCGGAGCGGCGGTGGCGCCCGTACCCTCGACTGCCGCCTCGGCAAGCCGCCGTGGCAGGCGGACGCGGAAGGTCGATCCGTGTCCGAGCCCCCCGCTTTCCACTTCCACCCGGCCCCGATGCATCTCGGTGATCTTCTGTACCAGGGTCAGGCCGATGCCCAGCCCGCCATGGGCCCGTTCCACGGTCGTGTCCACCTGGCGGAACACCTCGAACACTTCCTGCAGCGACTCGGCCGCCAGGCCGATGCCGTTGTCGCGGACGCCGACGACCACCTCGTCGCGTTCTTCGTCGAGTGTCGCCGCCAGCTCGATGCTGCTGCCCGGATCGGAGTACTTGGCGGCGTTGTTGAGGAGGTTGGCGAAGACCTGTGCGAGACGCGCCTGGTCGGCGTACAGCTCGAGTTCGTCCGGCGGGAGCGCGAGACTGAAGCGGTGGCCGCCACCTTCCAGCCAGGGCCGCGCGATCTCCACCGCGGCATCCAGCACGTGCGACAGCGACACCCTTGCAGGCCGTAGATTGAGCTTGCCCTGGCTGATGCGCGCGATGTCGAGCAGATCGTCGATCATCCGGACCAGCAGGGCCAGCTGCCGCTCCATGGTGTCGAGCAGCGGATCCTCGACGGCCGACTGCAGGCGGCGGATGTTGAGGGCGTTCTGCAGGGGAGCCAGCGGATTGCGCAGCTCGTGCGCCAGCGTGGCGAGGAACACGTTCTTGCGGTGGTCGACGCCGCGCAGGCGTTCCTCCGCCCGCGCGCGTTCGGCCACCTCCGTCTGCAGTTCGGCGTTGCGGCTGGCGAGGGCCTCGTTGGCCAGGCGCAGCGATTCGTTCAATGTCTCCAGTTCGCGGGCCTTCTCCCGCTGCAGCTCCTGGTTGCGGGCGGCGAGGCTGGCGTTGAGCAGCTGCAGCTCGCGGCGCTTGCGGTACAGCTCGACCAGCACCTCGACCTTGCTGCGCAGGATCTCGGGGATCACCGGCACCATCACGTAGTCCACCGCGCCCAGCTTGTAGCCCTGCAGGCGGTCCATGTCCGACACGTTGACCGCGGTGACGAAGATGATCGGGATATTCTCGTAGCGCGGATGTCCGTGGATCAGGCTCGCGGTCTCGAAGCCATCCATGCCCGGCATGTTCACGTCGAGCAGGATCAGCGCATATTCGTCCTCCATCAGGCGCCTGAGCGCCTCGGGTCCGGAGCCGGCCTGCACCAAGCATTCGCCCAGCGGTTCGAGGATGGTCTGGTAGGTCAGCAGTCTCGCGGGCTGGTCGTCGACCAGCAGGATCCGCACCGGTCCGGAGACCTGCGCGGACGCGCTGTCACCGCCGGCTGCGATGGCGCCGGCATCGGTCAGCGATGCAGCCATTGCCGCAGCACTCCCAGCAGTTCGTCGGTCATCACCGGCTTGGCCAGGTAGTCCGAGGCCCCGGCTTCCAGGCACTTCTCGCGGTCGCCCTTCATCGCCTTGGCGGTAACCGCGATGATCGGCAGCGCGCGCGAGGCGGGCAGCCGGCGGATGGCACGCATGGTTTCGTAGCCGTCCATTCCCGGCATCATGATGTCCATCAGCACCGCGGCGATCGTGTCGTCGCCGGCCACCCTGTCGATGGCCTCCTGGCCGCTGGCGGCGGACAGCACGTGCATGCCGTGGCGCTCGAGCACGCTGGACATCGCGAAGACGTTGCGCACGTCGTCGTCCACGACCAGGATCCGCTTACCGGCGAGCGACTCGTCCGAGGCATGCAGGCGTTCGACCATCCGCCGCTTGGCCGGCGGCAGGTGTCCGATCACGCGGTGCAGGAACAGCGCGGTCTCGTCGAGCAGGCGCTCTGGAGACTCCACGTCCTTGACCACCACGCTCTTGGCGGTGTTGCGCAAACGTGCAGACTCCTCTGCGGTCAGCTCCTTGCCGGTGAACACCACGATCGGCAGGTCGCGCAGCGCAGGCTGTTCCTGGATGCGGTCGAGCAGGTCGAACCCGCTCATGTCCGGCAGCCGCAGGTCGATGACCGCGCAGTCGTAGCGGTCCGCGGCGAGCGCCCGGAGCGCGGCCTCGCCGGTATCGACGGTGTCGATGGCGATGTCGTCGTGGGCGATCAGCTGCTCGATGCCCATGCGCTGGTTCGCATCGTCCTCCACCACCAGCAGCCGCTTGATGCGCGGCAGCGCGTAGTCGCGCATCCGCTGCAGGGAGGCACCGATCTCGGCGCTGGTCGAGGGTTTGGCGAGGAAGGCGAACGCACCGCGTTCCAGGCTCTGGTGGCGGCCCTCCTCAACAGTGAGGATCTGGACCGGGATGTGGCGCGTCGCCGGGTCCTGCTTGAGCCTGGCCAGCAGCGTCCAGCCGAGCATGTCCGGCAGGAAGATGTCCAGGCAGATGGCGGTGGGAGCGCAGGTGTGCACGAGCTGCAGGGCCTCCGCGCCGCTGGTCGCGACCAGGACGCGGAAGCCCTGGGCGCGGGCGAGGTCGCGCAGCACCCCGGCGAAGCGGACATCGTCCTCCACCAGCAGCAGCACCGGCGCGTCGCCCGGGAGCAGGTCGCGGTCGTCCTCGACCACGGAGGACTCGACGCGGACCGGCTCCGGCGCGCCGATGCCGCCATTGAACGCCGACGGCACCCGCCGGGCCGCGGCCTGGTCGCCGCCCGCGTAATGCAGGGGCAGGTACAGGGTGAAGGTGCTGCCGGCGCCGGGCTCGCTGCGCAACTGCAGTTCGCCGCCGAGGAGGCCGGCGATCTCGCGGCTGATCGCCAGGCCGAGCCCGGTGCCGCCGTACTGGCGGGAGGTGCCCGCGTCGGCCTGCTGGAAGGCCTCGAACACGATCCGCTGCTTCTCCGGCGAGATGCCGATTCCGCTGTCGCTGACCTCGATCGCCACCACCGCTCCGGCCGCTCGCAGGCCCTCGTTGTCCGGCGACCAGCCCGAGGCGGCGTTGTATGCGCGCATCCGCACGCTGCCCTGCGGCGTGAACTTGAACGCGTTGGACAGCAGGTTCTTGAGGATCTGCTGCAGCCGCTTGGGATCGGTGCTCAGCGCCGGCTCCAGTCCGGGGTCGAGTTCGATGGTGAACTCCAGTTCGCGGCGTTCGGCTTCGTGCCGGAAGGCACGCATCAGGTTCTCGCGCAGGTGGCCGAAACGCACCGGCTCGATCTCGACCGTGACCGTACCCGATTCGATCTTCGACAGGTCGAGGATGTCGCTGATCAGGTTGAGCAGGTCGGTTCCGGCGGCATGGATGGTCTTGGCGAACTCGACCTGGCGTGCGCTGAGGTTGGCGTCGGCGTTCTCCGCCAGCTGCTGGCCCAGGATCAGGATCGAGTTCAGCGGCGTGCGCAGCTCGTGCGACATGTTGGCCAGGAACTCGGACTTGTAGCGGGAGGTGAGCGCGAGTTCCGCGGCCTTCTCCTCGAGCGCGCGGCGCGCCTGTTCGATCTGCTGGTTCTTGTGCTCCACTTCGGCCTTCTGCTCGGCCAGCAGCTGGGCCTTGAGCGCGATCTCCTCGTTGGTCTGCTGCAGCTCGTCCTGCTGGGCCTGCAGCTCCACCGCCAGCTGCTGCGACTGCGCGAGCAGGCGCTCGGTGCGCATGGTGGACTCGATGGTGTTGAGCACGATGCCGATGCTGCCCGACAGCTGCTCGAGGAAGATCCGCTGCGACGGCGTGAACCCCGAGAGCGAGGCCAGTTCCAGCACCGCCTTGACCTGCTTTTCGAACAGTACCGGCAGCACGATCACCGCGCGCGGTACCGCGCTGAGCAGGCCCGACTGGATCTTTACCGATTCGGCGGGCACGTCGTCGACCAGGATCAGGCGGCCCTCGGCCGCGCATTGCCCGACCAGGCCCTCGCCGAAGGCGAGGGTGCCGGACTGCGGCGCCCCCGAAGCGTCGGCATAGCGCGCCAGCTGACGCAACCGCGCGCGTGGACTCGCGTCGTCGGCCTCGACCACGTAGATCAGGCCCTGCTGCGCGCCGACCAGCGGCGCCAGTTCGGACAGCAGCATCTGGCCCAGGGTGAGCAGGTCGCGCTGGCCCTGCATCATGCCGCTGAACTTGGCCAGGTTGGTCTTCAGCCAGTCCTGCTCGCTGTTGCTCTCGGTGGTCGCGCGCAGGGTGCCGATCATCAGGTTCATGTTGTCCTTGAGATCGGCGAGCTCGCCGCGGACATCGACCGTGATCGAACGGGTCAGGTCGCCCTGGGTCACCGCGGTGGCGACCTCGGCGATCGCGCGCACCTGGGTGGTGAGGTTGGCGGCGAGCTGGTTGACGTTGGCGGTGAGGTCCTTCCAGATGCCGGCGGTGCCGGGCACCTTGGCCTGGCCGCCCAGCCGCCCCTCGACGCCCACCTCGCGCGCGACCGTCGTCACCTGGTCGGCGAAGATCGCCAGGGTGTCGGTCATGCCGTTGATGGTGTCGGCCAGTTCGGCGATCTCGCCCTTGGCCTCCACCGTCAGCTTCTGCTGCAGGTCGCCGGTGGCCACCGCGGTCACCACCTTGGCGATGCCGCGCACCTGGGCGGTGAGGTTGGTGGCCATGGAGTTGACGTTGTCGGTCAGGTCCTTCCAAGTGCCGGCCACGCCGGGCACCTGCGCCTGCCCGCCGAGCTTGCCCTCGGTGCCCACCTCGCGTGCCACGCGGGTCACCTCGGCGGCGAAGCCGTTGAGCTGGTCCACCATCGTGTTGAGGGTGTCCTTCAGCTGCGCGATCTCGCCCTGCGCGTCGACCGCGATCTTGCGCGAGAGGTCGCCGCGCGCCACCGACGTCGCCACTTCGGCGATGTTGCGCACCTGGGTAGTGAGGTTGGTGGCCATCGAATTGACGTTGTCGGTCAGGTCCTTCCAGGTGCCGGCCACGCCAGGCACCTGCGCCTGGCCACCGAGCTTGCCCTCGGTGCCCACCTCGCGCGCCACGCGGGTCACTTCCGCCGCGAAGCCGTTGAGCTGGTCCACCATCGTGTTGATGGTGTTCTTCAGCTGCAGGATCTCGCCCTGGGCGTCCACCGCGATCTTGCGCGACAGGTCGCCCTTCGCCACCGCCGTGGTCACTTCGGCGATGTTGCGCACCTGGGTGGTGAGGTTGGTGGCCATCGAGTTGACGTTGTCGGTCAGGTCCTTCCAGGTACCGGCCACGCCGGGCACCTGCGCCTGGCCACCGAGCTTGCCCTCGGTGCCCACCTCGCGCGCCACGCGGGTCACTTCCGCCGCGAAGCCGTTGAGCTGGTCCACCATCGTGTTGATGGTGTCCTTGAGCTGCAGGATCTCTCCCTGCGCATCCACCCCGATCTTGCGCGACAGGTCGCCCCTGGCGACCGCGGTGGTCACCTCGGCGATGTTGCGCACCTGGCTGGTCAGGTTCGAGGCCATGGCGTTGACCGAGTCGGTCAGGTCGGCCCAGGTGCCGTCGACGCCCGGAACCTGCGCCTGCCCGCCGAGCTTGCCTTCGGTGCCCACCTCGCGCGCCACGCGCGTGACTTCCGCGGCGAAGCTGTTGAGCTGGTCCACCATCACGTTGATGGTGTCCTTGAGTTCGGCGATCTCGCCGCGCACGTCCACCGTGATCTTGCGGGACAGGTCGCCGCGCGCCACCGCGGTGGTCACCTCGGCGATATTGCGCACCTGGCTCGTCAGGTTGGACGCCATCGAGTTGACGTGGTCGGTCAGGTCCTTCCAGGTGCCGGCGACGTCCGGGACCTGCGCCTGTCCGCCGAGCTTGCCTTCGGTGCCGACCTCGCGCGCCACGCGGGTGACTTCCGCGGCGAAGCCGTTGAGCTGGTCCACCATCGTGTTGATGGTGTCCTTGAGTTCGGCGATCTCGCCGCGCACGTCCACGGTGATCTTGCGCGACAGGTCGCCGCGCGCCACCGCGGTGGTCACCTCGGCGATGTTGCGCACCTGGCTGGTGAGGTTGGAGGCCATGGCGTTGACCGAGTCGGTCAGGTCCTTCCAGGTGCCGGCGACGCCTGGCACGATCGCCTGTCCGCCGAGCTTGCCCTCGGTGCCCACCTCGCGCGCCACGCGGGTCACCTCGGACGCGAACCCGCGCAGCTGGTCGACCATCGTGTTGATGGCTTCCTTGAGCTGCAGGATCTCGCCGCGCACGTCCACGGTGATCTTGCGCGAGAGGTCGCCGTTGGCGACCGCGATGGTCACCTCGGAGATGTTGCGCACCTGGGCGGTGAGGTTGGAGGCCATCTGGTTGACCGAGTCGGTCAGCTCCTTCCACACGCCCGACACGCCCGCCACCTGCGCCTGCCCGCCGAGGCGTCCCGCCGTGCCCACCTCGAGCGCCACGCGCGTGACCTCCGAGCTAAACTCGCCCATCTGCTCGATCATGCGGTTGACGATCGTGGCCGATCGCAGGAACTCGCCCTGCAGCGGCCGTCCTTCGGCTTCCAGCGGAACCGTGCGGGCGAGATCGCCCTGGGCCACGCCGGCGATGGCCTCGGTGATGGTCGCGACCGGGCGCACCAGGTCGTCGACCAGGTCGTTGACCGAACCTTCCATCTCGCCCCAGCAGCCGTGGCGGTTGGGCAGGCTGATGCGCTGCCGGGTCAGGCCCTGGCGGCCCACCTTTTCGCCGACCCGGGCCAGCTCCAGCGCCAGCTCGCGATTGCTGCGCACCACGGTATTGAAGGCGTCGGCGAGCCGCCCTTCCAGGCCGTCCCAGTGCCCGGGGAGCTCCACCGTGAAATCGCCCTGGGCAACGGCCTGGAGCGCGGAGAGCATCATCCGCATTGCCGCGTCGGCACTGTCGCCTGCTTGCGCTTCCAGGCCGCCCACCGCCTGCATCGTGTGAGTCACCATCCCGCCTTCCCCCTGAGGTGGATCGCCATCGAACCGGCGACGATACTCGCGACCCTGTGAGGTCCCGATCACGCGGCCGTCACGGCCCGGTCGCCACCCCGCGGCCCGTCCGCGCGGAAGCCGGCGGACCGGTAGGGCGGACGGCTGCGGGGAAGCAGGCAGGTGGTGCGGGGGAGGGGCGCGGACCCCGATCCGAAGATGCCATGCGGTGCCGGCGCCGGGATCGCGGCGCCCCACGCGGCGTGGTGTTGCGCAGTTCGCGCCGGGGGCGGAAGACCTTCCGTCGCCCCCGGCCAGCGGGTTCAGTCCGCGGTCCCCGCGAGCAACCGCCGCGCGGCTGCGCGGGCTTCCTTCGAGACCTCGACCCCGCCGAGCATGCGCGCCAGCTCTTCCTGCCGCTGCCGGGCGTCGAGCGGCCGTACCGCCGAGCGGGTCTGCCCGTCGCGGTCGGCCTTGCTGACCAGGTAATGCGCATGGCCCTGTGCCGCCACCTGTGGCAGGTGGGTCACGCACAGCACCTGGCAGCGCGCGCCCAGGGCACGCAGCTTCTGGCCCACGATCTCGGCGACCGCACCGCCGATGCCCGAATCGACCTCGTCGAAGACCATGGTCGGGACCGTGTCCGAGCCCAGCGCGGCCACCTCGATGGCCAGCGAGACCCGCGAGAGTTCGCCGCCGGATGCGACCCGGCGCAGGGGGCGGGGCGGCTGCCCGGCGTTGGCCGAGACCAGGAATTCCACGCGTTCGCCACCTTGCGGATCGGGTCGGCCGCTGTCCACCGGCTCGAGTGCCACTTCGAACACGCCGCCGCCCATGCCCAGTTCGGCGATCAGCGCAGTGGTGGACCGGGACAGGCGCGCCGCCGTCTCCGCACGGGCCTGCCCCAAGATATCCGCCGCCTCGCGCCAGCGCGCCGTGGCGCGGGCGATCTCGCCATCGAGCGAGGCCAGGCGGGCGCCCGCGTCGCGCAGCGACTCGAGTTCGGCGGCGAATCCGGCCTGGCGCGCGGCCAGGTCCCCGGGCGCGACGCGGTGCTTGCGCGAGAGCTCGTGCAGCCGCGCCAGGGTCGCATCCAGTGCCTCGAACTGGGCAGGATCGATGTCCAGCTCGTCGCGCACACGCTGCAGCAGCAGGGTGGCTTCGTCGAGCTGGATCGCCGCCGAGTCGAGCATCGCGTCCACGTCGGCCAGGCGCGGCTCGTGCGCCAGTTCGCGCGTCAGGCCCCCGCGCAGTTGCTGGAGGCGCCGCACGAGCGATGGGCCGTCGTCGCCGGCCAGCCCGTTCAGCGCCTCGTCGCAGGCGGCGATCAGGCCGGCCGCGTGGGCCTGGCGGCGATGGCCGGCCACCAGGGCCTCGATCGCCTCGGGGCGCAGGTCCTCGCGCTCGAGCTCGGCCAGCTGGTGGCCCAGCCAGTCGATGCGTTCGGAGACGTCACCGGTCCGGGACAGGGTGTCGCGCTCGCGCAGCAGCGCGCTCCAGGCGGCGGCGGCCTCGCGCACAGCCGCCAGTTGCGGTTCGTGCTGGCCGAAGGCGTCCAGCAGGGCGAGCTGGCTGGCCTTCTCCAGCAGCGCCTGGTGCTCGTGCTGGCCATGGATCTCCACCAGCAGCCCGGCCAGTTGCGACAGCTGCGCGAGCGTCGCGGGGCGGCCGTTGATCCAGGCCCGCGATCCGCCATCGGCGCGCAGGGTCCGGCGCAGCGTGCATGCGCCGCCCTCGTCGAATTCCTGCTCGCGCAGCCAGGCCTGGGCGGCCGGCACTGCAGACGGATCGAACTCGGCGTGGAGCTCGGCCCGCTGCGCGCCATGGCGGACCATCCCCGCATCCGCCCGCAGGCCCGAGAGGAAGCCCAGCGCATCGACCAGCAACGATTTGCCGGCGCCGGTCTCGCCGGAGATCACGGTCATCCCCGGGCCGAACTCGAGTTCGGATTCCGGGACCACGGCGAAGTCGCGAAGGGTCAGGCGCTTGAGCATGGGCGCGATTGTAGTGCGCGTATTCGCAGCAGCCGAGACGGGAGCACCGACCACCGCGCGACGGCGGCAGCGGACCGG
>JAEXLY010000104.1 GCA_023444765.1 Pseudomonadota bacterium | reverse complement strand
AGCGGGCGCCGCCGCCGCAGGCGCATCCGCCACAGCACGAGCAGCGCGGGCAGGGCGGACGCCAGCGCCGCCAGCGTCCCGCGCGAGACGAATTCGGTGGACTCGCGCAGGTCGGTGTGCAGCACGTTGCGCACCATGTCGGCATCGATGTGCACGCCGTAGGCCGACGAGTAGTGCGACGCCAGCGCCGAGGCCACCATCAGCAGCGCCAGCACCGGCTTGGCCAGCCAGCGCCACGCCACCGCGGACAGCAGCATCGCGTGCGCGGCGAACACCAGGACGCCGAGCGACGCCGCCCAGCGGGCCTGCCGCAACGGCGCGTCCACGGCCGCATGCCAGAACGCGGCGTTGTCGAACAACACGAAGTACAGGCTCGCCAGGACAATCAGGGTTTCGCCGTGCAGGCGCGGCCGCAGCCGCAGCACGGTGCCGGCCCGCTCGCGCCAGGAAGCCCCGGCGCCCCCATTCGCGCGGGGAGCACGCGCGGCGGCAGCGCCTTCCGTCAGGCCGGCAGCGAGCCGGGAGGGAGTGGAAGCAGGATGGGGCACGGCGGCATGTGGATGCGGGTTGGGTGCATCGTCGTCAGCGGCACGTCGGAGTGCGGTCGGAAGCCTGTCGGAACCGTGTTAACCGGCGGCCGCGCATGGCGACCGGCGAGCGCGGCATTCAACCCTCCGGATCCGGGTCCAGCGGCGGCACCCGGCAGCCGGCGCGCACCGCGGTGCCCGGCACCAGCCACCAGCTGCGCCGGCTGGAGATGCCCAGCGGCTGCGCCTGCGCGCGGTCCACGCAGGGTCCCAGCGCCTCCTCCAGCACGAACAGCCAGCGTTCGGCGGGCGCCTGCGCGAGCCAGGCCGTGGCGTCGCCCCATTGCGCGTCCCATGGCCGCCTGAAACCGAATTCCACCACCGGGCGGCCTGCCTGCAGCAGGTGCTGTTCGCGCCAGCCGAGCAGGCCCAGCTGCGCGTCGGGGCCGATGCGGCGGCCGGCCTCGCGCATGATCGCGCGCCCGGAGCTGTCCGCATCCACCCCCGGCATGAGGCCGACGCCGTACACCGTCCACAGCACGGCCATCGAGAGCACCGTGGCCAGGCCCGCGCGCCGCGGGCGGCAGGCAATGACGCAGGCGCCGATCAGCACGCCCATGAGGGGCAGCCAGCGCCCGATCGCGGCCAGGGTGGGAGCGTCGAGGTTGCGCCGCGCTGCCAGCGCGGCCAGCCAGTCCGGCGGCCCCAGCCAGGCCTGCAGGCCGAGCGCGAGTGCCGCCAGCGCCACCAGTGCCAGCCAGCCGACGAGCACGCGCCGCACGGCCCGCCGCCGCAGCAGCGCGGGCAACAGCGGCCCCGCCGCCACGCACAGCGCGGGCAGCATCGGCAGGATGTAGACATCGCGCTTGCCGGGGCTGGCGCTGAAGAACAGCAGCACCAGCAGGCTCCAGCCCAGCAGCAGCACCCAGCGCGGGTCGAGCCGGCGCATGCGCCGCCACCAGGCCGGCAGCAGCCACGGCAGCAGCAGCGCGCCGGGCAGCCACAGCGTCGCGATCACCTGCAGGTAGTACCAGGCCGGCTTGAGGTGGTGCCAGGCGTTGGCGTAGCGGGTGCCGGTCTGCTTCCACAGGATGTCCGCGGCATAGGCCTGCAGAGCGGGATCCGCCCGGGTGGCCACCGCCCACAGCATCGGGCCCAGCCAGAGTCCGGCGCCGGCCACGAAACCCGCCGTGCCGGCCAGCGCATGCCATCGCGGCCGGGACGCCGGCGCGACCCACACTGCCGTGCGCCGGTGCAGCAGCCACCACGGCAGCAGCACCAGCAGCGGCAGGAAACCCACGCCCTTGGTCACGGTGCCCAGCCCCGCGGCGAACGTGCCCAGTGCCAGCAATCGCCAGTCGCGTCGCTCCAGCACGTACCGCATCAATGCCCACAGCGACAGCGTGGTCATGGCCACCAGCACCATGTCGATCTGCGCGCGCTTGGCCTGCAGGCCGAACTGGATGCACGCGAACAGCGCCAGCGCCGCATGGCGCCCGGCCGCCGGATGCCACAGGCGCCGCGCCAGGTCGCCGGTGAGCCACAGCGCGAGCAGCGCCGCCAGCCAGGAGGGCAACAGGAAGGCGCCCCGCCAGTCGCCGGTGACACGCCCTGCGGCGGCGAGCAGCCACATGAACACCGGCGGCTTGTCCGCGTACAGCTCGCTGCCGCGCCGCGGCAGCAGCCAGTCCCCGGTGTCGAGCATCTGCGTGGCCGCCAGCACGAAGCGCGGTTCGTCCGCCGGCTGCGGGTCGCGCATGCCCGCTCCGGCCAGCAGGGACGCGACCAGCAGGCACATCAGCAGCACGAAAGCCGGGGAGCGCGGGGATGCGGGCATGGCAGGGGAGGACCGGGCCGGCACGCATGATGCGCGCCGGCGGTCGGAGATTTGTCGGAGCGACATGTTCCGACAGCTTTTCGACGCACGACGTGGCAGTCTGCGGCGATCCGGCGCAGTTCGCGCCATGGGGAGCAACCAGGTGCGATTGCTGGTGGTGGAGGACAACCGCAACCTCACGGCCAATCTCTTCGATTATTTCGAAGCGCGCGGACACCTGCTCGATGCCGCGCCCGACGGGGTCACCGGACTTCACCTGGCCAGTACCCAGGCCTACGATGCGGTGATCCTGGACTGGATGCTGCCGCGCCTGGACGGGCCGGAACTGCTGCGCCGCCTGCGCACCGAGCACGGCTCCGACGTGCCGGTGATCATGCTCACCGCGCGCGACGAACTGCCCGACAAGATCCAGGGCTTCCGCGCCGGCGCCGACGACTACCTCACCAAGCCCTTCGCCCTGCCCGAGCTCGAGGTGCGGCTGGAGGCGCTGGTCTCGCGCAGCCAGGGACGCGGCCGTCGCCACGTGCTCGAGGTGGCCGACCTCAGGCTCGATCTCGACACGCTCGAGGCCACGCGCGCGGGGCGGGCGCTGCACCTGTATCCCGCCTGCCGCAAGCTGCTGGAGGTGCTGATGCAGGCGAGCCCGGCCGCGGTGACGCGGCAACGCCTGGAGCAGGCGCTGTGGGGCGACGATCCGCCCGATGGCGACATGCTCCGTTCGCACATCTACGAACTGCGACGGAGCGTCGACGGTCCGTTCCCGCTGAAGCTGATCCAGACCCTGCCCAGAACCGGCTATCGCATCGCCCCGCCGTCGGGCGGACAGGCGCATGCCGCGTAGGCGCAGCCTGCAGCGACGCCTGACCGGATGGCTGGCGGGGTATGCGCTGCTGCTGGCTGCGGCGATATTCGCCCACGGATTCGCCATCAACGAGCACGCCGAGCGCCTGCTCTGGAACTCGCTGCTGGAGGTCGAACTCCAGCAGCACCTGCGGCACGGGCGCGAGCAGCCCGGTTACCGCTGGCGCGACACGGACACCCTGCAGCTCTACCGCGACGGAGACGGCAGCGTGGTCCCGACGCCGCTGCGCGGCCTGGATGCCGGCATCCATGACGAGCTGTGGCTCGACGGACGGCAGACGGTGGTGCTCGTGCGCGACGTCGAGGGCGTGCGCCATACCCTGGTGCTGGACATCACCGACCTGGAGGATCGAGAGCAGGCGCTGACCCTGATGGTGCTGGGCAGCGCGGTGGTGCTTGTATTGGCGCTGGTCCTGCTGATGGGTTGGGGCCTGCGCCGCGCCCTCAGGCCGCTCTCGGAGCTGGCCGGCGACATCGCCGCGCTCGCGCCCGACCGGCTCGGCCAGCAGGTGCACCCCAGCGCGGATGCCACCGCGGAGCTGCTGGTGATCTCCGGCGCGGTGAACGACTATCTCGCGCGCCACGACCGCTTCATCGAACGTGAGCGGCTGTTCATCGACACCGCCAGCCACGAGCTGCGCACACCCACTGCGGTGATCACGGGCGCCATCGAACTGGCCCTGCAGCAGCCCGGCCTGCCGGATGGCGCGCGCACGCAGATGCTGCGCGCGCAACGCACCGCGCGCAGCGTCGAGCAGTTGATCTCGCTGCTGCTGGTGCTGGCCAAGGACCCGGGCCGACTGGCGCACAACAGCGACCGTATCGAGCTGGACGAGCTGGTGGCCGAGATCATCGACGACCACGGCTACCTGATGCAGGGCAAGCAGCTGACCGTCGATGCCAGCGGCGTGCAGCGCTGCGCGATCCAGGCGCCCATCGCCATCGTCCAGGCAGCCATCGGCAACCTGCTGCGCAATGCGATCGAGAACAGCGACCAGGGCCAGATCCGGGTGCGGCTCACGCCCGACGCGACGCTGACGATCGAGGACCCGGGCCACGGGATGACGCCCGAGGAGATCGCCCGCATCTACGCGCAGATGGCGCGCACCGCCGGCCGCGACGGCGGTGGCATCGGCCTGGACCTGCTCGCCCGCATCTGCGACCACCTGGGCTGGGAGCTGCGCTTCGACTCCGAACCCGATCGCGGCACCACGACGGTGCTGCGGCTGCGCTGAGCCCCGGCCCCGTGCCTCACGTCGGAGCGGACGCCGGTTCCCGCTGTATCCTGGCGTCCGGATCCGGGCCAGCGGGCATGACGGTCGCCCCGGCCTGGTTGGCGGTCAGGGAGGGGGTCGGGGTGGACGACGGCCGTATCGATTTCAGCCAGGTGCGGTTCCGCAACCCGGACGTGCGCGAGCTTTCGCGGCGGGAGCAGGAGACCGGCGCGCCGTTCTGGCGCATCGTGGGCGCCGTGTTCGTCGCGCTTTGCCTGTACGGCCTCCTGCAGACGGTGGTGACCGTGCTGGTGGTGCGTCATGCGGTGGAGGAGCTGGAACGCCAGTTTCAGGTGCTCCTGCCCGATGCCCGCACGCAGGGTGGCGGTGCGGGAGCCACGCCCGCAGCGGCGCGCTCGGCCGCGCGCCGGCCCGGGGCGCACGCGCTTCCCGCATTTCCCGGGCCGGTGGCCGCGCGCAGGGATGGGCGCGCGCAGGCGTGTATCGGCGGCTACGTCTCCCAGCGCGTGGATGGCGGGTGGAGCCAGACGCGGCAACGCTGCAGCGCTGCGAGCGAGTAGTGCGAGGCAGTCGCGCTGGTCGCCGCATGCGAAGGAACCTGCCCTCGGCACCACCTCCGCACAGGTTGGTCGGATGCCTCTGCATCGCGTCGGGGGCTCGATGTGGAACCCCTCCATGCAACGCGACGCCGTCGCGGCGCAAGCTCAGGTTTTCCATGGTGGTGCCGATATCAGGCGCGAGCCTGCGCATGCCGGCTTGCCTGCAATCGCAACCGGAGCAGCAATGGAGATCGCGCGTTACCACCGGGACCATGCCCGGATCCTCGAACAGATCGATGCGCTGCGGGCGCTGGCGCGCGAAGGCGTGCGCGAGAACGCCGAGCGTATCGGCGAGGCGATCGTGAGCACGGCCAGCCACATCAAGTTCCACCTGGCCGCCGAAGAGCAGGTGCTGTATCCGGCGCTGGAGCGCAGTCCGGATGAGCGCCTGGCCGCGATGGCGACGCGCTACCGCACGGAGATGGAAGGACTCTCGGGCGCCTTCGCCGAGTTCGTGCAGCGTTGGCGCGTGCCGGCGCGGCTGGCGGCAGATCCCGATGGCTTCCGGCAGGATGCCAATACCGTGCTGCGCGCGCTGTTCGAGCGCCTGCAGCGCGAGAACGCCGAACTGTACCCCGCCGCCGAGCAGGCCTGATCCGCGGTGGCGGTGGCGCCGCCACGCGCGGCGGCGCCTCGCTCAGGCTGTCAGTGCGGCCGCGATCCGACGATCATGGCTGCGGGCACTGACGACCTCGTGCCAGTTGCTGAGCAGCGGGCCATCGTCGGCGGCCAGGTCGGTCCACACCTCCCTGCACAGCCGCCGCAGCGCCGCCAGCCGCCGCGCCCGGAACGCGGGCCAGGCCTCGCGCAGCGACTGTTGATGCAGGTTGCCGACGCGGTAGCGCCGGTCGAAGCCGTGCGAGAGCGGGACGATGCTGCCGTCTGCCTCCAGCACCAGCAGGCCGAGGGCTTCGGGCGCCGAAGTACCGCCGGCATCGACGCAGGCGTAGAACAGGCCGGGATGCTCGCGTACGTGCTGCCGGTACACGACGTCCATCTGCAGCTGCATGCGACAGCCATGCTTGCTGGCGATGGCGATCCCCATCAGGTACACGCGCGCCAGGATGTCCTCGTCCGCGCAGGCATCGGCCAGCTCGCTGCAGGCGCGGCCGCTCATTTCCAGCGGGTGCACCTGCAGCAGGCTGGCGCCCTGCGCGGCGGCGTAGTCGGCCACCCAGGGCAGGTGGGTCCAGTCGGTGCGCGTGAGGGTATGGATGAAGCCGAACGCCAGCCCCGCGGCGCGCACCGCATCCAGTCCGCGCTCGAGCCGTTCGAACGCGCGGGGGTGGCCGCGCACGCGGTTGTGGACCTCCGGGGGGCCGTCGAGGCTGATCGCCAGTACGTCCACCAGCCCGGCCAACCGCGCGAAACGGGCGTGGTCGGTGAAAAAGCCGTTGGTGGTGACGGTGGTGCGCATGCCCCGCGATTTCGCGTGGCGCAGTATGTCTTCCAGACCCGGGTACATCAGCGGTTCACCGCCGGATACCGAAACCACGGTGTAACCCAGCGCAGCCGCGTCCCCGATGGCCCCGCAGACCAGCGTGGGGTCCAGCGACAGGCTGGCCGAAGGCCCTGAGCTGGAGTAGCAGTGCGCGCAGGCGAGGTTGCATCTGAGGGAGGGATGGATCTGCAGCGTGGCGTTGCCGACGGGGGCGCGGGGCCCGGCGGGCGCGGGGCGC
>JAEXLY010000163.1 GCA_023444765.1 Pseudomonadota bacterium | reverse complement strand
GGCCGCGCAGCTCGCGCGCGCCCGCTTCGAGGCCGGTGCCTCGGGCCTGCTCGACGTGCTCGACGCCGAACGCGTGCAGCTGCAGGCGCAGGACGCGTTCGCCGACGGCCGCACCCGCAGCGTGGCCAGCGCGGTGGCGCTGTACAAGGCGCTTGCGGGCGGCTGGCCGCAGCGGGTGCCCGAGCGCGAACGGCTGGCGGGGGCGCGGTGATGCGCACCCCAAGTCCGGCTTTCCGCATGGGCGGACGGAGCAGGCCATGACGATGACTTCGAATCGCGCCACCCATCACCGCCGGATCGTGCTCGCACGCCGGCCTCGCGGGTTGCCGGTGGCGGAGGACTTCGACCTGCAGCAGGCGCCGATCCCGGAGCCTGGCGAGGGCGAGGTCCTGCTGCGCAACCAGTTCCTCTCGCTCGACCCGTACATGCGCAACCTGATGGACGAGGTGGGCCCGGTCTACGCGCCGCCGGTGCGCCTGGGCGAGCCGATGGTGGGCGCGACGATCAGTCGCGTGGTCCGGTCGCGGCATCCCCGGTTCGAAGAAGGCCAGCGCGTGCTCGCCTATGCCGGCTGGCAGGACTACGCGGTATCCGACGGCAGCGACCTGGTGACGGTGGACGGCATCGATCCACCCTCGCTGGCCCTCGGCGGCCTGGGCATGCCGGGCTTCACGGCGCATGTGGGGCTGCTGGACATCGGCCGGCCGAAGCCCGGCGAGACCGTGGTGGTGGCCGCGGCCACCGGCGCCGTCGGCGCGCTGGTCGGGCAGATCGCGCGGATCGAGGGTGCGCGCGTGGTCGGCATCGCCGGCGGGGCGGACAAGTGCAGGCATGCGGTCCAGGTGCTGGGCTTCGACGCCTGCCTGGACCGCAATGCCCCGGATCTTGCACGTCGGCTGGCCGAAGCCTGTCCCGACGGCATCGACGTGTACTTCGAGAACGTCGGCGGCGAGGTGTTCCGCGCGGTCCTGCCGCTGCTGAACATCGGCGCGCGCGTCCCGGTGTGCGGTGTGATCGCGCACTACAACGACGCCGCACCGCCGCCGGGACCGGACGCCACCCCGCTGCTGCTGACCGCGATCCTGCAGAAGCGCATCCGCATGCAGGGCTTCGTCATCACCGACCACTACGGCGAACGCTTCGACGCCTTCCGCCGGCAGATGCTGGGCTGGCTGGAAACGGGCGCGGTGCAGCTGCGCGAGGACCGGGTGGACGGACTGGAGCATGCGTCGCAGGCCTTCATCGGCCTGTTGCAGGGACGCAACTTCGGCAAGCTGGTGGTGCGCATGGACGAGACGGCCTGAGCCGCCCGGACGCGGCGATCGCCCGGGTGGAGTACCCGTCGGGGCTGTACGCCAGGCCACCGGGACCTGCCCCCGGGGTCGCGTCCGCCGCGAGGTACCGCATCGGCGGCGGGAGGGTGCGCATGCGTGGCTGCGGCCGCGTCCTGCGCGAACGCCTGCGCGGGTACCGGCTGGACGGGGCAGGTGGTCATGGTCCGCCCGGCTGGCCGATGCCGCAGGCGGGCGTGGGGCGGCGTGATGCACCGCCCGCATCCCGCCCCCCGGTGGACCCCGCAGCCGCTCCCGCCCGATGTTCCGCCTCCACCTGCTCGCGCTGGCGCTGGCGGCGTGCAGCGGTCGTCCGGGCGCGAACGCCTCGCCGGTTGGCCGCGTGCGGAGACGGGGCCCACGCGGAATCGCATGCCGGGCCGAACTGCGGCCCCGGCACGCTGGGGTCCACCCCAGCTAGGGCGGCACCGGGCTGACGTCCACCGGCGTGCCCTGGATAAGGTCGCCGTGTGGCGCGGCGGGGACGCGTCGTGCTTCCGATGCGAACCAGGGAAACCGTCCATGTCCGTCAGCTCCGTCGATCACGCCTCCCACGCCAGCACCCGCACCAGTGCCGACCGGCCGGGCGACCATCTCAGCCCCGACGGTTTCGACTACAACCGCATCCAGGGCGTGCAGGGCAATCCGAACGTCACGGGGGCCTTCCTGCGCGGAGTCGAGGAGATGGCCGGACGCCTGGGCACGCGGCCGGAGTACATCCTGGCGGTGATGAGCTTCGAGACCGGGGGCAGCTTCAGCCCCGGCGTCCGCAACGGTGCCGGCAGCGGCGCCACCGGCCTGATCCAGTTCATGCCCGCCACCGCGCGCGAACTGGGCACCAGTACCGACGCGCTGGCGAGGATGAGCGCGGTCGCGCAGCTCGAGTACGTCGAGCGCTACTTCGCGCGGCGTTCGGACCCGGGCGACCTCAATACGCTCGAGGGCGTCTATACCACCGTGCTCTATGGCAGCCCGCGCCCCGATCCGGGCGCCACGCTGTTCTCGCAGGGCACGGCGGCCTATCGCATGAACGCCCCGCTGGACCTCAACCGCGACGGTCGCATCACCGCTGGCGAGGCCACGAGCTTCGTGCGCAACAAGATCGACGGCGACGCGCCGGCGCCGATCGACGGCACGCCGCCGCGGCCCGGTCCGGGCGACGCGCCGCCTGCCGAGGGCGGCCGCTACACGGTCCGCCCGGGCGACACGCTCTCGGCGATCGCCGCGCGGTTCGGCACCACCGTCCAGGCCCTGGTCCAGGCCAACGGCATCCGCAATCCCGACCTGATCCACGCCGGCACCACGCTGCGCGTGCCCGGTGGCGAGGCCGGTCCCGCGCCCGCCACCAGCTACACCATCCGGCCCGGCGACACGCTCTCGGAGATCGCGGCCCGGATGGGCACCACGGTGCAGGCGCTGGCCCAGGCCAACGG
>JAEXLY010000062.1 GCA_023444765.1 Pseudomonadota bacterium | reverse complement strand
CCGACTGCGACCGCATCACTCATAAACTCAACACAAGACCAAGGAAGCGACATGGCTACAAGACCCCAGTCGAACGCCTACATGAAATCTCAGGGGTGTTGCACTTGGGGTGTTAATTCACCCCCCGCAAGCTACGGCTCATCCGCAACCTCTTGGAAGTCGTCCGCTGCCAAGAGTGCCACGCGTCGTTCACCGGATGCGTTGAGCGTGATGCGCCCAGTGAAGCTGCCCAGAGCAGAACGCCAGGCCAGATGAGGTGCCAGCACCTGCAACTGACCTAAGAAGCGCTCGACGCTCTGGTCTGCATCTTCTCCCAGAGGGCCAACTTTCAGGCCTGCGTTTGGACACGCAGGGTCCCTTAGCGTGATGCCGTGATGGAGATCCGTTGAGGCTATAGCCTGGAACGAAACCACAGCCCCAAGCTGAGTTGGCGTCGCGAGCACACCGCAGAGGCTGGCTACCGGTGCGGATGAGGTGGTCGAGCGAACGTTCTGCACGCCGCAGCCCGACAGAAGTGCCGCAGCTGTAGCCAGCGCAACAACGTGATGTATGACCCGTCCCATGGAAGTGCTACAGATCCTCATTAGGGGCCTAACGCCTAGTAGTCCCCAAATCTGGGTTGTAGCAAGGAGCATGTGGCTTCTCGTGCAGCCCGTCAATCTGGCAATTCCCTCACGGAAACATGGACTTGGCTGGGGAGCCAGGTCTTCTGGGGACCAGAACGTCCAATTTAGTGGTGATAACTGATATCACCCACCAAACGAGGTGGTATTCATCGCAACGATTCTCCCCCACAGGGTCAGCCTCCCTCCAGGCACAAGGACCGGTCTGGCCGGCAACGGCGCGCCGCAGAGTCCCCCACGGCGGTCAACCCACGAGCCTCTCCAGCAGCAGCACTCCCCCCAGCCCCACGACCGAGATCGTCGTCTCCATCACCGTCCATGACGCGAACGTCTGCTTCATCGACAGGTTGAAGAACTCCTTGAACATCCAGAACGCCGAGTCGTTGACGTGGGAGCCGAACACGCTGCCGGCGCCGACGGCGAGCACCATCAGTTCCGGCGAGGCGCCGGTGGTGGCGATCAGGGGGCCGACGATGCCGGCGGCGGTGATCACCGCGACGGTCGCCGAGCCGATCATCACCCGCAGCAGGGCCGTTGCCAGCCAGGCGAAGATCAGCGGCGGCATCTGCCAGCTTTCGCTGAGCGCGGCGATCTGCGCGCCCACGCCGCTGTCGACCAGCACCTGCTTGAACACGCCGCCGGCGGTGATGATGAGCAGGATCACGGCGATGCTGGCGATGGCGGCATTGAGCCACCTGGTCTGCGTCTCCAGCCCCACGCCGCGGCGGTAGCCGAGCCAGTAGAAGGCGATCAGCGCCGACAGCAGCAGCGCCACCGTGGGGTTGCCGAGGAACAGCAGCGCGGTCCTGGCGGGGCCGTCCGGCAGCAGGCCGTCGGCCACCACCGACAGGCTGATCAGCAGCACGGGCGAGAGCGCGATCAGGAACGAGCTCCACGCGCCGGGCAGCTCCTTGTGCTCTGTGCTGGACGCGAACAGGTCCAGCAGCGGCGGGTTGATGTGCTGCATGCGCCGGCCGAGGAAGGGCCCGGCGATGATCACCGCCGGAATCGCCATGAGGATGCCGTACATCAGGGTGCGGCCCATGTCGGCGCCGAAGGCGTTGACCAGCACCACCGGGCCGGGATGCGGCGGCAGGAAGCAGTGGGTGGTGCTGAGCGATGCGACCGTGGGGATGGCGAGGTAGAGGATCGGCAGCCCGGTCCTGCGCGCCAGCGAGAAGATCAGCGGCACCAGGATGATGAAGCCGGCATTGAAGTACAGCGGGATGCCCACCAGGAAACCGGTGAGCAGCAGCGCCCACTGGATGTTCTTCTCGCCGAAGCGGGCGATGAGGGTGTTGGCGATCTTCTCGGCCGCGCCGCTTTCCTCCAGCACCTTGCCCAGGATCGCGCCCAGCACGATCACCAGGGCCAGGCCGGCCAGCGTGCTGCCGACGCCGTTGTCGATGGTCTTGAGCAGGTCCTGCGGCGACATGCCCAGCGCCAGGCCCATCGGGATGGCGACGATCAGCAGCGACAGGAAGGGGCTGAGCTTGCGCGCGGTGAGGAAGATCTGCAGCGCGATCGCCACGGCGATGATCAGGAACATGGTCATGCGGTGCGCCCTCCCCGGCGGCTGGGTGGAACCTGGGCGGTGTCGATCATGTGGCGGCGGTGCCTGCAGTGCCGCCACGTTCCTTCGCCAGCGCCTGTCTCCCGGCGCGCAGGGTGTCGATGATGGCGTCCACGTCGTAGACGCAGCCGCCCCAGGTGCCGCCGCCCGCATCCTGCAGCGCGGCCCAGAGGCGGGTGTCGGCAGGCAGGCGCGGGTGCGGTGCGATCGCGGGATGCAGTTCGCGCGCCGCGAGCAAGGCGGCTGCCGCATCGGGTTCGAGCGGCGAGTCCGGGTTGGCGCCGACGAAATAGATGCGCCCTTCCAGCCGGCCACGATCGATCTCGATGCGGATCATGTCGCCATCGCGCAGGCGGCCGATCGGGCCACCCGCCAGCGCTTCCGGTCCGACGTGTCCGATGCAGGCGCCGGTCGAGACGCCGGAGAAGCGCGCATCGGTGATCACCGCCACGTGCTTGCCCCAGGGCAGGTGCTTGAGTGCGGAGGTGAGCTGGTAGGTCTCCTCCATGCCGGTGCCAGCCGGGCCGCAGCCGGCCAGCACGATGACGTCGCCGGCGACGACCGCATCGGTTCCCTTGGACTTGATCGCGCGGATCGCGTCGCGCTCGCTGGCGAACACGCGGGCGCGGCCGCTGTGGCGGTAGACGTTGTCGGCATCGACGACGGAAGCATCGATCGAGGTGGCCTTGATCACCGCGCCTTCCGGGGCGATGTTGCCGCGCGGAAACACCAGCGCGCTCGACAACCCGGCCGCACGGGCGGCCTCCGGCCCCATGATGACGTGCGCGGGATCGACGTCGTCGAGTTCGCGCAGGCGCTCGCGCGCGATCCGGCGTGCGTCGCTGCGTTCCCACCAGTCGAGGTTGTCGCCGAGGCTGCGGCCGCTGACCGTTGGCACGTCGAGATGCAGCAGGCCCATGCCGCGCAGGTGCAGCATCACCTCGGGCACGCCGCCGGCCATGAACACCTGCACGGTCGGATGATGGCGCGGGCCGTTGGGCAGCGCGTCGACCAGCCGCGGCGTGGCGCGGTTGGCGCGGATCCAGTCGTCCACCGTGGGGCGCTCGACGCCAGCCGCATGTGCGATCGCGGGTACATGCAGCAGCAGGTTGGTCGAACCGCCGAACGCGGCGTGCACGACCAGGGCGTTGTCGAAGGCCTCGCGGCTCAGGATCGTCGACATCGTGCCGCCCTGCCCCGCCAGCCGCATCAGCGCCAGCGCGGAGCGGCGCGCGATGTCGAGCCAGACCGGTTCGCCGGACGGCGCCAGCGCGCTGTGCGGCAGCGCCATGCCCAGCGCCTCGGCAATCACCTGCGAGGTCGCGGCGGTGCCGAGGAACTGGCAGCCGCCGCCGGGCGAGCCGCAGGCGCGACAGCCCATGGCCGCGCCGTGCTCGAGGTCGATCAGCCCGTGCGCGAAGCGTGCGCCGATGGTCTGCACCACGGCGGTGTCTTCGGCACCGCGCGCCGGCAGGGTCACCCCGCCGGGCACGATCACGCCGGGCAGCTCGCCGCAGCCGGCCAGCGCCAGCATCATCGCCGGCAGGCCCTTGTCGCAGGTGGCCACGCCCAGCACGCCCAGGCGCGTGGGCAGCGAGCGCACCAAGCGCCGCATCACCATGGCCGCGTCGTTGCGGTAGGGCAGGCTGTCGAACATGCCCGTGGTGCCCTGGGTGCGTCCATCGCAGGGATCGCTGCAGGCGACGGCGAACGGCAGGCCGCCCTTCGCCGCCAATGTCTCGGCGGCGGCGCGCACCATCTGGTCGAGTTCCCAGTGGCCGGTGTGCAGGCCGAGCGCGACCGGCTGCCCGTCCGGCGCACGCAGGCCGCCCTGGGTGCTGAGGATCAGGTAGGGGTCGCGCGCGACTTCGGATGCGCGCCAGCCCATGCCGGCGTTCTGGGTCATGCCGAACAGGTGGCCGCTGGGTGCGTCGCGCAGGGTGTCGGCGTCGATGGGCAAGCTGCCGGCGGGGCCTTCGCCGCTGGTGCGGGTGTGCAGCAGGGGGGTGCCGTCGCCGAGGATGGGGTCGGATGTGGTGGCGGTCATGGTTGCCCCTTGTGGTCGAGGCAGTGGCGATGGGTCGCGTTGGCGAGTGCGCTGTGGATCGGGTTCGATGCTGCGGTGGGCCCCCACCCCGGCCCTCCCCCGTGGACGGGGGAGGGAGATGAGGGGGAGATCGGGCCGCTGGCGATCATTCGACCGGGTTCTCGAGCACGAGGCCGTCGATGTCGATGCGCACCACGTCGCCGCCCTGCAGGGTGAAGTCTTCGCCCGGCACGATGCCGGTGCCGGTAAACAGCAGAGCGCCCGCGGGCTGGTGCAGTTCGCGGAACAGCCAGCCGGCGAGATCCTCGAGGCGGCGCTTGATCTGCGAGGTGCGGGTGGCACCGGAGAACACCGGCGCGCCGCCACGCAGGATTTCCAGCGCGATCGGCAGGTCGCGTAGCGCGTCGGCATCGCACAGTCGGATGCCGGGCCCGATCGCGCAGCCGCCGTCGTAAACCTTGGCCTGCGGCAGGTACAGCGGGTTCTCGCCCTCGATGCTGCGCGAGGACACGTCGTTGCCGGTGGTGTAGCCGACGATGCGGCCGCCGCTGTCGAGCACCAGCACCAGTTCGGGTTCGGGCACGTTCCAGCTGCTGTCGGCGCGCACGCGGATCGGTGCGGCTGGGCCGCGGGCGCGCCAGCCGGTGGCCTTGAAGAACAGTTCGGGCCGCTCGGCGCCGTACACCTTCTGGTACACGTCCGCGCTCTGCGACTCGGCCTCGCGCGCCATGCGGCTGCTGAGGTAGGTCACGCCGCTGGCCCAGATCTCCTGCGCGTCGTCGACCGGCGCCAGCACCGGTGCGTCCGCCACGCCGCCACGCGGATGCGCACGCAAGGCGCGGTCCTGCGCATCCGGCGCATGCGCCAGCCAGCGCGACAGCGTGAACTCGGCGGGAAGATAGCGACCTTCGAGGGCCCAGCGCGGGCCTTCGGCGGTGGCGTGTCGGGTCAGCAGTTCATGCATCGGTATCGGCTCCATGCAGTCGGTGGGACGTCGCGGGAACGCGCACGTCGGTCAAGGGGATGCCGGGAGGGTCCAGGTCGTCGTTGCGGACACAGTGGAAAGGTCGTCACCGCTCTCGACGTGGCGACCCCGAACTTCCCGCGCGGAGATCTCCCGCTACGCTCGAGCCGACAGTCCGGCGTGGCGTCTTGAATGGGCAGCAAGGACCCGCGTGTGCGTCCGGGCATGGGCATGGGCGCGGGCTCGGCCACGGTTGCGCATGCAACTTCGAATCGCTCGCGCGGCCGCCGCATGCTGCGCTTATGATGCGGACGCGGCGTGCGATCGCCGCCGCACGCGCACGCACCCTGCGGCGCACACGCCACGCGATGGCGACCGGTCCGCGCATGCAGGCCGGCGCTGCTTCCGACACTCCCAGACAGGACATGCCGATGCGACTTCTTCCTTCGCTGCTGACCGCCGCCCTCGCCCTCGGCCTTGCCGCCTGCACGGGCGCCACCGATGGCGACGCCACCGATGGCGGCGCCAACGCGGCGACCGATGCCGATGCCGCCGCCGAGCCGCCCACGGCCGCGAGCTTCGAGACCGTCGGCCAGCTCACCACGTACGACGCGGCTTTCGCTGAAGTCGCCGACGCCGGCGCGCGCATCGAGAAGCTGACCGGCGACGAGTTCACCTGGTCCGAGGGCCCGACCTGGGTGCGAGATGGCGGCGGCTACCTGCTGTTCAACGACCCGCCGGAAAACCGCATGTTCCGCTGGTCGCAGGCCGATGGCCTGTCGCTCTTCCTGGAACCGTCCGGCTATGCCGGCCCGCCGCTCGACACGCTGCGCGAGGGCGGTGCCAACGGCCTGTTCGCCGAAGCCGATGGCAGCGTGCTGCTGGCCGATTCGGGCAACCGGCTGGTCGCCCGCTTCAATCCGGCCGACAAGTCCCGCGTGGCGCTGGCCGAAACCTTCCAGGACAAGCGCTTCACCAGCCCCAACGACGTGGTCGCGCGCGGCGACGGCACCGTGTTCTTCACCGATCCGCCCTACGGGCTGAAGGACGGCGACGAATCGCCGGCCAAGGAGCAGCCGGTCAACGGCATCTACCGTATAGATGCCGACGGCAGCGTGCACCTGGTGGACGACTCCTTGAACCGTCCCAACGGCATCGCGTTCTCGCCCGACGGCAACACCATGTACGTGGCCAACTCCGACGAGCAGCGGCCGATCTGGATGGCCTACACCCTCGATGCGGCGGGCAACGTGGTCGACAAGCGCCAGTTCGCCGATGCCTCCGACCTGCTCCGCGACGGTGGCCAGGGCCTGCCCGACGGGCTGGCCGTGTCGACCGGGGGCCTGGTGTTCGCCACCGGCCCCGGCGGCGTGCTGGTGTTCGACGCGCAGGGCAAGCGCCTGGGACGCATCGAGACCGGCAGCGCGATCGCCAACTGCGCCTTCGGCGACGACGGCAGGACGCTCTACATGACCTCGCACAAGTTCCTGGCCCGCGTGCCGCTGAAGGTGACGGGCCTGGGCTTTCAAGACTGAGGCGTCCCTGCGGCGACGGTGAGCGCGCGCGCCACCGTCGCCGGCTGGCCGTCGCCGAGCGCGGCGTAGGCGTCGCGCAGTGCTTCGACGAAGCGCGCATCCCCTGCAAGCGCGCCGAAGACGGAATCCAGCGCCAGGAAGGCACCGACATCGACCGTCGCATCGCCCGATGCGTCGCGTCCGATCTCCGACAGCTGCGCGTCCAGCGGATCGGCCAGGGCCACGCCGGACTGCGACTGGCGCACGATGAAGCGCAGCCAGCCCGCCACCGGCAGGCACAGCCGGTCGATGCGGCGCCCGGCCGACAACGCATCGGCGATGGTGCCGAGCAGGCGCACCGGGATCTTCTGCGAGCCATCCCAGGCGATCTGCGCCAGCAGGTGGCGGATGGCTGGATTTCGGAAGCGCTCGAGGATCGCGGACACGTAGGCATCCGGGTCGAAGCCATCCGGCAGCGACAGCGTCGGCACGATGTCCTCGCGCATCAGCCGTTCGATGAAGGCGGCCAGGAGCGGTTCGCGCATGGCGTCGGCGACCGTTTCGATGCCCATCAGCGAGCCGAGGTAGGCCAGCGCCGAATGCGGGGCGTTGAGCAGGCGCAGCTTGGCGCGGTCGTAGCCGGCGATATCGCCGCTCATCACCACCCCGGCATCCTCGAAGCGCGGTCGGCCGCTGCGGAAGTCGTCCTCCACCACCCACTGCGTGTAGGCCTCGCGCTGCACCGGCCAGGCGTCCTCGACGCCGAGCGCCGCGGAGACGCGCGTGCGCAGCGCCTCGTCGCTGGCGGGCGTGATGCTGTCGACCATCGAACGCGGGAACGCGACCTCCGCCTCGATCCACGCGGCCAGGCCCTTGTCGATGCGGCGCGCGTAGTCCTGCACTGCGCGGCGCAGGCGGCCGCCGTTGTCGGCGAGGTTGTCGCAGCTGAGCACGGTGTACGGCGCGATCCGGCGCTCGCGACGCTCGCGCAGCCCGGCCACCAGCCAACCGATGGCGCTGACCGGCTGTTCGGGGGAGACCAGGTCGCGGGTGATGTCCGGGTGCGCGGCGTCGATGCCGTCGGGCGAGAGGCAGTAGCCCTTCTCGGTGATGGTCAGCGTCACCAGCCGCACCTGCGGATCGACCAGGCGGGCCATCACCGCGCGGCGCTGCTGCGGCGCGCACAGCACCTCGCGGATAGAGCCGATCACGCGCAGCGATGGCTGCTCGCCAAGCAGGGCCAGCGTGTACAGCCCATCCTGCGGGGCCAGCGCGTCGCGCACGCCGGGGTTGTGCAGCGAGACGGCGCTGATGGCCCAGTCTGGTTCGGCGGCCAGCAGGTCGTCGAGGTAGACGGCCTGGTGCGCGCGATGGAACGCGCCCGGGCCGAAGTGGACCACGCCGATGCGCGTGGCCTCACGCTCGTAGCCCGGCCGCTGCACCGATGCCGGCAGCGACCGGAGCGTGGCCGCGGACAGCCGCGGCGGGCTGGCCACCGCATCGCCCTGCAGCCGTGCCTCGGACGCGGGATTCACGGTGCTTCCACCTCGAACTGGCTGCCCATCCGCCGGTCGGCGCTCGATGCACCCACCTCCACCGCGTAGCGGCCGGGATCGACCGCGTAGCGGCCTGCGGCCTCGTCGTAGTGGCGCAGATCGCGGGATGGGGTGAACGTGAAGCTGAGCTCGCGCGATTCGCCAGGCGAAAGGTGCACGCGCTGGAAGCCGCGCAGTTCGCGCACCGCCCGCTCGCGCACGGGTTCGAGCGCACGCAAGTAGAGCTGTACCACCTCGTCGCTGGCCACCTGACCGCTGTTGCGCACGGTCACCGTCGCGGTGACCGCATCGTCCACGCCAACGCGGTCGCGATCGAGCCGCAGCCCGCTGTAGTCGAACGTCGTATACGACAGCCCGTGTCCGAATGGATACAGCGGCTTGCCGCGGAAGTAGCGGTAGGTGCGGTTCGCCATGTCGTAGTCGTCGAACGCGGGCAGCTGCTCATCCGCGCTGTAGAACGTGACCGGCAGGCGCCCGGCCGGGCTGACGTCGCCGAACAGCACGTCGGCCACCGCATTGCCGCCGCGCTGGCCCGGATACCAGGCCACCAGGATCGCCGGCAGGTTGTCCTTGGCCCAGTCCACGCCCAGCGCCGAGCCGGTGGTCAGCACCAGCACCACCGGCTTGCCGGTCGCGTGCAGCGCTTCGAGCAGCTTCTGCTGGGTGGCGGGCAGGCGGATGTCGGTGCGGTCGCCACCGGAGAAGCCGGGGAAGTTGACCGTCATCTCCTCGCCTTCCACGTCGCCGGTCAGGCCGCCGACGAAGACCACCGCGTCGGCGTCGCGTGCCGCTGCGAGGGCTTCTTCGAACGGCGGCTTCGCGCCGGGCAGGTCCCAGGCCAGGCGCACGCCGGCATCGCGATCGTTCTCGTAGTACTCCAGCCGCAGCTCGTAGGCGCGGCCGCCTTCGAGATCGAGTTCAATGCTGTCGGCGCGCAGGCGTTCGCTGTTCTCCCAGTGGTCGAGCAGCAGCTTGTTGTCCAGGTACAGGCGGAAGCCGTCGTTGGCGCCGGCTTCCAGCCGATAGCGCCCGTCCACCGGCGGCAGCAGCTGTCCGCTCCAGCGGATGCTGAACTCCTCGTTGGGCACGGCGTTGTCGGGGCCTGCCTCGCCGCGCGCCATCAGGTTGTCGGTCGGCGAACCGCGATCCCAGCGGAAGCCGATCTGCGCATCCACGCGCACCAGCACCGGCTCGCCGGACAGGTCCTTGTTGCGGAAGTATTCGCCGCGCAGCCCGCGCTCGTTCGAACCGGCCTGCGGCCGCAGGTACTGCGGCTCGATCAGCGGCGTGGCGGCAGGATCCTCGCGTCCTTCGACCAGGTCCGCGCCGCGCGCATACACCACCTCGGTATCCGGCAGCGCTTCGCGGATGCCGCGCAGCACGGTTACCGGATCGGCCGGCGTGCCGTAGTAGTTGCCCAGCAGCGACATCGTGTCGTCGGCGGTCGGACCGATCACGGCGAGCCGCTTGATGTTCTTCGACAGCGGCAGCACCCCGTCGTTCTTCAGCAGCACGATCGACTCCTGCGCCACCCGCCGCGCCAGCGTGTCGTGTTCGGGCGCCTGGTTCACCGAGTACGGCGTCTGCGCCCACGGCACCTGTTCGGCCGGGTCGAACATGCCCAGTTCCATGCGCGTGGTCATCAGCCGGGTCAGCGCGTCGTCAAGCTCGGCTTCGGTAATCAGGCCCTTGCGCACCGCCACTGGCAGGTGCTCGGCATAGGTGCTGCCGCAGTTGAGCTCGGTGCCGTTCTTCACCGCCAGCGCGGCCGCCTCTTCGGGCGTGGCGACGATCTTGTGGTTCTCCCAGATATCGACGATCGCCCAACAGTCGGACATCACGTAGCCGGTGAAGCCCCATTGCTCGCGCAGGATGTCGCGTAGCAGCAGCTTGCTGCCGCTGGCCGATTCGCCGTAGACGCGGTTGTAGGCGCCCATCACCGCCTTGACCTGGCCTTCGGTCACCAGCGCCTCGAACGCGGGCAGGTAGGTTTCCCACAGATCGCGACGCGAGGGATGCACGTCGAAGGTGTGGCGGTCGGCCTCCGGGCCGCTGTGCACGGCGAAGTGCTTGGCGGTGGCGTCGAGCTTGCGGTACCTGCCGCCCTGCGATTCTGGCAGCGGCGAGCCATCGGGCGCTGCGCCCTGCAGCCCCCTCACGAACGAGATACCCATGCGCGCGGTGAGGAAGGGGTCCTCGCCGTAGGTCTCCTGGCCGCGGCCCCAGCGCGGGTCGCGGAAGATGTTGATGTTGGGCGACCAGAACGTCAGGCCCTGGTAGCGCCCGTGCTGGCCGTTGCGGAAGAACTCGTGGTGCTTGGCGCGCGCCTCGTCGCTGATGGTCCTGGACACCTGGTCCATCAGCGGCACGTTGAAGGTCGCGGCCATGCCGATCGCCTGCGGGAAAACGGTCGCCGCGCCGGCACGGGCCACGCCGTGCAGGGCCTCGTTCCACCATTCGTACTCGGGCACGCCCAGGCGCTCGATGGCCGGCGAGTCGTTCTGCATCTGCGCGGCCTTTTCCTCCAGCGTCATCCGCGACACCAGTGCCGCGGCGCGTTCCTCGAAGCCCTTCGAGGTGTCCAGCCACGGCCTGTCGCCGTCATCGGCCTGCAGGCCGAACGCCGGCAGCGCAACCAGCAGCGCGATCGCGCAGCCGCGCACCAGCGCGCGCCGTGCCGGATGGGCGCGCCGTGCCGGCGCCTGTGTCTGCTCTACCTGCATGTCCCCGTCCCTCCCAGGTCGTGTCATTGCGCGGCGGCTTCAAGCCGCGCGTGCGGGCCGATGGTCGCGCCGACGAATCCGCCGGCCACGTCGGTGCTCAGGATCGTGCCGTCGGCATCGCGCACCAGCCATCGCACGCCCTTGCCGTCGCCAGCATCGAAGCCGAAGCCGTAGCGGCCTTCGCTGCCCTCGACATGCAGCGTGAACTGCGGCGCTTCGATGGCGGGCTGCGTGGCGACCACCTCGACTTCGCCCTCGCCCGCCTTCTTCTCCAGGAACACCTCGACGTCTTGCCCTTCGCCGCGGCGCACGCCGAGGAAGTACCAGTGGGTCTCGCCCTGGAATGCGGCCAGGCCGGCGGCAACTCCCTGCGCGGGCAGTTCCATCGCCGTGCTGGCCTCGAACACCTGGTGCTGCTGGCGCCGCGCGTAGAAGGCCGGGTTCTTCAACGTATCCAGCCGCTCGGCCAGTGGGGTGATCGCCAGCCAGCCCGGACGCGAGCTGCCATCGAACCACTGCGTCTTCGGCACGCGCGGGGTCATCCAGCCCTTGCCGAGTTCGACCGTGTCGAACTCGTCGCGCCAGGTGAAGTTGCCGGTCATCGGCGCCTGGTCGGCCGGCGCCTTGATGAAGGACGGACCCGGCAGCACGTAGGGAATCTCTTCGCCGCGCGGCAGGATCACCGGCCAGCCGTCCTTCCAGGTCACCGGCAGCAGGAAGGTCTCGCGCCCCGTGTTGTAGTGGTCCACGCCGTAGTTGCGGCTGGCCAGGAAGGTCGCCCACCAGGTCCCGTCGGGAGCCTGCACCATGTCGGCGTGGCCGGCGTTGGTCACCGGCAGCGGGCGGTTCGGATCAAGATCGCGCTGGGTCAGGATCGGGTTGTGCTCATAGGGCTCGTACGGCCCCCACACGTCGCGGCTGCGCAGGATCACCTGCGAATGCTGCGGCCCGGTGCCGCCCTCGGCATTGTTGAGGTAATACCAGCCGTCGACCTTGTAGATGTGCGGGCCTTCGATCCAGATCGGATTCTCTTCCGGCTTGACGCCGCCGTCGATCAGCACCTTGCGCGGGCCGAACGGCTTGCCGCTGGCGATGTCGATCTCCTGCAGCCAGATCGCGCGATGGCCGTCGTAGCGCACCGGCACGGCCGGCTCGTCGTTGTTGAGGATGTAGACCTTGCCGTCGTCGTCGAAGAACAGCGACGGGTCGATGCCGCCGATGGTCGGCAGCCAGATCGGATCCGACCACGGGCCCGCGGGATCCTTCGCGGTGACGATGAAGTTGCCGCCGGCATCCACCGAGGTGTTGACCACGTAGAAGGTGCCGTCGTGGTACTCGATCGCCGGCGCGAACACGCCGCGCGAGACGCCCAGGCCGTCGAAATCCAGCTGCTCCGGCCGGTGGATCGCGTTGCCCACCTGCTTCCAGTGCACCAGGTCCTCGCTTTCGAACACCGGGATGCCGGGGAAGAAGGTGAAGGTCGAGGCCACCAGGTAGAACTTGCCGTTGGCGGCCACCACGCTCGGGTCGGAATGGAAGCCCGACAGCACCGGGTTGCGGAAGCTGCCCTCGGGCACCGGCGCCTCGAAGGCGGCGTCGCGTCCGGTGTACTCGAACCAGTCGAAGTGGACCGGCGGCGCGGCATCGCCGCTGCCGGACGCTGCGTGCGCGGCCGGCTCACTGCCGCAGGCGGCCAGCATGAGTGCGGCCGCGAGGCCGGCGGCGACGATTCCGGCGGCCCTGCCCGCCTGTCGGCGGCGGTTGGTATTGATGATGCTCATCTGGACTCCCCTTGGATGGCTTGCATCTGAAAAGGCCCGCGCCAAGATCGCACGCGTCACCAGTCCCACATCGCGCCATCTTCCAGGCGCGCGATCGGCAGCTGTTTCGGCGCGTACGGGTACTTCGCCGCCAGCGGCTCGTCGATGTCCACGCCGATGCCCGGCGTATCTCCCACGTGCAGGCGCCCGTTGCGCAGCACGTAGTCGTGCGGGAACACCGCGTCGGTTTCCTCGGTGTGGAACATGTATTCCTGGATACCGAAGTTCGGCACCCAGGTGTCGAAGTGCAGCGCCGCGCCCATCGTCACCGGCGACAGGTCGGTTGCGCCGTGGAAGCCGGTGCGCACCTGGTGCAGCGCGGCGAAGTCGGCGATGCGGCGCACGTGGGTGATGCCGCCGCCGTGCACGATCGTGGTGCGGATGTAGTCGATCAGCTGGTTCTCGATCAGGTGCTTGCAGTCCCAGATCGAGTTGAAGACCTCGCCCACCGCCAGCGCTGTGACCGAATGCCGGCGGATCAGCTCAAACGACTTCTGGTTCTCGGCCGGGGTCGCGTCCTCCAGCCAGAACAGGCGGTACGGCTCCAGCGACTTCGCCAGGCGCGCGGCTTCGATCGGCGTGAGCCGATGGTGCACATCGTGCAGCAGCTCCACATCCGGGCCGTGGTCGGCGCGCAGCTGTTCGAACAGCTTCGGCACCACGTCGAGGTAGCGCGGCGTGTTCCAGGTCGTCTCCAGCGGCAGCTCGCTCTCGGCCGGCTCGTAGCCCTTGGCGCTGGAGATGCCGTAGGCCTTCCTGATCCCCGGCACGCCGCACTGCGCGCGCACGGCCAGGAAACCCTGCTCGATGAACTTGCCGACCGCGTCGGAGGCTTCGGCGATGTCGCGGCCGTTGGCGTGGCCGTACACCAGCGCCCCCTCGCGCGAGCGGCCACCGAGCAGCTGGTAGACCGGCAACCCGGCCATCTTGCCGAGGATGTCCCACAGGGCGACATCGACCGCCGCGATCGCGCTCATGGTGACCGGGCCGCGCCGCCAGTACGCGCCGCGGTACAGGAACTGCCACAGGTCCTCGATGCGGCCGGCGTCGCGGCCGATGAGGTTCGGCGCCACGTGGTCCTGCAGGTAGGAAGCCACGGCAAGCTCGCGGCCGTTGAGCGTCGCGTCCCCCAGGCCGTACACCCCCGAGCGGGTGGTGATCTTCAGGGTGACGAAGTTGCGGCCCGGGCAGGTGACGATGACCTTCGCGTCGACGATCTCGCGATCGTTCTTCGAGCCATGCGTGGTGGTTTCGATCTGGTTGCTCATCTTGCGTGGTCGTCGTCGATCATCGGGGGAACGGGAAGCTCGAACGGGCCGGCCGGCAGGCCGGCGCCGTCGAACAGGGTGCACACCGGGCTGTCGGCCCAGCAGTAGCGCACGCGGGTGGCGGCGTGGGCAGCGGGGGCGGCCAGCGTGACCCGGTCGAAGCGGATCGAGGCCCGGGCGTAGCGGCAGCTGCCGGGCTCGTCCGCGCACAGTTCGAAGCCGATCGGACCATCCGCGCCGTAGGCCACGAGGGTGTCGGTGACGTCCGCGAACTCAACCACCACCGCGTCGCCGTTGCGCGAGACGACCGTCGCCACCGGCCCGGAGGGCGGCAACGCTTCGCCGTAGACCACGTGGCGCGCCGCGCGCGCGAAGCGCCGGCCCAGCTCCTGCTTGTTGGTCGGATGGATGTCGTAGCGGTCGCCGATGTCGATGGTGACCACCAGCCCGGTCAGCGGATCCTCGGCAGCCACCGCGCGCTGGGCCTCCCGCAGCGACGCCCAGTCGCTCTCGCCGGGTGCGGTGGGCGCCGCGCCGTAGTTGGCCAGCTGCGCCACCAGCAGCGGCAGGTCGGCTCCGAAGCGCGCGCGCCAGTCGCCGCGCAGCGTGCGCAGCAGGTCGGCATAGCGGGCATGTTCGAAGGTGTTGGACTCGCCCTGGTACCAGAGCGCGCCGCGCAGGCCGTAGCGGCCGAGCGGCGCGATCATGCCGTTGTACAGCGTCGACAGCCCCGCCGCGCTCAGCCACGGCGCGCGCGGCGGGCTGCCGAGCTCCCGCCGCACCACCCGGTACTGCCACCCCCCGCCAAG
>JAEXLY010000047.1 GCA_023444765.1 Pseudomonadota bacterium | reverse complement strand
CGGCGCGTGCGACATCGGTGGCCGCAGCGGTTGCCGTCCGCGCGCCGGCGGATCCGGCCGCCTGCGCGGCTGCCACGCCCGGGGCGAGTACCAGCGCCGTGGCCAGGATGCTGCAGCGGTAGATGTTCGGGGTCATGACCGTCTCCGATGTGCGGGACCTGCATGCTCGGCAGCGGCGAATGAAACGCGCGTCAACCGGTGCCCGCTGGCGGCTGAACGGAGCCGGGGGTTCAGCGGCCGGCCATGCGCCGGGCGAACACTGTGATCTCCTCGCGGTCGTGGTACAGCTGCCGCGCGCGCACGGCGAGCGGCACCTCGGCCGCGGCGACGAACGACGCGAGGCTGTTGCGCGTTTCCAGCCAGCGCTTCTTCATCGGCAGCTTGAGGTTGAACACCGACTGCCGGCACCAGCCCGCGCGGAACCAGTCGGCCATGCGCAGGGCGACGCGCGAGGGCTGCTCGACCATGTCGCAGACCATCCAGTCGAGCGGCCGCGGGGGCTGCCATCGGAAGCCGTCGGCGCGAAGATGTTCCACCAGGCCGGTGTCGAACAGGTGCGGCCGCAGCGGGCCGTTGTCGATCGCCACCACCCGCAGGCCGTGCCGGGCCAGCACCCAGGTCCAGCCGCCCGGCGCGGCGCCCAGGTCGGCCGCGGACATGCCGGGGCGCAGCAGTTCGCCGCGTTCACCGGCGTCGAGCAGCGACAGCAACGCTTCCTCGAGTTTGAGTGCAGAGCGCGATGGCGCGTCGGCATGCAGCTTCAGCCTTGGCACGCCGAGCGGCCAGGGCGCGGTGCCTGCGGGATCGGCGCTGGCCAGGAGGACATGGTTGCCCGCCAGGAAGCAGACGTGCAGTCGCGGCAAGGCGGCATCGTCGACGGGCGCGAGCAGGCCCCGCTTGCGCAGGACTGGGCGGAGGGCGTTCGCGAAACTGCGCGCCAGGCCCGACAGCGGCTTGCCGGCATCCGAATCCGGGTGTTCGACCCACAGCGCGCCGTAGCGCTGCGCCGGGCCGGCGGACGCGATGGCCTCCAGAATCGGGGTGATGCGGTCGGTGGGAACGAGTCCGGGCAGTTCCGCGAACAGCGACAAAGCCTGCCGCGCGAACACCAGCGTGCGCCATGGAATGCGCTCCGCCATGCGCGCGTCGTCGCCGAGGAACAGCACGTAGCCGTCGCCACGGCTGGGACGGGCATAGCCGGCGAGCCCGGCTTCGGCGGCGCGTTCGCCGAGCTCGGCCGCGAGGTCGGGTTCGAAGCCCGCGCGGCAGTAGCACAGCAGCCCGCTCACGCGCCGCCCGTGCCGGCGCGCAGCCGCGCCTCAGTAGCCGACGGCATCGGACGCGCCATAGGTCCGCAGCACCTCGCAGGCGGCGTCGCGGTGGATGTCGCGTACCACCTCGATCCCGCGCCGCTGCAGCTCGCCGACCCAGTCGTTGGGCAACGGCCCTTCGTCGAACGGCGACAGGGCCTCCACGTCCCGGGACCGCGCACCGATCAGCAGCCGGTCGATGCCGGCCCACAGGGTCGCGCCATAGCACTGGCAGCACGGCTGGGCCGATGTCGCCAGCACGAAGCGACCCACCGCGTTGCCCTCGAGGTCCCGGTTGAGGCGCGCACGCTGCAGCCGCTGCTGCGCCAGCATGCAGGCCATGGTCTCGGCATGCGCGACCGAGCAGTTCTGCGGCAGTACGCGGTTGACGCCGACCGAGACGATGCGATCGTCGTCCGCGTTGAAGACCGCCGCGCCGAACGGGCCGCCGCTGCGGGCCTCGATGTTCAGGCGGGACAGTTCGATCGCCAGCGCGACCTTCGCCTCGTCGCCGGGATAGGCACGCGAGGCGTCGACGTGTTCGTGCACCCAGGCCGGGAGCGTGAGGTGGACCTGCGCGTAGAGCATCAGCGTTCCATCGGCGACAGCTGGCCGGCGGCGGTGCACTGGCCCTGGACGCAATCGCACGACTGGATCTCCTGCCAGCCGCAGACGGACGCCATGCCGCTGCGTTCGCACTGCGCGCGCACCGCATCGGGATCGACGCGCGCGTCCTTGTTGACGCAGGCGGGGAAGTAGCCGCAGCAGTTGCCCACGTTCTTCACCGCGCAGTCGCTGGCGACGCGGCAGGAGCGGTCCGGCGCCGCCGGGTCGAAGGGCTGGACGGATGCAGCGGGGGCGGGAGCCTGCGCGACGGGGTCCGGCGATGACAGGTCGGCGCGGGGCGCGCAGGCCGCAAGCAACAGGGCCAGGCACGTCGCGACGAGCCGGACGGGATGGGCAGTCGGCATGTTCAGGCCTTTGCCGCCCAGGTGTCGCGCAGCGACACGCTGCGGTTGAACACCGGCGCGTCGCCGCGATGGTCGCGGCGATCGGCGACGAAGTAGCCCAGCCGCTCGAACTGGAAAGACTGTTCCGCCGCGGCCGTCGCGGCCGCAGGCTCGACGTATCCGCGCACGCTGCGGCGCGAGTCCGGGTTGAGGTGGTCGCGATAGGTCCGGCCTTCGCTCTCGTCGTCCGGGTCGGCAACGGAGAACAGCCGGTCGTACAGGCGCATCTCGGCCGCGACCGCGTGGCGCGCGCTGACCCAGTGGATCGTGCCCTTGACCTTGCGGTTGGCGCCTTCCATGCCGGGCCGGGACTCCGGGTCCAGCCAGCCGCGCAGCTCCACGATGTTGCCGTCGGCGTCCTTCACCACCTCGTCCACGCGCGCGATGCCCGCGCCGCGCAGGCGCACCTCGCCGCCAGGCACCAGCCGCTTCCAGCCCTTGGGCGGCACCTCGGCGAAATCCTCGCGCTCGATCCACAGTTCGCGCGAGAACGGCACCTCGCGCGTGCCGAAGGACGCGTCCTTCGGGTGATTGGAGAACGACAGGGTCTCCTCGTGTCCCTCCGGGAGGTTGGCCAGCACCAGCTTCAGCGGCTCGACGACCGCCATGCGTCGCGGAGCGGACGCATCGAGGTCCTCGCGCAGGGCGCCCTCCAGTACCGAGAAGTCGATCATCGAGTTCTGCTTGCTGATCCCGATCCGGTCCACGAACAGGCGCAGCGCCGCCGGGGTGTAGCCGCGTCGGCGCAGGCCCTGCAGGGTGTACATGCGCGGGTCGTCCCAGCCATCGACCAGGCCGTCGACCACCAGTTGGGTGAGCTTGCGCTTGCTCATCACCGTGTAGTTGATGTTGAGGCGCGAGAACTCGATCTGGCGTGGGCGCGCGGCGACGTTGGGCAGGCCCCTGTCCACCAGCGGCGCCAGCAGCGCCGGGTCGCCGGCCAGGTCGACCTTGTCCACGCACCAGTCGTACAGCGGCCGGTGGTCCTCGAATTCGAGCGTGCACAACGAGTGGGTGATGCCCTCGATGGCATCGCCCAGCGCGTGCGCGAAGTCGTACATCGGATAGATGCACCAGCCCGCGCCCGCGATCGGGTGCGGCATGTGCTTGATCCGGTACAGGGCCGGATCGCGCAGGTTGATGTTGCCGCTGGCCATGTCGATCTTCGCGCGCAGGGTCCGGGCGCCGTCGGGGAACTCGCCGGCGCGCATGCGCCGGAACAGGTCCAGGTTCTCCTCCACGCTGCGGTTCCGGTAGGGCGAGTCGCGGCCGGGTTCGGTCAGGCTGCCGCGGTACTCGCGCACCTGTTCGGCGCTGAGGTCGCAGACGAAGGCGTCGCCCTGGGCGATTAGTTTCTCGGCGGCGAGGTAATAGACCTCGAAATAGTCCGAGGCGTGGCGCAACTCGGCCCAGTCGAAGCCCAGCCAGCGCACGTCCTCCTGGATCGCGCGCACGAACTCCGGGTCTTCCCTGGCCGGGTTGGTATCGTCGAAGCGCAGGTTGCACACGCCGCCGAACTCCCGGGCAATGCCGAAGTCCAGGCAGATCGCCTTGGCGTGGCCGATGTGCAGGTAGCCGTTGGGCTCGGGCGGAAAGCGGGTGCGGATGGCGCTGTGCCTGCCGCTGGCCAGGTCGTCGCGAACGATCTGGCGGATGAAATCGTGGCGGGCCGGGGCGGAGTCGGCGCTCGGCGCCGTGCTGGCGGCGGCCGGTTCGGGTGAGGTCATGACGCGCATCGGGGGAAAAACGCCAGTGTAGCCGAGCGGCCCCGTGCGGCCGGTCGCCGGGCACGGCAGTCATGCAGCGGGCCGTCCCTTGCCGGACAGCCGGCACGATGTTTGCTTACCATTCGCAGGCGCACTGCGCGCGGGAGGGTTGGGGATGTCCGCATTCCGATACGCCGGGCAAGGCCGATGCGGGCGAGGCACGGGCCGTCGCCGGAACGCCTGCGGGGGTGCGCCCTGACCGCGTCCGGCGAAGCGGGCTTGCGTCACGAGGGCCTGCTGGCGATCTGCTTGGCGCTGCTGCTCGGGCTCTTCGCCGTGGCGGCGGCCGGCAACGTGCCCCAGGGCCAGGGGGTGCCGGTGACGCTGTCGCCGCTGCCGGCGACGTCCCCCGGTGTCGCGGAGCCGGACGCCGGCCCCGCGCCGCTGCGCCTGCAGCTGGACCTGCCGCCGCCTGCCGACGGGTCGCGCTGGGTGGTGCGGCTGGAGCGCAGCGCGCTCGACGCGGTGTGGTTGCAGCGTGGGGACTGGCGCAGTCCGGTGCTGGGATTCTTCACTCCGGCCGAGGATGCGGGCGTCCTGCCCAGCAGCTTCCTGTTCCCGCTGCCCGCGGACTGGACGGGGCCGATCGAGCTGGAACTGCACGCCAGCGGTACGACGCGCCGGCCCCTGCAGCCGAAGGTGATGGCGCAGGGCCAGGCGATGCGGCTGGAGCAGTACGGCGTGGCCGCAAGCGCGGTGATCTACTCCTGCCTGTTCACCATCGGTGTGCTGGCGCTCGCGCTCTACTCGGCAGCCCGCGACCGGATGTTCCTCGGACTGTTCGGCTTCGCCCTCGCCACGCTGCTGACGCTCTCGGCCGGCAATGGCCATCTCTACCAGCTTCCGGGCCTGCGGCTGTTCGCGTTCTGGCGCAGCCAGGGCGTGATCGCGCTGTCGCTGCTCCTGTGCGCGGCCTGGCTGCAGATGCTGCTGCAGTACGTGGAAATGCGGCAGGGGCGCGTGGCCTGGAAGCCCTGGGTCGACGGCATGTCCCTGGCTGTGGCGGCCCTGGCGGCGCTGTGCCTGCTCAATCTCGCGCCACTCGCCGGGCCGATCCAGCGCCTGCAGATCATCCCCTACGGACTGTCGCTGCTGCTGGGCATCGCCCTGCTCGTCGACGGCGCACGGCGGCGCATCGCCATGGCCTGGCCGCTGGCTTCGCTGGCGGTGTTCACGTTGGCGGGCGTGGTGCTGGCCGAACTCGCGATCCGGGGCCATGTGGTGGATTCGGTCGTGGTGCGCTACGCCTACCAGCTGGCGATCGCGCTGGGCGTGGCGATCCTGGCCGTCGGGCTGGTCGGCAGGATCCGCGAGTACCGCCAGCAGCGGGACCAGGAACTGCTCGCGCGCGCGGACACCGAACGCCGCATGGCCCGTGAGACCGCGCGCTCGGGCCTGGCAGCCGAACTGCAGTCGCAGTTGCGCGCACTGCCGGTCGCCGAAATGCAGGCCGCCGCGTTCAGGTTGCTGATGGACCGGCTGGTGCCGCTGGTTCCGATGCAGTCGTGCACCGCCGTCGTCCAGGGCCACCAGGGGCTCGACCTGGTCCTGGCCGAGCCATCGCAGCACCTGCAGTCCGTGCAGCCCGAGGTCGCCAGGCGCCAGTTGGCGCTGAGGCGCCTGGCTGCGGCCGGTCTGCCGATGCAGCAACCGGTCACCGAGGCCGGGCAACCGGCGATCGTGGCGATGGAGGCGGTGCTGCCGCTGCAGATCCGGGCGCCGGCCTGGGGGGTGCTGCTGCTCCGGCGCGAGGGCGGCGACGGCTTCACCACCGACGAGCTGGAGCTGGCCGACCAGTTCGCGCGCCTGGCCGTGCAACACGTCGACCAGGCCGTGGCGGCGGTCAACCTGCGCCGCTCCGCCGAACTCGATGCGCTGACCGGCAGCCTCAACCGTCGCACCATCGACCAGTGGCTGGCGCGCAGCTTCAGCGAGGCCGCGCGCGACCACCAGCCGGTGTCGGTGCTGTTCATCGATCTCGACCACTTCAAGGCGGTGAACGACCGCCACGGCCATGCCGGGGGCGACTTCTGCCTGCGACACGTGGCCGTCGCGCTGCGCGGCGCGCTGGAGCAGGGCGACGTGTTCGGCCGCTACGGCGGCGAGGAGTTCATCGCCATCCTGCCGGGACGCAACGGCGCGGTCGCGCGGATGACGGCCGAGCGGTTGCGCATGGCGGTCGAGAACCTGCGGCCGGAGTGGAACGGGCAGCCATTGCGGTTGACCGTGAGCGTCGGCGTGGCCACCAGACTGGCCAGGGAGGACACCCCGGAGGGCGCATTGGCCCGCGCCGATCGCGCGCTGTATGCCGCCAAATCCCATGGCCGCAACTGCGTGCAGGTGGCGCCGGCCGTGTTCACGTGACGGACCGCGCGGCTTGAAGCGACGCCTCGCGACCGCACATCCGGTCGGTCACCCGCCGGAAGCCTGCGCGATGCCTGGAATCGGAGCCTGGAAACAACGCCTGCCGCAGCCCGGCGAGGCCCTCCCGGGCCGCGACGCGGCCATGCGACTGCGCGTCAATCGCCACCACGTGCTCGGCACGCCGCTGCAGGACGGTTTCGAAGGCCTTGCGCAGGTGCAGTTCGGCATGGGCTGCTTCTGGGGTGCGGAGCGCAAGTTCTGGACCCTGCCGGGCGTGGCCACAACCGCGGCAGGTTATGCGGGCGGCCAGACGCCGAACCCGACCTATCGCGAGGTGTGCTCGGGACAGACCGGCCATGCGGAAGTGGTGCTGGTGGTCTACGACCCGGCGGTGCTGCCTTTCGCGACCCTCCTGCAGACCTTCTGGGAGAACCACGATCCCACCCAGGGCATGCGCCAGGGCAACGACGTCGGCACCCAGTACCGCTCGGCGATCTACTGCGCGTCCGCAGCCCAGTACGAAGAGGCGCTGGCCAGCCGCGACCGCTTCCAGCAGCGCCTGCGCGAGTCCGGCTACGGCGCCATCACCACCGAGATCGTCTTCCCCGCACCGGCATTCCACTATGCCGAGGACGAACACCAGCAGTACCTGGCCAAGAACCCCTCGGGCTACTGCGGCCTCGGGGGAACCGGGGTGAGCTGTCCGGTGGGCGTGGGCGATTGACCGCGCGCATCCTCGCCCGGCCTGCGCGGCGGCGGGGGCCGGGATCGGCGCGGGTCGGGGAACGCGAAACGGACGTGTGGGCGCAGGCGTCGCCAGCCGACGCCCCGATCGCCTGTCGCGCGTACCCGGTGCGGGCGCAGCACGCGATCGCACACCCGCTCGAGACCGGGTCGCGGCGTGGACGGCGCAGGATCGGGGAAGAGGGGACGCCGGTCCCCGCCGACGGTCGTTACGCGCTGGCAGTGGCGCCAGCCTCCGGCCACGAAGTGATCCGGAGTGCGTCGGGCGTGAAGCCTCAGGCAGCGGCGGGATGGACCGCGGTGACGCGCAGCTTCAGCGGACGGCCCTGCGGCGTGTTCCAGTCGATGGACTGGCCGACCGACAGGCCCAGCAGCGCGCTGCCGACCGGTGCCATGATCGAGATCCTGCCGGCGCTGGCGTCGGCTTCCTGCGGGAACACCAGGGTCAGGGTGTGGGTTTCGCCGCTGTTCTCGTCCACGCACTCCACCCGCGAATGCATGCCGACCACGTCGGCGGGCATGGCCGCGTCGTCCACCACCTCGGCGCGGGTCAGTTCGCCCAGCAGGGCTTCGGCGGTGGCGTCGTTCTGCCAGCGCGGAGAATCGATCAGGGCCTCCAGGCGCGCCGCGTCGCGGCGGGAGACGACGATCGGGGGCGGCAGGCCGCCGCTGGATTGGGAGGTCATGGTCGGTGTTGCTCCGTAGCTGGTGTGGGCGGGTCGGTGCCGGCCCAAAGAAAAACGGACGGCGCGTCCGGCGCGTCGCCCGCTTCGTGGTGCCGCTAACGTAGCGCTCCCGGCGGCCGGCTTCAAGGGGGCGCGCCGGGGCGTTCAGAGCATGTCGGGCGGCGGGGGCACGCGTGCCGGAGGAACGCCGGCGGCCGGCGGCGCGAGCAGTCCCGGCGGCAACGCGCGGAAGACCTCCGCCAGCCCGGTCAGGAAGCCGGACATGGCCGAGCTGCGCCGCCAGAACATGGCGATGCGCCGGCTCGGCTGCGCGCCGGTGAAGGAGAGCAGCCGGATGTGGGGCGGCTGGGTGACCGGCGGCTGCACCGCAAGCGCCGGCAGCAGGGTGATGCCCACGTTGGCCGCCACCATCTGCCGCAGCGTCTCGAGGCTGGTGGCGCGGAACTCGCTCTTTTCGTTGGCGCCCGCCAGCTGGCAGACGTCCAGGGTCTGGCGGCGCAGGCAATGGCCTTCCTCGAGCAGCAGCAGGTTCTCGCTGGCGAGGTCGTCGACGTTCAGGTCGGCCTGCCGCGCCAGCCGGTGCTGCTCGGGCACGGCAAGGAGGAATGGCTCCTCGAACAGGTACTCGTGGTGCAGCTGGTCGTCGTGCACCGGCATCGCCAGGATCGCCGTGTCCAGGCGTCCGTCGCGCAGGCGCGCCAGCAGTTCGTCGCTCTTCTCCTCGACCAGCAGCAGCTGCAGGTCCGGGTATCGTTCGCGGATCGGCGGAATGACGTGCGGCAGCAGGTAGGGGCCGAGCGTGGGAAAGATGCCCAGGCGCACCGTGCCGGCTTCGGGCCGCTGGCTGCGCCGCGCGGCCTCCTTCATCTGTTCGACCTCGGACACCACCCGCCGCGCGCGCTCGACGATCTCGACGCCGATCGGCGTGAGCATGACCTTGCGGGGTGCACGCTCGATCAGGGCCACGCCCAGTTCGTCCTCCAGCTTGCGGATCTGGGTCGACAGGGTGGGCTGGCTGACGAAGCTGGCCGCGGCGGCGCGGCCGAAATGGCGATGGTCGGCGACCGCAATGAGGTACTTGAGGTCGCGCAGGTTCATGCCGGTGCGTCCTCCCGGTCAGGCCGGGAGGGCCTCCACGGGTGCAGCGGCGGGCGCGCTGGTCCGGATCAGGTGGTCGAACGCGGCCAGCGCCGCCTTCGAACCCTCGCCCATGGCGATCACGATCTGCTTGTACGGCACCGTGGTGCAGTCGCCGGCGGCGAATACGCCGGGCACGCTGGTCTGGCCGCGGTCGTCCACGACGATCTCGCCGCGCGGGGACAGCTCCACTGTTCCCTTGAGCCATTCGGTGTTGGGCAGCAGCCCGATCTGCACGAACACCCCCTCCAGCTCCAGCCGGTGCGCATCGCCGCCGGTGCGATCCCGGTACGCCAGGCCGGTCACCTTGCCGCCATCACCGAGTACCTCGGTGGTCTGCGCGCTGGTGATGATGCGCACGTTCGGCAGGCTGCGCAGCTTGCGCTGCAGCACCTCGTCGGCGCGCAGCTTGCTGTCGAACTCGATCAGGGTGACATGGGCCACGATGCCGGCCAGGTCGATGGCCGCTTCCACGCCGGAGTTGCCGCCGCCGATCACCGCCACGCGCTTGCCCTTGAACAGCGGACCGTCGCAGTGGGGGCAGTAGGCCACGCCCCTGTTGCGGTACTGGTCCTCGCCGGGCACGCCCATCTGCCGCCAGCGCGCGCCGGTGGACAGCACCACCGTCTTCGACTTCAGCGAGGCGCCGCTTTCGAGCTTCACCTCGACCAGGCCGTCGGCGCCGGCCGGCACCAGGGCGGTGGCCTTCTGCAGGTTCATCACGTCCACGTCGTACTCGCGCACGTGCTGCTCCAGCGCCGCGGCCAGCTTCGGGCCTTCGGTGTGCGGCACGGAGATGAAGTTCTCGATCGCCATGGTGTCGAGCACCTGGCCGCCGAAACGCTCGGCCGCCACGCCGGTGCGGATGCCCTTGCGCGCGGCATAGACCGCGGCGGCCGCGCCGGCAGGGCCGCCGCCGACCACGAGCACGTCGAACGCGTCCTTGGTCGCGATCTTCGCGGCCTCGCGTTGGGCCGCGCCGGTATCGAGCCTGGCGACGATCTGCTCCAGGCTCATGCGGCCCTGGTCGAACAGCTCGCCGTTGAGGAAGATCGAGGGCACCGACATCACCTGGCGCACCTCGACCTCGTCCTGGAACAGGGCGCCGTCGATGGCGACGTGCGAGATGTTCGGGTTCAGCACCGCGGCCAGGTTCAGCGCCTGGACCACGTCCGGGCAGTTCTGGCAGCTGAGCGAGTAATAGGTCTCGAAGCGGAATTCGCCATCCAGCCCGCGCACCTGCTCGAGCAGCTCGGGCGCGGCCTTGGACGGATGTCCGCCCACCTGGAGCAGCGCCAGCACCAGCGAGGTGAACTCGTGGCCCATCGGCAGGCCGGCGAAGCGAAGCCGGATGTCCTGGCCGGGCGAGGTCAGCGCGAACGAAGGCTTGCGCTCGGCGTCGTCGCGGCGCACCTCGACGCTGATCAGCGACGACTGCGCGCGGATGTCCTCGAGCAGTTCGAGCATCTCCTTCGAGCTGTCGCCATCGTCGACCGAGGCGACGATCGCGACCGGTCGCTGCAGGCGTTCGAGGTAGGCCTTGAGCTGGCCCTTGAGATCGTTGTCGAGCACGTGGGACTCCTGGGGGAGGACGCTGCGGAAGCGGATCGGAACCGACGCCGGCTTGGCTTGCCGCCGGACGAGGGGAGGGGTTTCCAGCCGCGGGCTGGGCCGGCATCGGCTCCGATCCGCTCCCGCGCCGCGAATGCGGCACGGGGCGGGGTGTCGCGATGGATCAGGCGCGAAGCCGGATCAGATCTTGCCGACCAGGTCCAGCGACGGCTTCAGGGTCTTCTCGCCTTCCTTCCACTTGGCCGGGCAGACCTCGTTGGGGTTGGCGGCGACGAACTGCGCGGCCTTGAGCTTGCGCAGGGTCTCGCTGACGTCGCGGGCGATGGCGTTGTCGTGGATCTCGACGGTCTTGATCACGCCCTCGGGGTTGATGATGAAGGTGCCGCGCAGGGCCAGGCCTTCTTCCTCGATGTGCACGCCGAAGGCGCGGGTCAGCTGGTGGGTCGGGTCGCCGACCAGCGGGAACTGGGCCTTGCCCACCGCCGGGGAGGTCTCGTGCCACACCTTGTGCGAGAAGTGGGTGTCGGTGGTGACGATGTAGACCTCGGCGCCGGCCTTCTGGAACTCGGCGTAGTTGTTGGCCGCGTCCTCCACTTCGGTCGGGCAGTTGAAGGTGAAGGCGGCCGGCATGAAGATCAGGACCGACCACTTGCCCTTGAGGCTGGCGTCGGAGACTTCGATGAACTCGCCGTTCTGGTAGGCGGAGGCCTTGAACGGCTTGATTTCGGTGTTGATCAGGGACATGGGCACCTCTGTGGTTGCGGATGGACGTGCTTCGACCGGGAGTGCGATCGACGGAGAAATGATAGACATCGACTATCAATTAGTGAAATCAAATGTATCGATTCTTTTGATATATAAAATCTATCAGAATTGCCGCAAATTTCAAGTCAAGGGGCCGCCGGAGTGCTTGCATCCGTTTTTGCAGTGCAGCATATTTCGTTCACGCACTGCAGTCCGGGGTGACGCAGGTTCGGAGCCTCCGGGGCAGTGCAGGGCATCGGATCCGGCGTGCCCGCACGCCGATCCCGCCGAGTTCCGTATTCGTTCCTCCCTCCCACACGCGTACGGAATCTTTGAAGGCGGCTTCGGCCGCCTTCACTTTGTCCGGGCGCCAGGCGGGGCGCCGCTACGATGCCTGCCATGACCCGTCCCACGACCGTTCGCCGCCTGCTCGAGGAAGCGCGCCCCCGCGTGGACGCCGAGGACGCCGCGCTGCTGCTGTGCCACGTCCTCGGCCGCTCGCGCGGCTGGCTGTTCGCGCACGCCGACGATCCGGTGGCGGACGCGGACGAGGAAGCCTTCGCGTCGCTGCTGGCGCGGCGCGCCCGGGGCGAACCGGTCGCCTACCTGTGTGGCCGGCGCGGCTTCTGGACGCTTGAACTGGCCGTCACTCCCGACACCCTGATCCCGCGCCCGGAAACCGAGCTGCTGGTGGAACTGGCGCTGCAACGCCTGCCCGCCGGGGGCGCCGCCGACATCGCCGACCTCGGCACCGGCAGCGGCGCGATCGCGCTGGCCCTGGCGAGCGAGCGTCCGCACGCGAGGGTGACGGCGACCGACGCGAGCGCCGCCGCGCTGGACGTGGCACGGGACAACGCAGCCCGACTGGGCCTGGGCAACGTCGAGTTCCGGCAGGGCGACTGGTTCGACGCCGTGGTGGGCCGTCGCTTCGACCTGGTGGCCAGCAATCCGCCGTATATCGCCGACGACGATCCGCATCTGCACAGGGGCGACCTGCGCCATGAGCCGCCTGCCGCGCTGTCCTCCGGTCCGGACGGGCTCGACGCGATCCGCGCGATCACCGCGGCGGCCCCGGCCCATCTCGTCCCGGGCGGCTGGCTGCTGCTCGAACACGGCTGGGACCAGGGCGCCGCGGTGCGCGCGCTGCTGCTGGCGGCGGGCCTGTCCGAGGTCGCCACCCATGCCGACCTCGAGCGACGGGACCGGATCAGCCTCGGGCGCCTGCCTGCATAGCGGCTCGCGGTACGCGGTCGCGCGGTTGCGGCGCTGCCACTAGACTGGCGCGAACGATGATTGGAGGCGCCGCATGCGCACGCTGTACCCCGAGATCGCGCCCTACGACACGGGCAGCCTGAAGGTCGACGACCGCCACACGCTGTACTACGAGCAGTGCGGCAACCCGAAGGGCAAGCCGGTGGTGCTGCTGCATGGCGGGCCCGGCGGCGGCTGCAACGCCAAGATGCGCCGTTTCCACGATCCGGCGAAGTACCGCATCGTGCTGTTCGACCAGCGCGGCTCGGGGCGATCCACGCCGCACGCCGACCTGGTCGACAACACCACCTGGCACCTGGTGGCCGACATCGAGGCGCTGCGCGAGCACCTGGGCATCGAACGCTGGCAGGTGTTCGGCGGTTCCTGGGGCTCCACCCTGGCGCTGGCCTACGCGCAGACGCACAGCCTGCGCGTCACCGAACTGGTGCTGCGCGGCATCTTCATGCTGCGCCACTGGGAGCTGCAGTGGTTCTACCAGGAGGGCGCGTCGCGCCTGTTCCCCGAGGCCTGGGAGCATTACGTCGCGGCCATTCCCGAAGACGAGCGCGGCGACCTGATCGCGGCCTTCCATCGGCGCCTGACCTCCGACGACGAGGCTACGCGGCTGTCCGCGGCGCGCGCCTGGAGCGTGTGGGAAGGCGCGACCTCGTTCCTGCACGTCGATCCCGATTTCGTCAGCGGCCACGAGGACGCGCAGTTCGCGCTGGCCTTCGCGCGCATCGAGAACCACTACTTCACCAACAGGGGTTTCTTCGAGGTCGACGACCAGCTGCTGCGCGACGCGTACCGCATCGCCGGCATCCCGGGGGTGATCGTGCATGGCCGCTACGACGTGGTCTGCCCGGTCCAGAACGCCTGGGACCTGCACAAGGTCTGGCCGAAGGCCGAGCTGGTGATCACTCCGGCCTCGGGCCATTCGGCGTTCGAGGCCGAGAACGTGGACGCGCTGGTGCGCGCCACCGACGCCTTCGCCTGAGCGGGGACGCCTGCCTCAGTCCGCGACGAAGCGCTCCTGCAGCCGCCCGAACAGGCGCGCCAGGCGCGCGGCCCAGGCGCGCTGGCCGCGCGCGTCGGCGATCAGGTCCTGGCGGATCTCGAGTTCGACGTGCGGCAGGCCGCGCCGCTCGGCGTGCACCGGAATGGCGTAGTCGGTGGCGTCGCTGACGGCATAGGGTTCGTTGTCGCCCACCACCAGGTCGCCTTCGGCACGCAGCAGGTCGATCAGCGCGTGCGCCATCCGCGTGTCGCGCTGGTACAGCACGCCGGCATGCCAGGGCCGGCGCCGGCCGCCCATTTCCGGCGTGAAGCTGTGCATGGCCACCAGCAGCGTGGGCCGGCCCGCTCCAGCGCGCTGGTCCAGTTCGGTCGCGATGCGCGCGTGGTAGGGCAGGAAGATCTCCTCGATGCGCCGCTGCCGCGCATGCGCGTCGATGCCGGCATTGGCGGGCACCGGGGTGCCGTCGCTGCGCTCCACGATCGAACCCGGTGCCTCGAGCGGGCGGTTGCAGTCGATCACCAGGCGCGAATAGGTCTGCAGGATCGCGCAGGCGTCGAGGCGCGCGGCCAGGTGGGTGGTGACGCCGGCGATGCCGATGTCCCAGCCGATGTGGCGGTCGAGCTCATGCTGGGGCAGGCCGAGCCCCGACAGCGCGGCGGGCACGGCCTGGCCGGCATGGTCGGCGAGCAGCAGCCAGGGCGACGCGGCCCCGGCACGCAGCACCTGCACCGGGTGCGGGTCCGCCGCACCGAGCAGGGTGGCGCCGCGCGCGACGTCAGCGGCGCGGAGAGCCGTCGGGGTCATGGTCGATCATCCAGAGGCCGGCCCACAGCTTGAGGTCGAGTTCGTATCCCTCGGCGTGCTTGCGCATCAGCCACGCCGGCGCCTGCGCGCGAGGCACGGCGTGCACCACGATGTCCTCGTCGTCCACGCCGCCGCCGTCGCCCACCTTGCGCAGGTCCAGCGCCCTGGCAAAGGCGATGCGCTCGTTGCTCATGCCCGACGAGGTGGGTCCGACCAGCAGCACGTCGATGCGTCCGGCCTCCCAGCCGGTTTCCTCGATCAGTTCGCGGCGCGCCGCCGATTCCAGCGTGTCCAGGTCGTGGTCGTCGCCGACCAGGCCGGCCGGCATCTCGATCGTGCGCGCCCCCAGCGGCACGCGGTACTGGTCGACGAACAGCACCTCGTCGTCCGGCGTCACCGCGATCACCAGCACCGCCAGGCCATCGCGGCCATGGGTGCGTTCGCACGATTCCCAGCGTCCCCGGCGCACCAGCCGCAGCCATTGTCCTTCGTAAAGCAGTTCGACGTCCGATGGGCTGTTCACGCAGGTAGCGGCTCCTCGACGAGCGGCGGGCCATCCGCCGGTCGCGGTGGCGGATGGTCCAGGCCGGCCGTCGCATACAGGCGACGCCGGGTGAGCGGTCCGAAACGGAGCTGTTCGCACAGGCCGGCGACGGCATCGCCATCGGCCGCGGCGCGGGCGAAGATGGGTGCGCCGGCGCCGAGCGGCGCGTCGCAGGCGATCGTGGTCAGGCGGCGGCACAGCAGCGC
>JAEXLY010000180.1 GCA_023444765.1 Pseudomonadota bacterium | reverse complement strand
GTTCGCGTCGGGTCCGAGGCTCGGCTCGCTGGCCCGCGCCGGGAGACCGCGCGTCCCTGCTGTGGTCTGCTTGCCGCCCGAGCGGTGCGCCCGGGCCGGTCCGCCTCGCCGCCCGGCGGGATGGCCGGACGGGATTGATCCATGTCAGCGCAGCCGCCGCCCGCGGCGCGATAGGGTCCGCCGATGACGAGAACGCCCATTGCCCCCACAGCCAACGCACAACTCCTGCACCGCGCCATGCCGGCCGCCCCCGGCACGTGGCGGCCGGCGGCGAAATCCACGCACCTGCTGGCATGGGGCGCCGTGCTGGCCCTGTGTCCGGCCGTTGTCGCGCTCGCGCAGGCGCCGGCCGAACCGGCCACCCGCGACCTGGACACCCTCCGCGTCACCGCCACCGTCCTGCCCAGCGCCCCCGTCGATGCCGGCCACACCATCACCGTGCTCGGCCCGGAGCAGCTCGCGCCCTGGCGCGGCCGCAGCGTGGCCGAGGTGCTGGCCGCCCAGGCCGGGCTGGTGGTGGACCGCAGCGCGCGCGGCGGCGGGTTCGGCGCGCTGTTCCTGCGCGGCGCCGAAGCCAGCCACGTCGTGGTCCTGGTCGATGGCGTGCGCCAGAACGATCCGCTGTCCTCGCGCGGCAGCGCGGTCGACCTCAACACCCTGTCGCTGGAGCGGATCGAGCGCATCGAGATCGTGCGCGGCAGCGCCAGCGTCGCGCACGCCGAGGCGATCGCGGGCCTGATCCACCTCCATACCCGCGAAGCGCCCGGCGCGAGCGCGGGCGTCGCGATCGGCGGCGACGGCCTGCGCGCGATCGACGCGCACCTCTCCGCCAGCGGTTGGACCCTGGCCGCCAGCGACCGCGCGGACGGCGATGGCCGACGCGGTTTCCAGGACGTCCGTGCCTTCGATGCCGCATGGCAACGCGAACTGGCGCCTGCGCTGTCGCTGCGCGCGGCGTTCGGCTACAGCGACAGCGAGGCCCGCGGCTTTCCCGACGACAGCGGCGGTCCCCGCTACGCGGTGATCCGCGAACTGGACGAACGCGACGCGCGTGCGCGCCAGTTTTCGCTGCAGGCGCACCACCGCCCGGGCGTGGGCACGATCGACGCGCAGTGGGCGCGCTTCTCGCGCGAGGGCGAGGAGGACTCGCCGGGGGTGGCGCCCGGCCTGCGCGACCCGCTCGGCCTGCCCGCCTTGGCGGCGCGCACCGACTACCGCCGCGACGAGCTGCAGGCCACCTGGCGGCGACCGCTCGGCAGCGCCGGCGAGTTCGGTGCCGGCTTGCTGCACCAGCGCGAGCGCGGCCGTTACGACGGCGCGATCGACTACGGCTTCTTCCAGGCGCCGGTCGCATTCTCGATGGAGCGGACCACCGATGCCGCGTTCGCCGAACTGCGCTGGCGCCGCGGCGCCTGGACCGCGCATGGCGGACTGCGCCAGGAACGCCACCGCGATGCCGGCGATGCCGACCATGCCACCCAGCCGATGCTTTCGCTGCAACGCCAGGCCGGCGGTTCGGGCGCGCATTGGGGGGCGACCTACTCGCGCAGCTCGCGGCCGCCGAGTTTCTATGCGCTGGGCCATCCGCTGGTCGGCAACCCGGAACTGCGGCCCGAGCGTGCCGGGCACCGCGAGCTGTACCTCGCCACCGGCGATGGCGTGGCCTGGCCGAGCCGGGTCACGCTCTTCAGCGTCCGCTACCGCGACCTGGTCGATTTCGATGGCGGGCCGCCGCCACAGCTGGTCAATCGCGCGCGCATCGAGGCCGACGGCATCGAGTGGCGCACCGCGCACCGGTTCGAGGGGGACTGGCGCCTGACCCTGGACGGCGCCTGGATGCGCGTGCGCGATCCGGTCGGCGGCGTCGTGCTGCGCCACCGTCCGCGACTGCAGGCCGGCGCGGAGCTGCTGCTGCCCCTGCCATCGCAATCTGACCTGTCGCTGCGCCTGCAGCATCTTTCGCGTCGCTTCGATTCCTCCATTCCCACCGGCGACCGCTGGCTGGACGCGGCGACCACGCTCGACCTCGCGCTGCGCCGGCAGTGGGGACCGGCCACCCTGGTGCTCGGCCTCGACGACGTGACCGATGCGCGCGGCGAAGAAGTGGTCGGACTCGAGATCCCGGGACGCCGGCTGCGGCTCGCGCTGCAATGGGATCTGCAATGAGGCGTGCCCGTCGCATCGCGCGCGTGGCTGCGTGCGCCAGCGTGGGCCTGCCGCTGCTGCTGGGCCTGGCCTGGCTCGCCCTGCTGCCGGCCGCGCCGGGCCAGGCGCAGGACACCCTGCCCGCCCCCATCACCCTGGACGAGGCCATCGGCCTGGTGAACCGGTACTGCGGCGCCTGCCACGCGGTGCCGCCGCCTGGCCTCATGCCCAAGCGCGACTGGCCCGATGCGGTGCAGACGATGGCCGAGCTTTCGGAACGGATGCGCGGCCACGAGTTCATCCCCGCCGACGTACTGCCGCATATCAAGGCGTTCTATTACGGCAGCGCACCGGCCGAACTGCCGCGATTGCCCTATCTGGCCGCCGCGCCCTCGCCGCTGCGCTTTCGTGGCTCGGGCCTCGGCGCGAAGGCCGGCGCGCCGCTGGTCACCCATCTCGCCCCCGGCCTGACCGTCGCGCCCACCGACCTGATCGTCTCCGACGCCGGCCGCCGCGAAGTGCTGCGCCTGTGGCGGGAGGATGGCCGATGGCAGGAACGCGCGCTCGGCGAACTGGTCGCGCCCGCGCACGCCCAGGTGGTCGACCTCGATGGCGACGGCCTGCTCGACGTGGTCGTGGCCGAACTGGGCGAGATGGCGCCCTCGGGCAAGCCGGTGGGCAAGGTGGTCGCCCTGCTCGGCGAGCCCTCGGGCACCTACCTGCGCCGTAACCTGCTCGAAGGCCTCGGGCGCGTGACCGACGTGCGCGCCGCCGACCTCGACGGCGACGGCGACCTCGACCTCGCCGTGGCCGTGTTCGGCATGAACGATGTGGGCGGCATCCTGTGGCTGGAGAACCGCGGCGGCGCGCTGTACCGGCACAACCTCGTCGCGCTGGCCGGCGCGCTCGGCATCGACGCCGTGGACCTCGACGGCGACGGCCGCCTCGACCTGGTCAGCCTGATTTCCCAGGAACATGAAATGGCGATGGCCTTCCGCAACCTCGGCGGCGGCCGGTTCGAAGCCACCCCGCTGTGGCGCGCCGCGCATCCGATGTTCGGCTCCACCTCCCTGCGCCCGGTGGATCTCGACCAGGACGGCGACATCGACCTGCTGTTCACCAACGGCGACGCGTTCGACCTGCAGACCGACCCCAAGCCCTACCACGGCGTGCAGTGGCTGGAGAACCTGGGCGGCATGCAGTTCGCCTTCCGCGACATCGGCCGCCTCTACGGCGCGGTGACCACCGCCGTCGGCGACCTCGACGGCGACGGCGACCTCGACATCGTCGCCAGCAGCTGGATCAACTACTGGCGCGACCCCGGCCGCCACACCCTGGTCTGGTACGAGAACGACGGCCAGCAGAACTTCACCGCCCACGGCATCGCCAGCGAACCCGCCGGCCTCACCACCCTGCACCTGGCCGACATGACCGGCGACGGCCGCCTCGACATCGTCGCCGGCGCGTTCCGCATGGACCTGTTGCAGGAGATGCTGGGGATGGCGGTGAACGAGGACACGCGGCCGGAGAAGCCGGACGGACCGGCGAAGGAGCATCCGCGGGTGCTGCTGTTCGAGAATCTGTCCGTCTCGACGAAGGGCGGCGGGGACTGAACCGACGCGGGCGTGTCGGCCATCGCCGCACGCGCCAGGGCGTGTCGCGCCAGCGATGACGTCCCGGCAGCCCCCAGGGCAGCGACAGGAAGCGGGCGGGCGCACCGCCAGCAGCGCCGCCGCGCAGGTTGGTGGCAACGACAACACCGAGCGCGGTCCATCCAGGGCATCGGCCACGGTTCGAGATGGCGTCTCGCGGCGACCGGAGGGGAAGGCCTCACCGTCGATCCGGCTGCTGTCGATCGTGGCCCTCACCCAGGCCGGAGCAGCGGCGCCGGATGCGCTGGGCCTCCGGGAGCCGGCTGTCGCAGGATGCCCGGAAGGGTGGCGCGCTGGACAGTCGATGCGAGCGACAGCCTGCACGATGTCGTCAGTACGCGACGTCCCTGGTTTCGGTCACGCGCGAGATACGGCTTCCGTCCCAGTGATACTGGAGGTGCGGCCCCTGGCGCACGGGTTGAACGACGTCCGGATGGAACGCCGCAAGGCAGGTGCCCCCCGGTGCGCGCACGCTGTCGTAGACGATGCCGTTGCTGCCGCCGTTGCGCAGTTCCACGGCGAAACGCTGGCTCGCCACGTAACTCTCCGGGTCATGCAGCTCCGGGTAGGCGCCCCTGATGTCAGGGAACCGGTCGTCGATCCCGCCGATGTAGCACCTCATGTCCAGGACACAGGCCGGCTCCCGTGTGCTTCCCAGGAAACGCGCCTTGTGGAAGACCGTCTCCGCGACGGCCGTGCGCTGCTCCCGGGCGCAATAGTAGACGCCGAAGAAGCCCGGGGTGAAACGCGATCCTTCGGGGTTCAGATGGGTAAAGGCCGCCATGATGGGCGTGGTGCCGGGCCCCGCGATCCGGCGTTGCGCGGGAACCAGTTCGAGCGCGCCGACTGCCTCGCGCAGGCGCGGATTGGTCAGCGATTCCAGCTCGTACAGCGCAGCCAGATCCGACGGGTCGGCGATCGCGTCGAACACGCCGACAGGCGGAAAGCGGCTGGACACGATCCGGTAGGCCGGCTGGAAGCGGACGCGGGCCTGCGGGACGGGCATCAGCTCCAGCCCCGTTGCGCGTCCAGGTATTGCCGGACGACGAACAGGTCGGCGACCTGGCCGCCCAGCATTCGCTCCAGCGCCGAGCGGCCACCGAGAACTGGCGCCTGGTTCGGGCGACGGACCCAGCTGTCCGCCTGGCGATCGTCGGGGAATATCAGATGCAGGGCCTTGTAGATGCCCAGGACGTAGCTGATGCGCTCGAGGACGTCGTTCGGGACCTGGCCTGCGAGATCGCGTTTCCAGCGGAAGAATGTCGATCGGCCGGGGTTGCCCAGCAGCACCCGTTCCTCGCTGGCGCTGAGTCGCCACTGCTCGCTGATCCTGAAGAAGGCGCGCAGCGCGGGGCCGGCCAGATCGCGTCTGGATGTCGAAGGAGGAGCGTTGACCTGGTGCATCCGCAGAGTCTCCGTATGGACTCATGCCAAACTATAGTCCCGATAGGGACTTCGCGCAATGGAGCTGGTGACGGGCAGGAGTGCGGATGCCTGCGCACCGGGGCAAGGCCCCCGGCTCCCGGCCTCAGCCCGGCCGTGCCCAGGGCTCTCCCGACAGCCGCTCCGCCAGATACTCGATCAATGCCTGCACCCGCGCCGGCCGCCTGCGGCCGGGGGGGATGACGATGTGCAGGGCGATGGGGTCCGGAAGCCAGTCGTCGAGCACGGATTCCAGGGTTCCGTCGCGCAGGTCCTGCCAGACCAGGAACTCCGGCTGCAGGGCCAGCCCGAGACCGGCGCGCAGGGCGGGGAGGAAGACTTCGGCGTTGTTGGCCTGCAGCTGGGCGGGAACGGCCTGGGCGAACTCGCCGTGTCGGGGATGGCGGAAACGCCAGGCGCTACCGCCGCGCGCATAGGCGTACTGCAGTGCGCGGTGACCAACGAGGTCGCGCGGGTGTTGCGGCCGGCCATGGCGCTCGAAGTAGTCCGGCGCGCCGACCAGCAGGATGCGCACGGTGCACAGGCGGCGTGCGCGCAGGCTGGAGTCTTCCAGGGCGGCGATGCGCAGGGCGAGGTCGAAGCGGCGGCCGACGAGATCGACCTGCTCGTCGCCCAGTTCGATGTCCAGCCGCACCTCCGGGTGCGCCTGCAGGAAGCCGGGCAGCATCGGCGCCAGGCGCGAGACGCCGAACGACATCGGCGCGGCGAGGCGGACCGGGCCGCGCAGGCTGGCCGACTGTTCGGCCGCTTCCAGTTCCACCGCCTCGCCTTCCTCGAGGATGCGGCTTGCGCGCTCCAGCGCGGCTTCGCCGGCGTCGGTGAGCGACATGCGCCGCGAGGTGCGGTGGAACAGGCTGGTGCCGATGCGCCGCTCCAGGCGGGTGATGGCCTTGGACACGGTGGCCTGCGACAGCGACAGCGCCTCGGCGGCGCGGGCGAAGGAGCCGGCTTCGGCCACCCGGGCGAAGATGGCCCAGGCTTCGAGGTCGGGGAGCTTGGTCATGGGTGTGGGCAGCGGGAAATGACGGGATGCAGGCGCCCCGTGCCGGACACGCTCGGCATGCGCGGGCAGTATGTCAAAAATGGAAACAATGACATTCCATTGATTCTATTCCAGATGGTGTGGTGGCTGCCTAGACTGGCTCCAGTCCAGAAATGCAGGAGTTTCCCGCCATGATCGAACGCCGTCCTTTCGACAGCCTCGGTGGGGCCGACCACGGCTGGCTCGATGCCAGGCATCACTTTTCCTTCGCCGAGTACCACGACCCGGCCCGCGTCCACTGGGGCGCGTTGCGGGTCTGGAACGACGACACCATCCAGCCCGGCACCGGCTTTCCGCCGCATCCGCATGCCGACATGGAAATCATCACCTACGTGCGCGAAGGCGCGATCACCCACCAGGACAGCCTCGGCAACAGGGGCCGCACCGAAGCGGGCGACGTGCAGGTGATGAGCGCGGGCAGCGGCATCCGTCACGCCGAGTACAACCTGGAGCCGGTGGTGACCCGCATCTTCCAGATCTGGATCTTCCCCGACCGCAAGGGCGGGGCGCCGTCGTGGGGTGCGAAGCCGTTCCCGAAGGACGGGCGCTCCGGGCAGTTCGTCACCCTGGCCAGCGGCATCGAAGGCGACGACGATGCGCTGCCGATCCGCACCAGCGCGCGCGTGCTGGGCGCCACGCTCAAGGCCGGCGAAACCGCCGAGTACCGTTTCGGCGATGCCGGGCGCCATGGCTACCTGGTGCCGGCGAAGGGCCGGGTCGACGTCGGGGGCATCACCCTGGAAGCGCGCGACGGCGCCGCGATCAGTGGCGAGGAGCGCATCCGCGTGACCGCGCTCGAGGACGCCGAGCTGGTGCTGGTCGATACGGCCGGCTGAGCGTTTGCGCGGGGCGCGTGCTGCGCCCTGCGCCGTCCATCGCGACGCTGCACGACCGCTTCCGAAGGAGCGGCAATGGATGCGCTCGCCCCTCCTTCCTCGATATCCCGACACCGGGAGCAGACCCATGAACATGAACCATCAGGACTACTTCGCAACCGCCGGCCGCGTGCTGATCGCATCGCTGTTCTTCCTCAGCGGCTTGGACAAGCTGGCCGCCCCCGAGGGCACCATCGGCTAGGTCGCCGCCAGCGGCCTGCCGATGCCGACGCTCGCCTATGCCGCGGCACTGTTCGTCGAGCTGGCGCTGCCGCTCGCGCTGGTGCTGGGCGTGCAGGTGCGCGTATCGGCCGCCGCGCTCGCGCCGTTCTCGCTGGTGACGGCGTTCGGCTTCCACTTCGAGCCGGGCGACCGGAACCAGTTCATCCACTTCTTCAAGAACATGGCGATTGCCGGTGGTCTGATGCAACTGGTGGCGTCCGGCGGTGGCCGACTGGGCGTGTACGGCTGGCTGGCGTCGCGCCGGGAGCCGACGGTGGCGGTGGGCGCCCGGCGCCGCTACGCATAGCCCGCGATGTCCCTGCCGCGAAGCCGACCGGGTGCAGGCAGCATCCGCCTCGGCCTCGCGGCGTTCGCGGGCGCGCAGCCGCGGGAACGAAGCTGGACGATCCCGCGGCAACGGCGCCTGGCGGTCGTGGCAACAAGCTGGGACGGGCAACATGATCGCGGCGTGTGGCTGCGGCCATAACCTTCCCGCCGCCAGACCATCCCGGTTCACCGCCCGATCACGGCACCCGGCGACACTTCGCCCCATGCCCGCATCGCGAACCCGTCGCTCCCGCCGCCGCGACTTGACACCCGCCGAGCGCGACGCGATCGAGGCGGGGCTGCGCTACGTCAGCGACACGTCGCCCGGCATCCGCCGCGAACGACGCGGACGCGGGTTCTGCTACCGCGCGCCGGATGGCACGGTGTTGCGCGACGCCGACACGCTGCAACGCATCCGCTCGCTCGCCATCCCGCCCGCGTATCGCCAGGTGTGGATCTGCACCTCGCCGCTGGGCCACCTGCAGGCCACCGGGCGCGATGCGCGCGGACGCAAGCAGTACCGCTACCACCCCGACTGGCGCCCGCTGCGCGATGCCAACAAGTTCGACCGCATCGTCGCCTTCGGGCGCGCGCTGCCGAAGCTGCGGCGCCGCGTGCGTGCCGACCTGGCGCTGCCGGGACTGCCGCGCGAGAAGGTGCTCGCGGGCGTGGTGGCGATCATGGCCTGCACCCTGATCCGCGTGGGCAACGACTGCTATGCGCGCCAGAACGGTTCGTTCGGCCTGACCACGCTGCGCACCCGCCATGCGCGTTTCCTTGGCAAGGAACTGCGGCTGCAGTTCAACGGCAAGGGCGGGCGCGCGCACGAGGCGGGCATCCAGGATCCGCGGCTGTTGCGGCTGGTGCGCGCCATGCATGAACTGCCGGGGCAGCGGCTGTTCCAGTACCGCGACGCGGAAGGCGAACTGCTGCCGGTGGAGTCGAGCGACGTCAATGCCTACCTGCGCGAGTGCATGGGCGAGGCATTCACCGCCAAGGATTTCCGCACATGGGGCGCGACCGAGGCGGCTTTCCGGCAGCTGGCGGAGATCCCCGCCGGTGCGGAGATCTCCGATACCGCGGCGGCGGGCGTGTGCCGCGAGGTGGTGACCTCGGTCGCGGCGATGCTGGGCAACACCCCGACCGTGTGCCGCAAGAGCTACGTCGATCCGCGCGTGTTCGAGGGCTGGCGCGACGGCAGCCTGCACCGCAGGGCCGCCCGCGCGCGGGGGCCGAGGCAATGGGAGGCTGCGCTGCTGGGCTTCCTGTCGCGCAGTGCCCGCGAGGGCTAACGTCCCGGCGGCCGTGCATCCTCGCAGGACGGGCTCGGACTGCCTCCGCTCAGGATGATGGCGCCGAGGCGTCGCCCGGATCGCGCGTACGCGCGGCCTGGATGGCGCGGATGCGGGCCCTGCGCAGCGCTTCGCCGATCTGCGGGCCGTCCATGCCGTCGCGGACGATGTCGCGCGCGTTCACCGCCAGCGCGGCGGCGTGCAGGCGCTGCAGTTCGGGACCTTGCGGATAGGGTTGGTCCTCCAGGCCCAGGCGGCCGCGCTTGTCGGCCTCGCAGACGCGCGCCAGCTTCGCGATCCGCGCGGGCTTGCGGAACGCGTCGCAACGCTGCAGCAGGTCGTGCACGGTCGCGTCGCGCAGCTCGCCCAGGCGATGCACGTTGAGATGCTCGCGGCAGGCGATGACCGCCAGGTCGCGGTGTTCCAGCGGCACCTTCAGCCGTTCGCACAGCGCGCGCAGAGGCGCGACGCCGGCCTGTTCGTGGCCGATGTGGCGCGGCAGCTCGTGCGACGGCGTGCGCGCCTTGCCCAGGTCGTGGGTGAGCGCGGCGAAGCCGACCACTGTATCGCCCGGGGCGAGCGCTGCGGCCATGTCGCTCACCAGTTCCTGGTGGATGCCGGTGTCGATTTCAGGATGGAATTCGGCGCGCTGCGGCACGCCGTACAGCGCGTCGACCTCGGGCAGCACGATCGCCAGCGCGCCGGCTTCGCGCAGGGTGCGCAGGAACGCGGAGGGACGCTGCGTCCCCAGCGCCTTGCACAGTTCCTGCCAGACGCGCTCGGACACCAGCGTGTCGAGTTCGCCGCTCCCGGCCATCTGCCGCATCAACGCCATGGTCTCCGGCGCGATGCGGAAACCCAGCGGTGCGAAGCGCGCCATGAAGCGCGCCGCACGCAGCACCCGCAGCGGGTCTTCGACGAATGCGGGGCCGACGTGGCGCAGGACGCGCGCCTCGATGTCGCGGACGCCGCCGAACGGGTCCACCAGCGTGCCGGCCGCGTCCTGCGCGATCGCGTTGAGGGTGAAGTCGCGCCGCTCCAGGTCCTGTTCCAGCGTCACCGACGGATCGGCGTGGACCACGAAGCCGCGATACCCGGGTCCGCTCTTGCGTTCGGTGCGCGCGAGTGCGTACTCCTCGCCGGTGTCGGGATGCAGGAACACCGGAAAATCGCGCCCGACCGGGCGGAAACCCGCGGCCAGCATCGACTCGGGCGTTTCGCCGACCACCACCCGGTCGCGGTCGCCCGGCGGCAGGCCGAGCAACCGGTCGCGCACCGCGCCGCCGACGAGATAGGTCTTCATGCGCGCATGATGCCCGAAGCCGGGGTCATCCCGGGTGGGCCGGCCCGCACGCACCGGCTTCGCACGCGCGCAGCCGATGGGTTGTCGCACGCACGGGGATGGCGGGGCCGGTGCATGCGCGGCGCAACGCCTCCACGCCTGCGGAGGCCCAGGGTCCCGCGCCTCACGCGGCCGCAGGCGAGGGACAGACGAACTGCTTGCGCGTTCCGCTCGCGGCGCCGCGCATGCGGTCGCTCACCGGCGCCGCATGCCCGAACATGCGCCAGTCGTAGAGGACGCTGAAGGCCAGGATGCGGGCCACGTACTCGCGGGTCTCGCGATAGCTGATGGTCTCGATCCACAGGTCCGGGTCCATCTGCGGACGCTGCGACAGCCAGCGCGAGGTCGGCGTCGGCCCGGCGTTGTAGGCGGCGATGGCGACGTAGGGCTTGCCGTACATCTGCTCCTTCTCGCGCAGGTACGCCGTGCCGATCACGATGTTGGTTTCGGGTTCGTGCAGGCTGGCCGCACCGCTCCAGGACAGGCCCAGCCTGCGCGCCACCGCCGCGCCGGTGGACGGCAGTACCTGCATCAGTCCGCGCGCGTCGGCCGGCGAGCGCGCATCGGGATTGAACACGCTCTCGGCGCGGATCTCCGCCGCCACCCAGGCCGGATCCAGGCCGTTGCGACGCGCTTCGCGCTGGATCAGCTCGGCGTGATGGATCGGGAAGCGCAGCGTGTAGAGGCGGTTCTCGCCCGGCGCCTTGCCCAGGTCGAACACGGCGCGGTCGAACCAGCCGTGCTCCTGCGCCACCTCGACCGCGATGCGCCGCTGCGCGTCGTCGAAGCGCGAGAGCGCATCGCGCCACTCGCGGAGCGCCCAGCCGTTGCGGCCGGCGCGGTACAGCGCCATCGCGCGCACCAGTGCGGGATCGGCCGCGACAGCCGCTTTCGCGGCGGCGCCGTGGTCGGGAATCCACGGGCACAGCGCGTAGGGCTGGTCGAGCCGGTCGGCGGCGAGGAAGCCGTGGAACTCCGGATGCGAGGCCGCCTGCGCGAACAGGGTGCGCGCGCCGCTGCGGTCGCCGGTGAGCTCGCGCATCCGCGCCTCGAACCATTGCCAGCGCGAGTTGCCGCGCTGCGCGGCGGGCATCTTCTGCAGCGCGGCGAGGGCCGCCTTCCAGTCCGAACGCGCCAGCGCCTCGCGCACGCGCCATTCGTGCAGGCGCTCGTCGTAGGCCGAGTCCGGCACCAGCGCCAGCAGCCGCGCCGAGTCGGGCAGGTAGGAGGCCACCGTCCACAGCGCGGCCTGGTACAGCACGCGCCCGCGCTCGGCCTCGCCGAACTCCAGCGC
>JAEXLY010000153.1 GCA_023444765.1 Pseudomonadota bacterium | reverse complement strand
GTCTTCCGTCGTGGCCTGTGCCTGCGCGGCGCCGGACACCGTCCCGGCCGCACCGGCGACCGCCAGCGGCAGCGACAGTGCGCTCATCGCAGCCTCTTGATCCGCTCGGCCGGGCTCACGACATCGGTCAGGCGTACGCCGAAGCGGTCGTTGACCACCACCACCTCGCCCTGCGCGATCAGGGTGCCGTTGACGTACACGTCCAGCGGTTCGCCGGCGCCACGCTCGAGCTCGACCACCGAGCCCTGGTTGAGCTGCAGCAGGTTGCGGATCGGAATGCGCGCGCGGCCGACTTCCAGCGACAGCGACACCGGCACGTCGAGGATCACGTCGAGGTTGAGATCGGCGCCCGCGGGTCCGGGCTGGCCGGCGTCGGCGGTGAGCGGATCGAAGGCGGCCAGGGCGGCGTCGTTGCTGGTCATGGCGTGAGGCTCAGGGAATCGAGGGTGGGGACGGTCCGCGCGGCGTGCACCTGCGTGACCTTGATCGCGTTCTTGCCGTTGTGGATGCCGAACTCGCCGGTGAACACCGGCATCTGCTCGACCTGCAGCTGCACGAGCCGTGCCAGTTCGATCGGGATCACGTCGCCGACCTTCAGCCGCGACAGTTCGCGCAGGCTGATCTGGCGATGCGCGATCACCGAGCTGACCTCGACCTCGGCGTCCTGCAGCTGGGTGCGCATGGCGCGGGTCCAGCCTTCGTCCTTCTCGATGCGGTCGCTCTGCACGCCGGCATCGAGCTGTTCGCGGATCGGTTCGAGCATCGCGTACGGGAAGGCCACGTGCAGTTCGCCGCCGCCGCCTTCGAGCTCGACGTGGAAGCGGCTGACCACGATGTAGTCGCGCGGGCTGATGATGTTGGCGAAGTGCGGGTTGACCTCGGAGTTGAGGTACTCGAAGTCCACCGGCATCACCGGCGCCCAGGCATCGACCAGGTCGGCGAAGGTCTGCTTGAGCAGCAACTGGATCACCCGCATCTCGGTGGCGGTGAACTCGCGCCCCTCGATGCGGGTGTGGAACTTGCCGTTGCCGCCGAAGAAGTTGTCCACGACGGTGAACACCAGTCGCGGTTCGAAGGTGATGATGGCGGTGCCGCGCCGCGGCTTGATCTTCACCAGGTTGAGATTGGTGGGCACCTGCAGCGAGTGCATGTACTCGCCGAAGCGGACCAGGTCGATCCCGCGCACCGACAGGTCGGCCGAGCGCCGCAGCAGGTTGAACAGGCCCACGCGCCAGGTGCGCGCGAAACGCTCGTTGATCATCTCCAGGGTCGGCAGCTTGCCGCGGACGATGCGGTCCTGGCTGGCGAAGTCGTAGCTGCGCGCCTCGCCCGGCGCGGGCGGCGGCTCGGTCTCCACCGCGCCGCTGTCGACGCCATGCAGCAGCGCGTCGATCTCGTCCTGTGACAGCAGGTCGGCGCTCATTACTGGGTCACCAGGCTCGTGAAGATGACCGCCTCGACCTTGTCGGCCCCGCCTTCGGTCTTGAGCAGGGCGCGCACTTCGTCGCGCGCCGCGGCCTGCAGTCGCTCCTTGCCCGCGCGCTGCGCCAGCTGGCGCGATTCCTGCTGGCCGAACAGCAGCAGCAGGCGGTTACGGATCGAGGGCAGGTGCGCCTGCACCGCGGCGAGCGTGGCCGGGTCGCGGGTCACCACCTGGATATCGGCCTGCAGGTAGCGGTTGCCCTCGGGATCGGCGAGGTTGACCACGAAGGAGGGTTCGATCGCGACGTACTGGGCGGGCAGCCGCGCGGGCCTGGTCTCGCCGGCCTCGGCGTCGGCCTGCGCCTGCTGCCGGCCCTGCCACCACCACCAGCCGCCACCGCCGGCACCGGCGAGCAGCACGAGGATCAGCAGCCAGGGCCAGAGGCTGCGCTTGGGCGTTGCGGGCTGGATTGCAGGGGCGGGGGTGGCCACGAACATCGACTCCGGCGTTGGATGCCGGTGGGATGCAATCGCCGTGCCGCGGCGGTGACGGGCTTTTGACGTGCGGCCGATGCGCCCGGCGCCGGCGCTTTGACGGGCAGGCACCGCGACCGCGATGTCCGCCGACGGGTCGGCTGTCCGCCCGGCTGCGCGGGCCGCCCGCGGCGGGCCGGAACAGCGTCAGCCGATGGCGGCGCCCGGCAGGACGCTGCGGACCGGCCTTGGCGATGTCCGGGTGCCGGACCGCGAGGCAGGTCGGCTGCAGCCATGGGCGCCGGACGCGGCGGCGCCCGGGCGTGGCTCAGGCGTACTCGTCCAGCAGGCCGCGCGTCCGCAGTGGCATGGTGGTGGTCGAGGCCGGGCCCGGGATGTCGGACTCCCCGCCGTCGCCCCGCACCGCGGCGCCATCCGGACGGCTGCCGGCCCCGTCGCGGCCGGCCTGGCCCTGGCCCACGTCGGCCTGGCCCAGCTGCAGGCCATGCTGGCCCAGCAGTTCGCGCAGGCGCGGCAGGCTGGCCTCGATCGCCTGGCGCACTTCGGCGTGGGCGCTGTGGAACTCGGCGCGGACCTGCTCGCCATCCAGCTCCACGCGCACGTCGATCGGCCCCATGCGTTCGGGATTGAGCCGGATCTCGGCATGGCCCAGACGCTGCTCGGCCATCCATACCAGGCGGGTGCCAAAGCCGTCGTCGAAGCCGCCACCCGGCTCGGCCGGCATCGGCAGCGGTGGCAGCGGCAGCGGCGGCGCGGCCTGCGCCCGTGCCGCGGCCGGTGTCGATGCGGCGAACGTGCCGCCCACGGCGTCGATGCCGGCATCGGGCGGAGACATGGCGAGCGCATCGCGGCTGCCGGACGCGGCATCGGCCTCGACCCACGCCGCGGCCAGGGAAAACGCGGTACCGGCCTCGGCGGCCAGGGATGCGCTGGTGCTGGCGGCGAAGCCCGCGGCGCGGGCGGCTTCGGCAGGCAGTTGCAGCGTCTGCGGCGAGCCGGACAGGGCCTCGGGCGTCATGCGCTGCATCGGCGCGCCCTGCGCGGCGCCCGGGCCAGCCACGCCGCCCGCCAGCAGACCCCTGTCCGTGGCTGCGCCGGACCGGGCACCGTCCAGCAGCGCGAGCAGCTGTTGTGGCGACACCGTGCCGGCATC
>JAEXLY010000139.1 GCA_023444765.1 Pseudomonadota bacterium | reverse complement strand
GGCCAGCACGCCGCCGGAGGCCACTTCCCAGGTGTTGAGGATCTTGCCGCGCAGCGGCAGGATCGCCTGGAAGTCGTTGTCTCGCGCCTGCTTGGCGCTGCGGCCGGCCGAGGCGCCTTCCACCAGGATCAGCTCGGTGCGCTTGAGGGCCTGGCTGATGCTGTCGGCCAGCTTGCCGGGCAGGGCGGGGCCCTGGGTGCCCTTCTTGCGGACGATCTGCTTCTCGGTCTTCAGCCGCGCGCTGGCGCGCTCGATGGCGAGCTGGGCGATCTTCTCGCCCAGGTCCACGTGCTGGTTCAGCCACAGGCTGAAGGCGTCGTGCGCGGCGCCCTCGACGAATCCCGCGGCCTGGCGCGAACTCAACCGCTCCTTGGTCTGGCCGCTGAACTGCGGGTCGGTCATCTTCATCGACAGCACGAACGACACGCGGTCCCACACGTCCTCGGGCGCGAGCTTGACCCCGCGCGGCAGCAGGTTGCGGAAGTCGCAGAACTCGCGCAGTGCGTCGGTGAAGCCAGTGCGCAGGCCGTTGACATGGGTGCCGTGCTGGGCGGTCGGGATCAGGTTGACGTAGCTTTCCTGCACCAGTTCGCCCTCGGGCACCCACGCCACCGCCCAGTCCACTGTTTCGGTGTCCTTCCTCAGCACGCCGACGAACAGCTCCGGCGGCAGCAGCTCGCGCCCCGCCAGCTCGCCCCTGAGGTAGTCGCGCAGGCCGTCCTCGAAGAACCAGCGGTCGCTCTCTCCGGTGGCCTCGTCGTGGAGCGTGACGGTCAGGCCGGGGCAGAGCACGGCCTTGGCCCGCAGCAGGTGGCGCAGGGCGCGCACGCTGAACTTCGGGCTGTCGAAATACTTCGGATCGGCCCAGAAGCGCACCCGGGTGCCGGTGTTCTTCTTCCCCACCGTGCCCACTACTTCGAGCGGCGTGGCGCGGTCGCCGTCGCGGAAGGTGATGCGGTGCTCCTGGCCCTCGCGCTTGATGTGCACCTCGACCAGGGTCGACAGCGCGTTCACCACGCTCACGCCCACGCCGTGCAGGCCGCCGGAGAAGGTGTAGTTCTTGTTGCTGAACTTGCCGCCCGCGTGCAGGCGGGTGAGGATCAGTTCCACGCCCGGGATTCTTTCCTCCGGGTGGATGTCCACCGGCATGCCGCGGCCGTCGTCGGACACCTCGCAGCTGCCGTCCCTGAACAGGGTCACTGCGATCTCGCGCGCGTGCCCGGCCAGGGCCTCGTCCACCGCGTTGTCGATGACTTCCTGCGCCAGGTGGTTGGGCCGCGTGGTGTCCGTGTACATGCCGGGGCGGCGCTTGACCGGGTCCAGGCCGGAGAGGACTTCGATGTCGGCGGCGTTGTAGCGGGAATTCATCGGCGGCGGGCGCGGGGGCGGGGACTGCGGAGGCGCGCAGGATGGGGGGCGGCGCCGGGGTGGTCAAGGCTGGACGATGGCGGTCGCGGATACTGAGACCGGGTGGCCTTGCGCCGGATCAATGCGGCTCGCAGGGCCGGCGGCGAGAGTGGCCGGCATCCGACCCAGGGGATCCGGCCTTGACCGACCAATACGAGGACCTGCAGCAGAGCTACGGCCGCTGCCTGCGCGGCGGGCGCTTCATCGAGCGCTTCTACGAGGTGTTCATGGACAGCCACCCGTCGGTGCGGCCCATGTTCGCGACCACCGACATGGGCACCCAGCGGCTCGCCCTGCGCCGTGGCATCAGCGTGGCGATCTTCCATGCCGCCGGAAGCGCGCTGTCCCGGCGGACCACCGAAGAGATGGCCCAGGTGCACAGCTGCGCCGGTCGCAGCCCGGTCGACCCGGCCCTCTACCCCTACTGGGTCGAGAGCCTGGTGCAGGTGGTGGGCGAGACCGACCCGGAGGCCACGCCGGCCCTGCTGGCGCGCTGGCGGGCCGCGATGGAGGTGGTCTGCGGCACCTTCACCCGGCAATACAGGGCCGCCTGAACCCTGCGGGCCACGGGGCGCCGGGCGCGCCGCCGGGCCGGAGTCAAGAGGGGCGGCCCGCGGCGCGAGCCTGTAGAATGGGGCTTTCCAGCGGGTGCCCACTCCCCATGACCTCCCCCAGTTCCGTCACCCCGCTCGTCTTCGTCACCGGCGGAGTCGTGTCCTCGCTCGGCAAGGGCATCGCCGCCGCCTCGCTGGCCGCGATCCTCGAGGCCAGGGGCCTGAAGGTGACGATGATGAAGCTGGACCCCTACATCAACGTCGACCCGGGCACGATGAGCCCGTTCCAGCACGGCGAGGTGTACGTCACCGACGACGGGGCCGAGACCGACCTCGACCTCGGCCATTACGAGCGCTTCATCAACGTCCGCCTGTCGGGCAAGAATTCGATCACCACCGGCAAGATCTACGAGTCGGTGATCCGCAAGGAGCGCCGCGGCGACTATCTCGGCGCGACCGTGCAGGTGATCCCGCACATCACCGACGAGATCAAGCGCTGCATCGACGCGGCCACCCAGGGCTTCGACGTGGCCCTGGTCGAGATCGGCGGCACCGTGGGCGACATCGAGTCGCTGCCGTTCCTGGAGGCGATCCGGCAGATCCGCACCGACCGCGGCCCGGACAAGGCGCTGTTCATGCACCTGACCCTGGTGCCGTACATCGCCGCGGCCGGCGAGCTCAAGACCAAGCCGACCCAGCATTCGGTCAAGGAACTGCGCTCGATCGGCATCCAGCCCGACGTGCTGGTGTGCCGCAGCGAGCAACCGCTGCCCGATGGCGAGCGGCGCAAGATCGCCTCCTTCACCAACGTCTCGGAGAAGGCGGTGATCTCGGCGATCGACCTGGACAACATCCACAAGATCCCGATGTGGCTGCACGCCCAGGGCCTGGACGCGCTGGTGGTCGAGCGCCTGCGCCTGGAGGACAAAGCCGCGCCTGCCGACCTGTCCGAGTGGCTGGCAGTGGTGGACGCGGCCGAGCATCCGATCGATGAGGTCGAGATCGCCGTGGTGGGCAAGTACGTCGACCACAAGGACGCCTACAAGTCGGTGGGCGAGGCGCTCAAGCACGGCGGAATCCGCCAGCGCACCCGCGTGAAGCTGCGCTGGATCGAATCGCAGGACATCGAGCGCGACGGCGCGGAGAAGACCCTGCAGGGCGTGGACGGCGTGCTGGTACCCGGCGGATTCGGCGATCGCGGCTTCGAGGGCAAGGTGCTGGCGGCGCGGCATGCGCGCGAGAGCGGCCTGCCGTACTTCGGCATCTGCTACGGCATGCAGGCGGCGGTGGTGGACTTCGCCCGTCACGTGGTCGGCCTGGACGGCGCCAACAGCACCGAGAACGACCGCCAGAGCCCGCACCCGGTGATCGGCCTGATCACCGAATGGCGCACCAGCAGTGGCGAGGTCGAGAAGCGCGACGAGAAGTCCGACCTGGGCGGCACCATGCGCCTGGGCCTGCAGGAACAGCGCATCAAGCCCGGCACGAAGGCGCGCGAGCTGTACGGCAGGGACGTGGTCGGCGAACGCCATCGCCACCGCTACGAATTCAACAACCGTTACCGCACCCAGCTCGAGGATGCCGGCCTGGTGATCTCGGCCAAGTCGATGGACGACCTGCTGGTGGAGATGATCGAACTGCCCGGCCACCCCTGGTTCATCGCCTGCCAGGCGCATCCGGAGTTCCTGTCCACCCCGCGCAACGGCCATCCGCTGTTCGTCGGTTTCGTCCGCGCCGCGCGCGAACGCAAGGCGGGCGGGAAGCTGCTCAAGGAAGCACAGGCATAGCGCCTGCGGGCGCTGTCGGGTCCGTGCACCGAACGGCCCACGTGCCTGCCGGGCACTCCTCGTGCGGCGGTTCCGGGCACATCGCCGTGCGTTCCACATCGTCGCTGTAGTCCGCGGGAACCCGCGGCAAGAAAGGATCCTTCCATGAATCTGTGCGGCTTCAACGTCGGTCTCGACCAGCCCTTCTTCCTGATCGCCGGCCCCTGCGTGATCGAGTCCGAACAGCTGCAGCTGGATGTCGCCGGCCGGCTCAAGGAGATCACCGGGCGGCTCGGGATCAACTTCATCTTCAAGTCGAGCTTCGACAAGGCCAACCGCACGTCCGGCACCAGTTTCCGCGGCCCGGGCATGGAGGAAGGGCTGCGCGTGCTCGGCGAGGTGCGACGCCAGATCGGCGTGCCGGTCCTCACCGACGTGCACGAGTACACGCCGATGGACGAGGTGGCCTCGGTAGTGGACGTGCTGCAGACGCCGGCCTTCCTCGTGCGCCAGACCGATTTCATCCGCAAGGTCTGCAGCGCCGGCAAGCCGGTCAACATCAAGAAGGGCCAGTTCCTCTCGCCCTGGGACATGAAGCCGGTGGTTGACAAGGCCAGGTCCACGGGCAACGGGCAGATCATGGTCTGCGAGCGCGGGGTGAGCTTCGGCTACAACAACCTGGTCAGCGACATGCGCTCGCTGGCGGTGATGCGCGACACCGGCTGTCCGGTGGTATTCGATGCCACCCACTCGGTGCAGCTGCCGGGTGGGCAGGGCAGCTCCAGCGGCGGCCAGCGCGAGTTCGTGCCGGTGCTGGCGCGCGCGGCGATCGCCGTGGGCGTGGCGGGGCTGTTCGCCGAAACCCATCCGGACCCGGCGAAGGCGCTGTCCGACGGCCCCAACGCCTGGCCGCTCGACCGGATGCAGGGCCTGCTGGAAACGCTGCTGGAGCTGGACGCGGTCACCAAGCGCCACGGTTTCGCGGAACAGTCGCCCTAGGCGCTGCGTTCAGCGGGCGCGGCTGCCGCCGGGTCGGGCGCGCGCGCCGGTATGCCGGGCCATTCCGCCCCGGGGCTGCAGTCCGTGCGTCGGCCTTGCGGTCTGTTGCGTGACGTGGGGCAGAACGCGTCGGCCGTGTCGCAGGACCGGACGCGGCTGGATCGACAATCGCAGGTCGCCCTGCGACAGCCCGGGGTGGGACGACTGCACGCGATCCAGGGCGCCGTCGCCCGTGGCGTCGGTGCCGGGTCTTCCGCCGGTGCTTTCGCAGGCAACCGAAGCCCCGTTCCCGCGGGAACATCCCGCACGTTCCGCCGCGCTCCGTTAAACTCGGCGCCGACTCCACCCACCGGACGCTTGCGCCTCCATGACCAGCATCGCCAGGATCCACGCCCGAGAAATCCTCGACTCCCGCGGCAATCCCACCCTCGAAGCCGAAGTCACGCTCGCCGATGGATCGTTCGGCCGTGCCGCCGTTCCCTCGGGTGCCTCCACCGGCGCCAAGGAAGCGGTGGAGCTGCGCGACGGCGACAAGACCCGTTACCTGGGCAAGGGCGTGCAGAAGGCGGTCGGCAACGTCAACGGCACCATCGCCGAGACGCTCAAGGGCTTCGATGCCGCCGACCAGGCCGGTCTCGACAAGCGCCTGATCGACCTCGACGGCACCGAGAACAAGGGTCGCCTGGGCGCCAACGCGCTGCTGGCGGTGTCGCTTGCCAACGCGCAGGCAGTGGCCGCGTCGCGGAAGCTGCCGCTGTGGAAGCACCTGGCCGGGGATCGCGCGCCGGTGCTGCCGGTGCCGATGATGAACATCATCAACGGCGGTGCCCATGCCGACAACAACGTCGACTTCCAGGAGTTCATGGTGCTGCCGGTCGGCGCCCCCTCGTTCTCCGAGGCGCTGCGCTGCGGCACCGAGATCTTCCATGCGCTCAAGTCGGTGCTCAAGGGCCATGGCCTGTCCACGGCGGTGGGCGACGAGGGCGGCTTCGCCCCCGACTTCCGCAGCAATGTCGAGGCGCTCGACACCATCCTCGAAGCCATCGGCAGGGCCGGCTACAGCGCCGGCGACGACGTGCTGCTGGGCCTGGACGTGGCTTCCAGCGAGTTCCACGACAGCGGCAAGTACAACTTGGTCGGCGAGAACAAGCGCCTGACCAGCGAGCAGTTCGTCGACTTCCTCGCAGACTGGGCCGCGCAGTATCCGATCGTCACCATCGAGGACGGCATGGCCGAGGACGACTGGGCCGGCTGGAAGCAGCTCACCGACCGCGTCGGCAGCAAGGTGCAGCTGGTCGGCGACGACCTGTTCGTGACCAATCCGAAGATCTTCCGGGAAGGCATCGACAGCGGCACCGCCAATGCGATCCTGATCAAGGTCAACCAGATCGGCACGCTGACCGAGACGCTGGAGGCCATCGCCATGGCGGACGCGGCGAAGTACGCGGCGATCGTCTCGCATCGCTCGGGCGAAACCGAGGACACCACGATTTCGGACATCGCGGTGGCCACGACCGCCACCCAGATCAAGACCGGTTCGCTGTGCCGCAGCGACCGCGTGGCCAAGTACAACCAGCTGCTGCGCATCGAGGAACAGCTTGGGCCGGAGGCGAAGTACGCCGGCCGCGACGCGTTCGTCTCGCTCAGGCGCTGACGGCCCGCACCCATGCGCTGGTTGCGCGTGCTGCTGCTGGCGCTGGTGGTGCTGCTGGGTGTACTGCAGTACCGCCTGTGGTTCGGCAACGGCGGCAGGCATGCGGTCGAGGTGCTCGACGCGCGCGTGCAGGAGCAGCGCAGGCAGAACGAAGGGCTGGGCCAGCGCAATGACGCGCTGGCCGCGGAAGTGGCGGACCTGAAATCGGGCGAGGCCGCGATCGAGGAACGGGCGCGCAACGAGCTGGGCATGATCCGCCCGGGCGAGGTCTTCTACCGCGTGGTCGACGAACAGGGCGCTGCGCCGGCTACGGCGCCTGCGTCGGAGGAGGCGCCGTGAGTCCGGAGAGCCTGGTCGCCGGCGCGCGCGGCGCGCAGGTATGGGCCATCGTGCCGGCGGCCGGCCGCGGCCAGCGTTTCGGCGGCGCGCTCCCCAAGCAGTATGTGGAAGTGGCGGGCCAGCCGCTGATCGCGCATTCGCTGCAGACGCTGCTGACGCACCCGGTCGTCTGCGGCGCGGTGGTCGCGCTGGCGGCGGACGATCCCTGGTGGCCCGGCTGGAGTTCGCTGGCCGGCAAGCCGCTGCTGCGCGTCGCCGGCGGCGAGAGCCGCGCCGCCTCGGTGCTGGCGGCACTGCACGCGCTTCCCGACGACGTGCGCGCCGACGAGTTCGTACTGGTGCACGACGCCGCGCGCCCAAACCTGCGCCACGAGGACCTGGCCGCGCTGCTCGAGCGCGGGCGCAACGACCCGGTGGGCGCGATCCTCGCCGCACCGGTGCGCGACACGCTCAAGCGCGCCGGCGACGATGGCGGCATCGATGTCACCGAGCCGCGTGACCGCCTGTGGCGCGCGCTGACCCCGCAGCTGTTCCGGCGGCTGCAGCTGACCCGCGCGCTGGAGTCGGCGCGCGATGCGGGGGTCGAGGTTACCGACGAGTCGATGGCGATGGAGCGCCAGGGCATGCGCCCGCTTCTGGTCGAGGGCGACGAGGACAACTTCAAAATCACCACGGCCAGCGACCTCGCACGGTTCGAGTTCGTGCTCTCGCGACGGCCGGGCAAAGGAGCGACGGCATGAGGGGAGGGACGGCGCTGGCGCTGGTGCTGGCGGGCGCGGGCTGGGTCGGGCCGGCCGCGGAGGCATGGGCGCAGTCGCCGGAGGGGGACCTGGAATCGTGCGTGGTCGCCGCCGCGGACGGCGACGACCGCCGCGTGCTGGCGCAATGGATGTTCACGGCGTTGGCGCTGCATCCGGACCTGGCCGGGATGGCACGGGTCAGCGACGCACGGCGCGAGCAGGCGAACCGGGAGATGGCCCGGGTGCTGGAACGCTTCCTGACGGAAGACTGTCCGACGCAGGCAGGACATGCGTTCCGCACCGGGAGTGCCGAGATGGCGTTCCACCGGGCTTTCCTTCGCGTGGGCCAGCTGGCGGGCGAAAGCCTGTTCGCCGACCCGGGCGTGGCCGCCGCCGGGCAGGGCGTGGTCGAATACGTCGACCTGCAGCGCGTCACCGGGGCGCTGGCGCCATGACCGTCCGCATCGGTCAGGGCTACGACGTGCACGCCTTCGGCGACGGCGACCACGTCATGATCGGCGGCGTGCGCGTGCCGCACGAGCGGGGCGTGCAGGCGCACAGCGATGGCGACGTGGTCCTGCATGCCTTGTGCGACGCCATGCTGGGGGCACTCGCGCTGGGGGACATCGGCATCCATTTCCCGCCGTCCGACCCGCGCTGGAAGGGTGCGGACAGCCGCGTCTTCCTGCGCCACGTCGACGGCCTGCTGCGCGGGCGCGGCTGGCGCGTGGGCAATGCCGACGTCACCGTGGTCTGCGAACGGCCGAAGGTCGGGCCGCACGCGCAGGCCATGCGCGAAGTGATCGCAGCCGACCTCGGCATCGCGGTGGACGAGATCAGCGTCAAGGCCACGACCAGCGAACGCATGGGCTTCACCGGGCGCGGCGAGGGCATCGCGGCGCTGGCGGCCTGCCTGCTCGTGCGCGCATGAGCGACAGCTCCGATGCGACGGTGCGGGCTCATGGCGCGCCGGTGCTGCAGGCGCGGATCCGCTCGGTGCCGGAGGACTTTATCGTCGAGGAGCTGGACGCCTTCGATGCCAGCGGCGCCGGCGAACACCTGCTGCTGACGGTCGAGAAGCGCGCGCTCAACACAGCGTTCGTTGCGCGCAGGATCGCGCATTGGGCGGGCGTGGCCGAATCCGCCGTGGGCTATGCCGGCATCAAGGACCGGCATGCGCTCACCCGCCAGCGGTTCACGGTGCAGCGCCCCGGGCGCGAGCCGCCGCCGCTGGAGCGGCTGGCGTTCGAGGACGCCGGCCGGGGCGAGGCGCTGCGGGTGCTGCGGGCGGACCGTCACGCGCGCAAGCTGCCGCGCGGTGCGCTGGCGGGCAACCGGTTCGTGCTGGTGCTGCGGGAGGTGCATGGAGAGCCTGCGGCGATCGAGGCGCGGCTCCAGTCGCTCCTGGCGCGCGGAGTACCCAACAGCTTCGGCGGGCAGCGCTTCGGCCACGGCGGCGGCAACGTCGGCAAGGCGCTGGCGATGTTCGGCGGCCGGCGCGTGCGCCGCGAAGAACGTTCGATGCTGCTGTCGGCCGCGCGATCGGAGCTGTTCAACCGCGTGCTGGCCGCGCGCGTGGCGGCCGGCAACTGGGACCAGGCGCTCGATGGCGACGTATGGATGCTGGACGGCACCCGCAGCGTGTTCGGCCCGCAGCCGCTGGACGAGGATCTCGCCAGCCGGCTGGCCGCGTTCGACATCCATCCGACCGCGCCGCTCTGGGGACGCGGGGAGCTGCGCAGCAGTGGTGCCGCGCGCGCACTGGAGGCCGCCGTGCTGGACGAGCCGGTGGCGCTGCGCCTGCGCCAGGGCCTGGAGGCGGCCGGCCTGCGCCAGGAGCGTCGCGCCACCCGGCTGCGCGTCGCGGCGCTGGCCTGGGAATGGCCGGCAGACGGCGTCCTGCGCCTGGAGTTCTCGCTGCCGCCCGGTGCCTACGCGACCAGCGTGCTGCAGGAACTGGGCGCCGTGGAGGATGCGGCAACAGCCGACCATTCGTCGGATTGACGCAAGGGACACTGGCGTCGGCACGGGTCGGGCGTATACCTGTGCAAGGTGCCGGTGGCATGGTGCCACCGCGCCGGACCCCGGAGGTTCATCATGAACGCCGTCTTTCGTCTCGCGCTGCCGGCCGTCCTTGCATGCGGGCTGGCCGCCTGCGCCAGTGGCGCCGGCCTTGCGCAGGGAGGCGTCGCGCCCTCTCCCGGCACCATGGTGAAGGACGACGCCTACGTCACGCGCGTTGAGCGGATTGCGGGCCGGCGCAACATCCAGGTGCACTGGGTGCATCCGCCGCTGCGCCGCGTCGAGCGCTGACGCCGACGCGACCGCGCCCTGTCCATGTCCAAACGCCGCGATGCCCGCGCTACGCGTCTGGCGTGCGCGACCGACGGGCGCCGACTCAGCGTGGCCTGAGCAGGACCAGCACCGCCCCCGTGCCGCCCTGCGCGGCAGGCGCTGAATGGAATGCCAGGACGTCGCTGCGCTGTCGCAGCAGCCGGTCGACCAGGTTCTTCAGCACAGGAACGCCGCCCGATCCCAGGCCCTTGCCGTGAATGATGCGCACGCAGTGGGCGCCACGGCCGCGCGCATCGGCCAGGAAGCCCCGCAGCAGCGCCTCCGCGCCGGCCGCGGTGGCGTGATGCAGGTCCAGTTCGTCCTGCGCCGCGTACTGGCCCTGGCCCAGTCGCCTGAGCACTCGCGCGGGCACGTCGTCGCGCCGGTGGCGCAGGGTGTCGCCGGCTTCGATCCGGTCGACGTCCAGCATGCGCTGGAACTCGCTCTTCGCCTCGGCTTCGTCGAGGTCGGCCATGCGCGTGCCGGGCCGCGGCCTGGGCCGTTGCGGAGGCGGCGGGACCGGCGGCAGCTCGCGCACCGGCCCGATCGCGCTGCGGAACAGCGACGCATCGTCCTCCTCGTCGGGCGGCTTGCGGTCGTGGTTCATCGGTCCAGTATGCCGCGCCCGGGCCGGCGTGCGCGCCATCGGCCCGCGCGCATCCGGTATCATGCAGGCCACGTCGGCGGGGCAGGGGTGGATCCGGGATTTCATGCGTGTACTGGTGAGCAACGATGACGGCGTCGATGCCCCGGGCATCCGCATCCTCGCGCAGGGCCTGCGCGACGCCGGGCATGAGGTCCTGATCGTCGCTCCGGACCGCGACCGCTCCGGCGCCAGCAACTCGCTGACCCTGGACATGCCGCTGCGCGTGCAGCAGCTGGAGAAACAGGTGTGGCGCGTCTACGGCACGCCGACCGACTGCGTGCACGTCGCGATCACCGGCATGTTCGACCGTGAACCCGACATCGTCGTGTCGGGAATCAACAACACCGCCAACCTCGGCGACGACGTGATCTATTCGGGCACCGTGGCCGCGGCGATGGAAGGGCGCTTCCTCGGGCTGCCGGCCGTCGCGATGTCGCTGGCCACCGTGAACCACGACGGGCGCTATTACGAAACCGCCGCGCGCGCCGCGGTCGAGATCGTGGAGCGGCTTAAGGCCGATCCGCTGCCGGCCGACACCATCCTCAACGTGAACGTGCCCGACCGGCCCTGGAGCGAGATCGCCGGTTTCGAGGTCACGCGCCTGGGCAACCGGCACCGCGCCGAACCCTGCACGAAGCAGGAGGATCCGCGTGGCCGTACCTGGTGGTGGATCGGCGCGGCCGGACCGGAGATGGACGCCGGGCCCGGCACGGACTTCCACGCCGTGCGCTATGGCCATATCTCGATCACCCCGATCCATGTCGACCTCACCCGCTACCAGGCGCTCGAGCAGGTAGCAAGCTGGGTGGGCAGTCTCGCGTCGGAGCTGAAGGAGCCCCAGTCGTGATGGCGCCGCGGCTGCGCCTGCAGCCCGAGGCGCTGGGCGTGGGCATGACCTCGCAGCGCGTGCGCGACCGGCTGATCGAGCGGCTGCGCGCCAACGGCATCGCCGACGAGCGCGTGCTCAACGCGATCCGCACTGTGCCGCGCCACCTGTTCGTCGACGAGGCCCTGGCCACGCGCGCCTACGAGGACACCGCGTTGCCGATCGGGCATGGCCAGACGATCTCGCAGCCCTGGGTGGTCGCGCGCATGACCGAGGCGCTGTTCGAGGATGGGCATCAACCGCGGCGGGTGCTGGAGGTGGGTACCGGATCGGGCTACCAGGCCGCGGTGCTCGCCGCGCTGGGCCTGGAAGTGCATACGGTCGAACGCATCGGCGACCTGTTGCGCGTGGCCCGCAAGCGTTTCCGTTCGCTTGGCCTCAACGTACGCAGCAAGCACGACGACGGCCATGCGGGATGGGCCGAGAACGGCCCTTACGACGGCATCCTGGTCACCGCCGGCGCGGCTGCGCTGGTGGATGCATTGACCGGGCAGCTTGCCCCGGGCGGCGTGCTGGTGGCGCCGGTGGGCGCGGCCAATGCCCAGCAACTGCTGATGCTGCGCAAGCTCCCCGACGGCACGCTGGCACGACGCGAGCTCGGCCAGGTGGTATTCGTGCCGCTGCTGTCCGGCACGCTGGGCTGAGCGGTGGAAACGGGAGGAGCGGCCCCGCACGGGGCGGACGGCGCCAGCCTCGGCGCACAGATCGAGGGCATGATCGCGCGCATGCCGCCCGACCACGTGAGCCTGGGCGAACTGCTCGACCTGTTCGGCGACGAAGGCCTGTTGCTGCTGACCGTCCTGTTGACGCTGGTGTTCCTGATTCCGGTCTCGATCCCGGGCGTAAGCACCGTGTTCGGCGCCGCGATCCTCCTGGTCGGGGTGAGTCGGCTGCTGGGGCGGCAACTGTGGGTGCCGCGCCGCGTGCGCGACCGTCGCCTGCCGTCCGATCGCCTGCGCCCGGGGCTGGTCGGCGGCCTGCGCTGGGTGTCGCGCCTGGAAAGGCTCAGCCGTCCGCATCGCCTGTCGGCGCTGGTCGACGGGCGCGCGCAGGACATCGCCAACAATCTCGCCTTCATCGCCGCGGCCCTGCTGCTGATGGCGCCGTTCGGCTTCGTGCCCTTCAGCAACACCCTTCCGGCGCTGGCGCTGCTGGCGTATGCGATCGGTTTCATCCAGCGCGATGGCGGCGCGGTGCTGCTCGGTCACCTGGCCAACATCGGCACCGTGGTCTATTTCAGCGCGTTGATCGGCGGCGGCGGACTGGTCGCGCAGGAACTGTTCAAGCGCCTTGCGGGATGATGGCCGCGCCGCCACCGTTCCGCCGGACCGAAGGACGATACGGAAGATGACGACACCATCGCGAACCCCCGTTGCAGCAGTGCTTGTGCTGCTGTGCCTGTTCCTCCTGGCCGCATGCAGCAGCACCGTGGTGCGTACACCGGGCACGACGGGATCGCCGAAGACCTCGACCCCCAAGCCGGGGGCCAGCGTCGTGGTCAAACGCGGTGACACCCTGTACCGGCTGGCGGTGAGCAACGGCATCAGCCCGATGGACCTGGCGCTGTGGAACGGCATCTCCGCCCCCTACACGATCTATCCCGGCCAGCGCCTGTGGCTGTATCCACGCTCGGGTGCTCGGACCACACGGACCGCGTCGGCCGGATCATCGAGCGCTGCCACGCGCCCGCCCGTGCGACCGACGCAGACGCCGCCGCAGCCTGCTCCGCAGCCTCCGGTGCGCAGCAACATCGCCTGGCGCTGGCCCACCGAGGGCCAGATCATCAACCGCTTCGCCACGGACGATCCCACCCGCCAGGGCGTGGACATCGCCGGGAAGGGCGGGCAGCCCGTGCGCGCCGCGGCCGATGGCGTCGTGGTCTATTCCGGCTCGGGCCTGGTGGGCTACGGGGAGCTGGTGATCGTCAAGCACGACGAACAGTGGCTCTCGGCCTACGGCCACAACCGTACCCGCCTGGTGAACGAAGGTGCCCGGGTCAGGGCCGGCGAGCAGATCGCCGAGATGGGCAGCACGGGCACCGCGCGCGAGATGCTGCATTTCGAGATCCGCTACAACGGCAAGCCTGTCGACCCGCTGCAGTACCTGCCGCGGCGTTGAGTCCGCCCGTCGCGCCGGGGGGAGCGGATCCCCGGCCCGGCGCAGCGCGCCGGGCGCTCGCGGTCGCGCGATCCTGCGGATCGCAGGCGCTCCCGCTCGCCCGCTACAACGGCAAGCCTGTCGACCCGCTGCAGTACCTGCCGCGGCGCTGAATCCCTCCGTCGGCCGGGGGGAGCGGATCCCCGGCCCGGCGCAGCGCGCCGGGCGCTCGCGGACCCGGGGCGCAATGGGAATCCGCCGGACCGTTGCAGCGCAGGATCCCGCCTCCCGGCCCGGATGCCGGGCAAGCCGGTGCCGCGAGCGGGCTACCCCAGGATGAAGCCGGCCACCACGCGCCGGCCTTCGCCAGCCAGCACGTTGTAGGTACGGGCGGCGGCGGCGTTGGTCATGGCTTCCAGGCCGATGCCGCGCGACAGGCAGGCCGCCAGCACCGCCTGGGGCGGAAACGCCTGGACCGCGCCGCAGCCCAGGACGACGAGCTCCGGCTCCAGTGCCAGCACCGGATCGAGGTCCGGGACCCGCAGCGCCAGCACATCACTGACGGCCCAGTCCTCCACCAGCCGGTCCGGGGCGACGATGAAACTGGCTTCCAGCCGGCGCTCGTTCACCAGCGCGAAGCGGCCATCGGCGCCGCGCAGGAAGAATTCGAAGTCGGGTTGTTCGTGGACCAGCTGCATGGCGGGCGGGTCAGGCGCGGGGCAGGACGATCTGGCGCTTGTCCTTCGAGGGACGGTAGAGCACCGCCACATGGCCGATCCGCTGCACGAGCGCGGCGTCGGCGCGGCGGGCGATCTCGGCGATCAGCTGGTCGCGCTCGTCGCGGTCGGGGGCGGCGACCTTGATCTTGATGAGCTCATGGTGCTCCAGGGCGCCATCGATCTCGGCCACCAGGGCATCGGTCACGCCCTTGCCCCCCACCTGCAGCATCGCCTTGAGATCGTGCGCTGCCCCGCGCAGGAAGCGGTTCTGGGCGGCGGTCAGGGCGATGGACATCGGGAAGCCGGCGGTGGGGGTGGAGCGGCAGGGTATCATGCCACCGGTAACTCCCATTTCCGGGGGCCGCGGGCGGGACGACCGCCAGGCCCCATCCCGGCTCGCGCCCAAGGTGGCGGGGGCGGAAGACCCTCATGGCCACCCGCAGCAAGAGCAGCCAGCGCTGGCTGAAGGAACACTTCTCCGATCCCTTCGTGAAGAAGGCCCAGGCCGAAGGCCTGCGTTCGCGCGCGGCCTACAAGCTTGAGGAACTGGTCGAGCGCGACCGGCTGCTCAAGCCCGGCATGGTGGTGGTCGACCTGGGCGCCGCGCCCGGGGGCTGGTCGCAGTGGATCCGGCAGGAACTCGACCGCCTGGATCCGGCGCGGCCCGGGCGGGTGCTGGCCCTGGACATCCTCGACATGCCCCCGCTGGCGGGCGTGGAGTTCCTTCATGGCGATTTCAGGGAGGATGCGGTCTTATCGAGTCTTGAGACGATGCTGGGCGGCCAGCCCGTGGACCTTGTGTTGTCGGACATGGCCCCCAACAAGAGCGGTGTGGACGCGGTCGACCAGCCGCGCGCGATGTACCTGTCCGAACTGGCGATGGATTTCGCCGACCGCCACCTCAAGACCGGCGGCACGTTCCTGATCAAGCTGTTCCAGGGCGCGGGCTTCGACGACTTCGTGCGCGACCTCCGCAAGCGGTACGCGAAGGTCGTGATCCGCAAGCCGGCCGCGTCGCGCAAACGTTCGCCGGAAGTCTATGCGCTGGCGCAGGGCAGGTTGGCGGCAATCAAGTAGCATGACCCCATTGGAGTCGCGGAAAGACCGATGAACGATCTGGTGAAGAATCTCCTGCTGTGGGCGCTGGTGGCCGTCGTGCTGATGCTGGTGTTCAACAGCTTCAATCCCGGCCCGGGTGCCACGGGCGAGGTGCGCTACTCGCAGTTCATGGAGCAGGTGCGCCGCGACCAGATCAAGTCGGTCAAGATCGCCGAGGACGAGAAGACGGTCGAGTTCGTCACCAAGGGCGGCGAGACCGGTACCGTCATCGCGCCGCGGCG
>JAEXLY010000106.1 GCA_023444765.1 Pseudomonadota bacterium | reverse complement strand
CGAACCGAAAGTGACCTGCAGGGCCACGTAGCCATCGTTCTCTTGGGTTTTGACCTGGGTAACGCGGTTGTTGGACACATCCACCACCGTGACAGGCACTGCGTCCCCATCATCGGTGAACAGACGCATCATGCCCACTTTGCGACCCAGCAACCCGAGGGAGTTGCTTAGACTCATTTGTTTCTCCAAAACTTCCACCGCCGCAACTTCAATTGGCCACGGCGTTGCACTCGCGTGCATGAAAGAGGGTTATTAAAACTCCACCCACCGACGCGCGAAAACGCACGCAAATTAGGCGAAGCCCTAAAGTATAACGCGAACCGCTTTTTCAAGCAAGTTCGCGTTATGTCAGTCACCACAAGGCGGAGGAGCCCGCCTTGCAGCAGCTACGGCTGCATCACTGCAGCTTGATTTCGACGTCCACGCCAGCGGGCAGGTCGAGCTTCATCAGGGCGTCCACGGTCTTGTCCGTAGGGTCCACGATGTCCATCAGACGCTGGTGCGTGCGGATTTCGAGCTGGTCGCGGCTGGTCTTGTTGACGTGGGGCGAACGCAGGATGTCGAAACGCTTCATGCGCGTCGGAAGGGGCACGGGGCCCTTGACGATGGCGCCGGTGCGCTTGGCGGTGTCAACGATCTCGGCAGCGGACTGGTCGATCAGCTTGTAGTCAAACGCCTTCAGGCGGATGCGGATTTTTTGCTTGGACATGGCAAGTTCCTTTTCTGCTTATGAATTAAGCAATGATCTTGGCCACGACGCCAGCGCCCACGGTGCGGCCGCCTTCGCGGATAGCGAAGCGCAGACCTTCTTCCATGGCGATGGGGTTGATCAGCTTCACAGTGATCGACACGTTGTCACCAGGCATGACCATTTCCTTGTCGGCTGGCAGCTCGATGGCGCCAGTCACGTCGGTCGTGCGGAAGTAGAACTGGGGACGGTAGTTGTTGAAGAAAGGAGTGTGGCGGCCGCCTTCGTCCTTGCTCAGCACATACACCTCAGCCGTGAAGTGGGTGTGGGGCTTGATCGAGCCGGGCTTGCACAGCACTTGGCCGCGTTCCACGTCTTCGCGCTTGGTACCGCGCAGCAGCAGGCCGACGTTGTCGCCAGCTTGGCCTTGGTCCAGCAGCTTGCGGAACATTTCCACGCCGGTGCAGGTGGTCTTTTGCGTGTCGCGGATACCCACGATTTCGATTTCTTCGCCGACCTTGATGATGCCGCGTTCCACGCGACCGGTCACCACGGTGCCGCGGCCGGAGATGGAGAACACGTCTTCCACAGGCATCAGGAAGGCGCCGTCCACAGCGCGCTCAGGCGTGGGGATGTAGGTGTCCAGGGCTTCGGCCAGCTTCATGATGGCTTCTTCACCCAGCTTGCCCTTGTCGCCTTCCAGGGCGAGCTTGGCGGAGCCACGGATGATGGGGGTGTCGTCGCCTGGGAAGTCGTACTTGTCCAGGAGTTCGCGCACTTCCATTTCGACGAGTTCCAGCAGTTCTTCGTCGTCCACCATGTCGCACTTGTTCAGGAACACAATGATGTAAGGCACGCCCACTTGGCGGGCCAGCAGGATGTGCTCGCGGGTCTGGGGCATGGGGCCGTCAGCAGCGGAGCAAACCAGGATAGCGCCGTCCATCTGGGCAGCGCCGGTGATCATGTTCTTCACATAGTCGGCGTGGCCGGGGCAGTCCACGTGGGCGTAGTGGCGGTTGGCCGTTTCGTATTCCACGTGAGCGGTGTTGATCGTGATACCGCGGGCCTTTTCTTCGGGCGCAGCGTCGATCTGGTCGTAGGCCTTGGCTTCGCCGCCGAACTTGGAGGACAGCACCGTGGCGATAGCTGCCGTCAGCGTCGTCTTGCCATGGTCCACGTGACCGATCGTGCCCACGTTCACGTGGGGCTTGGTGCGCTCGAACTTGCCCTTTGCCATTGTCTTCTACCCTGTAATTCGTGATTGGTGATGTGCGATTCGTGCGACCAAGGCGGACTCGTGGTTCTTCCGGACCACGAATCACGAATCACTGCCCCTGATCAGCCCTTCTTGATGACCGCGTCGGCGATGTTGGCCGGCGCTTCCTCGTAGTGGTCGAACTCCATCGTGAAGGTCGCCCGGCCCTGCGACATCGAACGCAGCGAGGTCGCGTAGCCGAACATCTCGCCCAGCGGGATCATCGCGTTGATGATCTTGCCCGACGGGCTGTCGTCCTGGCCCTGCAGCACGCCGCGACGGCGGCTCACGTCGCCCATCACGTCGCCCAGGTAGTCCTCGGGACTCACGATCTCGACCTTCATTATCGGCTCGAGCAGCGCCGGCGAGGCCTTCGCGAAGCCCTGCTTGAACGCCATCGAGGCGGCCAGCTTGAACGCCATTTCCGACGAGTCGACGTCGTGGTACGAACCGAACACCAGCTTGACCTTGACGCCCACCACCGGGAAACCCGCGAGCGGGCCGCTGGTGATGGTCTCGCGCATGCCCTTCTCGACCGAGGGGATGAATTCCTTCGGGATCACGCCGCCGGTGATCTCGTTGATGAACAGGAAGTCGTCCTTGATGTCGGCCGCGTACTTCTCGCGGTCCTCGGCGGTCAGCGGCGACATCTCGATCACGACGTGGCCGTACTGGCCCTTGCCGCCCGACTGCTTGGCGTGCTTGTAGTCCGACTTCACGTCCTTGGCGCGGATCGTCTCGCGGTAGGCCACCTGCGGCTTGCCGACGTTCGCCTCGACGTTGAACTCGCGCTTCATGCGGTCGACGATGATGTCCAGGTGCAGCTCGCCCATGCCCGAGATGATCGTCTGGCCGGACTCCTCGTCGGTCTTGACGCGGAACGACGGGTCTTCCTGCGCCAGGCGACCCAGCGCCAGGCCCATCTTCTCCTGGTCGGACTTGGTCTTGGGCTCTACCGCCATCGAGATCACCGGCTCGGGGAAGCTCATGCGCTCGAGCACGATCGGGGCGTCCTGGGCGCACAGCGTATCGCCGGTGGTGACGTCCTTCAGGCCCACGGCCGCGGCGATGTCGCCGGCCAGCACTTCCTTGATCTCGTCGCGGTTGTTGGAGTGCATCTGCAGCAGGCGGCCGATGCGCTCCTTCTTGCCCTTGACCGAGTTCAGCACGGCGTCGCCGGCATTCAGCGTGCCGGAATAGACGCGGAAGAAGGTCAGCGAACCCACGAACGGGTCGGTCATGATCTTGAACGCCAGCGCCGAGAACGGGGCCTTGTCGCTGGACTCGCGGGTCAGCTCCTTGCTCTCGTCGTCGACGTCCACGCCCTTGACCGCCGGCACGTCGACCGGCGACGGCAGCAGCTTGACCACGCCGTCGAGCATGGCCTGCACGCCCTTGTTCTTGAACGCGGTGCCGCAGAACATCGGCACGATCTCGGTGGCCAGCGTGCGCGCACGCAGGGCGCCGTAGATCTCTTCCTCGGTCAGCTCCTCGCCGCCCAGGTACTTGTCCATCAGTTCTTCGTTGGCCTCGGCCGCGGACTCGACCATGTAGGCGCGCGCCTCCTCGGCCTCGGCCTGCAGCTCGGCCGGGATGTCGCGGTACTCGAAGTTCAGGCCCTGCGAGGCGGAATCCCAATGGATCGCCTTCATCTTCACCAGGTCGACCACGCCCTCGAAGCCGTCCTCGGCACCGATCGGCACCTGCATCGGCACGGGCACGGCGCCCAGGCGCGACTTCAGCTGGTCGCGCACCTTGACGAAGTTCGCGCCGGTGCGGTCCATCTTGTTGACGAACGCGATGCGCGGCACGCGGTACTTGTTGGCCTGGCGCCACACGGTCTCGGACTGCGGCTGCACTCCACCGACGGCGCACAGCACGAACACCGCGCCGTCGAGCACGCGCAGGGAGCGCTCCACCTCGATGGTGAAGTCGACGTGCCCGGGGGTGTCGATGATGTTGAAGCGGTGCTCCGGCATGGACTTGTCCATGCCCTTCCAGAACGCCGTGGTGGCCGCCGACTGGATCGTGATGCCGCGCTCCTGCTCCTGCTCCATCCAGTCCATCGTCGCGGCGCCGTCATGCACCTCGCCGATCTTGTGGCTCTTGCCGGTGTAGAACAGGATGCGCTCCGACGTCGTGGTCTTGCCGGCGTCGATGTGCGCCATGATGCCGAAGTTGCGGTAGCGTTCGATGGGGGTCGTGCGGGCCACGGGATTGCCTCAGATTCAATGCGGTGGGAAGTCCGCGCATCGTGGCGGGGACCGTCGCGAGGGACTCGCTTCTTCAATGGCCGAATGCCGCCTGGCGGCGGCATCGGGCATCGCAGGCGGCAGCGCCGCCGAAGTGGCGCCCGAGGCGCCG
>JAEXLY010000101.1 GCA_023444765.1 Pseudomonadota bacterium | reverse complement strand
GCAGCACGTGATGCAGTCGCTTCCGCCCGAGCTGCTGGCGCGGCTGCGCCAGGCGTGCGTGCTGGCGGCCAGCGAACGGCTCGCGGCGCTCGCCCGCAGCGCCGGATTCGCTGACGTGCGCGTGGCGGACGACGCGCGGCCCGCCTCGCTGCTCGCCGCGGCCGCACATCGGCGCGGATGACGTTCAAGCTTCGATAGGATGCGCAGCCCCCTCCGTTCGCCACCGCGATGAGCGACCCCGCCCCCACCCCCGTCCCCCGGCCGCGCCGCGCTGCCGGCAGCACCTGGCTGCTGCTGACGCTGGGAGCGTTGATGGCGCTGGCTGCCTATGCGGCATGGCGGTGGAACCAGTCCCAGGCCGAGTACGCCAGCGCGATCGCCAGCGACCGCCAGCGCCTCGATGCGCTGGAACAGCGTTTCGACGCCCTGCGACGCGACCAGCGGGCGCAGACCGCGAGGCTGCAGCAGGCGGAGGCCACCAACCGGCTGCTGCGCGAGGAGCTGATCGGCCTGGGGCAGCGCGCGGCGCTGGTCGAGGACAGCGTGCAGAAGCTGGCCGCCACCGGCCTGGACGCGGCCCAGGCGCCGCGCCTGGACGAGATCGAGCTGCTGCTCGCCCAGGGCCAGCAGCGGTTGCTGCTGTCGTCGGACCTGGGGGGCGCGCGACGCGCCTACGCGCTGGCGGCACAACTGCTGGACGGCATCGCCGACCAGGGCCGGCTGGACCTGCGCCAGGCCCTGGCGCAGGAGCGCGCCGCACTCGATGCGCTGGGTGACGATCCCGCCTCGGTCGCCGCCGGGCGCCTGGAGGCCTTCGCCGCCACCCTGCCCGGGCTCCCGCAGGCCCCGCCGCCCGCCGCGGACCAGCCGTGGTGGGACCGGGTGCTGTCGCGGCTGGTGCAGGTGCGTCCCAGCGGCGATGCCGTGGCGGCCACGCCGGCCGACCAGGCCGCCGGACTGGCCGCACTGCAGCTCGAGCTGGGGCTGGCGCGTGCCGCCATCGTGCGTCGCGACGAGGAGGCCTACCGCGCCGCGCTCGGGCGCGTGGACGGCTGGCTGGCGCGCCTGTGGCCCGCATCGGTGCAGCGCGAACGCCAGCACGCCAGGCTCCGGGAGCTGCAGGCGCAGCCGCTGGCGCTGCAGTTGCCCACCCTAGGCAGCACCCTGGCCGAACTGCGCCGGCAGCGCGGCGGCTGAGCGCACGTTCAGCGCGTCGACGCCGTCTCAACGCTTCGCACGCGAGTCTGGGCGCTGCCCGGGGACGCTTCGACGACGAGGAGCCTGTCATGAACCTGTTCCGCACCCTGCTGCTGTGGCTCGTGCTGGCCCTGGCCGGCGCCCTGGCCGCCCAACTGCTGCTGTCGCAGGACCCCGGCTACGTGCTGGTGCGTTGGCGCGGCTACGACTACACGACGACGGTGCTGGTGGCGGCGGGCCTGCTGTTTGCCGCACTGTTCGCCTTCTGGCTGCTGTGGACGCTGCTGTCGCTGCCGTTCCGCGCCTGGGGCAGGCATCGCGACATCCGCGCGCGCGCGCGCATCGGCGACGGACTGGAAGCGCTGCGACAGGGCCACTGGTCGCGTGCCGAGAAGCTGCTCGCCCAGGCCGCGCAGGACGGGCACGTCGAACCGGCCGCACGCCTGGGCGCTGCGGAGGCCGCCGTGGCGCGCGGCGACCATGCCGCGGCGCGTGCGCACCTGGCCGGGTTCGGCGACCGTCACGCCGCGCTGCGCGCGATCGCTTCGGCCGAACTTGCGCTGCAGGAGCAGCGCCCCACTGACGCGCTGGTCGCCCTCGACGCGCCGGCGGCGCAGCCACTGCCGCCACGCGGCCTGGCGCTGCGCGCCGAGGCGCTGGCGGCCAATGGACAGGCAGCCGAGGCCTGGGGGCTGCTCGGCGCGCTTCGCCAGCAGCATGCCTGGCCCGCTCCGCTGCTGGACGAGCGTGAGTTGCGCTGGGCCGAGGCGTCGTTGCACCAGGCGGCCGACACCAATGCGCTGGCCGAACGCTGGGACGCGCTGCCCAAGGCGCTCAAGACCGAACCCGCAGTCGTCGATGCCTATGCCACCCGCGCCGCCGCGTTCGGCTGGGAGGACGCGGCCACGCGCAGCGTCGAGCAGGCGCTGGAAGCGCGCTGGGACGAGGGGCTGGCCGCGCGCTACGGGCAACTGCCCGTCGCGCGCCTGGAGCATCGCCGCGCCCAGGTCGAGCGCTGGCTCAGGGCCCATCCGGGCAGCCCCGCGCTGTTGACCGCCCTGGCCGGCCTGCTGCAGGCCGGCGGAGACTGGCCGCAGGCCGAGGCCGCGCTGCATCGTGCGCTCGCCCAGGGCGGCGGCAGCGATGCCTGGGAAGCGCTGGGCGACGGCTATGCGCGCAACGGCGACGAGTTCCGCGCGCGACAGTGCTATGCCAATGCACTGGCGGCCAGCCGCGGCCAGGCGGTGGTGCCTCTGCCGCCCCGCGACCTGCAGCAGACGATCGCCGACGAAGCGCTCGCCGAGACACGCGACGCGCACGGCCTGCCGCGACTGCGCGAGTAGCGCCGACCCCGCGGCCGCGCCCGCGGACATGCGCGTGGCATAGTGCGGCGATGCCCCCCGCGCCCGCGCTCCCGATCCTGTCGCTGACCACGGCGCTCGGCGCGGGCCTGCTGATCGGCCTGCTCTACGAGCGCCGCAAGCAGGACGACCCGTCGATCGCCGCCGGGTTGCGCACGCACACCCTGCTGGCGCTGGCCGGCGCGATCTCGCTGTGGATCGGCATGCCCGCCTTCATCGCGGCGCTGCTGACCGGCGGTGCGTTCGCGGCGCTGAGCTACCTGCGCACCAGCGCGCACGATACCGGCATCACCGCCGAGGTCGCGATGCTCTGCAGCCTGCTGCTCGGCGGACTGGCCATGCGCACGCCGGGCACGGCCGCGGCGCTGGCGGTACTGGTCGCGATCCTGATCTACGCCAAGCCACGCCTGCACCACTTCAGCCGCGATCACCTCAGCGACCGCGAGGTCGCCGATGGCCTGATCCTGCTGGCGTTCGCCCTGATCGTCCTGCCCCTGCTGCCGGACGAACCGGTCGGTCCCTACGGCACGATCAACCTGGCCCTGGTGTGGAAGCTGGTGGTGCTGGTGATGGCGATCGGCGCGCTTGGCCACATCGCATTGCGCCTGGTCGGCAGCCGCTGGGGCCTGCCGCTGTCGGGCTTCTTCGCCGGCTACGTGTCCTCGACCGCGGCCACGGCGGGCTTCGGGCAGCGCGCGCAGGCACAGCCGGCGCTGCTGGCGCCCGCGGTCGGCGCCACCATGCTCTCCAACCTGGCTTCGCTGAGCCTGTTCGTACCGGTGCTGCTGGCGGTGTCCCCGGCGCTGTTGCGCATTGCCGCCGCCCCGCTGCTGGGCGCGGCGCTGGTGTTGCTGGCCGGCGCGGGCCTGGGCCTGCGCCGCGACCGCAACGGCGACGTACCGCCGCCCACGGCCGACACGCGCATGTTCCGCATCGGCCACGCGCTGGGACTGGCGACGCTGATCGCCGGCGTGCTGCTGCTCTCGCAACTCGCCGCGCAGTGGCTCGGACCTGGCGCGGCGCTGGCGGCGGCGCTGCTGACGGCGCTGGCGGAACTGCATGCCGCAGTGGCTGGCGTGGCGACGCTGTTCTCCAACGGTACCCTCGATCCCACGCAGGCGCGGTGGGCGCTGGTCGGGCTGCTGGCCGCCAGCTCGCTGGCCAAGTCGGTGGTGGCCTTCGCCAGCGGCGGGCGCGCCTTCGGGCTGCGGGTGGCGGTCGGCCTGTCGGCGATGACGCTTGCCGCGGCCGCCGGCGCGGTCGCAGGCTAGGACGCGGCCCCGGCGCAGACGCGCCATGATGCTCCACAACCTGATCCCGAAGATCTTCTACGAACGGCTGGAGGACGGCCTCGACTTCTTCGTCGACGCCCCCGGCTTCCGCATCGACTACCGGGACGCGATGCTGGCCGTGGTCTCGCGCGATGGCGCCAAGGCCCAACTGGTCGAGGATCCCGCGTCCGCCGCCAGGAAGCGCCCGGAACTGGCCATCGATACCGACGACGTGGACGCGGTCTACCGGGAGATGGCGGCACGCGCGCCGCAGCCGCTGCATCCCAATGCCGGTCGGGTCGCGCCCAGGCCCTGGGGATCGCGCGAGTTCGCGATGCTCGACACGACCACGGTCTGCGTGAACTTCTGCCAGTGGCCCGAGGCGCCGCGCGCGGACTGATTCCGCACCTCAGCCGGCGTCCAGCTCCGCCCAGCGCGCATAGGCGGCGTCGAGTTCGGCCTGCAGCGCCGTGAGCGCGTCGTTGCCCGCGGTGATGGCCGCGGCGTCCTGCTGGAAATAGGCCGGATCGTTCATCGCCCCGGTGCGCGTGGCGATCTCGGCTTCCAGCTGTTCGATGCGCGCGGGCAGTTGCTCCAGTTCGCGCGCTTCCCTGTAGCCGAGCTTGCGTCTGGGCGGCGCCGGGGGCGTCGCTGCGACGGCCGGCGCGGACGCCCGCGCAGCTGGCGCCCGGGGCGCGGACTGCGCCGCGTTCCTGGCGGCCGGTCGCTGCCGCAGCCAGTCGCTGTAGCCGCCCACGTACTCGCCCAGACGTCCATCGCCTTCCAGCACCAGGGTGCTGGTGACCACGTTGTCGAGGAAGTCGCGGTCGTGGCTGACCAGCAGCAGGGTGCCCTTGTAGTCGAGCAGCAGCTCCTCGAGCAGTTCCAGCGTCTCCACGTCCAGATCGTTGGTCGGTTCGTCCATCACCAGCAGGTTGGACGGCTGCGCGAACAACCGCGCCAACAGCAGGCGGTTGCGTTCGCCGCCCGACAGGCGGGTGATCGGGGCGCGCGCGCGCTCGGGCGTGAACAGGAAATCCTGCAGGTAGCCGATCACGTGCTTGCGCGCGCCATTGATCTCGACGTACTCGCGCCCCTCGGCCACGTTCTCCAGTGCGTTGAGCGACTCGTCGAGCTGGCTGCGGTGCTGGTCGAAGTAGGCGACCTGCAGCCCGGTGCCGAGCTTCACTTCGCCCTGCTGTGGCGCGAGTTCGCCCAGCAGGATGCGCAGCAGGGTCGACTTGCCGGCGCCGTTGGGGCCGATCAGGCCGACGCGGTCGCCGCGCATGATCGTGGTCGAGACGCCGTCGAGCAGCACGCGGCCACCATAGGCATGGTGGATGCCGGTCGCCTCGACGACCTTGCGTCCAGAGGCCTGCGCGGAGGCGGCTTCCATCCGCACATTGCCGGCCAGGTCCCGGCGCTGGGCGCGCTCGCGCCGCATTGCCTTGAGGGCGGTGACGCGGCCCTCGTTGCGGGTGCGCCGGGCCTTGATGCCCTGGCGGATCCACACTTCCTCCTGCGCCAGCAGCTTGTCGAAGCGCGCGTTCTCCATGGCTTCGGCATGCAGGCGCTCCTCGCGCCGGCGCAGGTAGTTGTCGTAGTCGCCCGGCCAGCTGGTCAGCTGGCCGCGGTCGATCTCGACGATCCGCGTGGCCAGCGCGCGCAGGAAGCTGCGGTCGTGGGTGACGAACAGCAGGCTGCCGGAGAACGACTTCAGGAACCCTTCCAGCCAGGCGATGGATTCGATGTCGAGGTGGTTGGTGGGCTCGTCCAGCAGCAGGATGTCGGGCTTGCGCACCAGCGCCTGCGCCAGCAGCACGCGCCGCTTCATGCCGCCCGACAGCGCGGCGAAATCGGCATCGCCGGGCAGTTCGAGCTGTTCGATCACCTGCTGGATACGGCGATCCAGGTCCCAGCCGTGCGCCGCCTCGATCCGCGCCTGCGCCTCGCCCATCGCCGCCATGTCGCCGGCGTCGAGCGCGTGGTGGTAGCGCGCCAGCAGTTCGCCCAGCTCGCCGAGCCCCTGCGCGACGACGTCGAACACGCTGCCGGCGGCGTCGCCCGGCACTTCCTGGGCCATGCGTGCCACGACCACGCCCGACTGCAGGCGCACCTCGCCGTCGTCGGGCTTCAGTTCGCCCGCGATCAGCCGCATCAGGGTGGACTTGCCGGCGCCGTTGCGGCCGACGATGCAGACGCGCTCGCCGGCGTCGATGGACAGGTCGACATGTTCGAGCAGCAGCGGGCCGCCGACGCCATAGTCGACGCGCTGGAGTTGGAGGAGGGACATGGCGCAATTCTACCGGTGAGGCGACGCGCGGTCCGGCTTCCAGGTGTCGCCTCCCACGGGCGACACCGGTCCCACGGCCGGCATGGGAGCGCCAGAACAGCCAGGCCTGTGCCGGTGGCGACCGGGCCGGGCAGGTTTTCACCGCGGCGGAGGATCCGGAACATGGCCCACCGCGATCCGCGCCGCGACGTTTCGATGGGCGGGATGTCCCGAAGTCGCGCCAATGGACGAACGAGGGTCGAGCCGGACCGGGGGTTGCGGAGAGCTGCGCGTGGACGCGCTGGGCGGCGCGTCAGCTATGAACGGTTGACCGGGCCGAAAGCAGTTCCCCGCGACCTCTCACCGAACGCGACGGCGAAGACGCCTGTTGCCGGCAGCCGTTGCCGCGCACGAAAGCAGGACCGGAAAGGCGTGCCCTTCGCGCAGTCGCGCTCCGCGCGCCGGGACAGTTGTCCGGTCGCGTAGGCTATGCCCGACGCAGACGCACCCGGCAGCTTCCGCATGCTCCACACCGACCTCGCCACCCGCGCCTACAACCAGGGCTGGCGCCTGGACCCCATCGTCCGCAGCCTGCTGGACACGGATTTCTACAAGCTGCTGATGCTGCAGATGATCTGGCGGCGCCATCCGCAGGTCGAGGCGACGTTCGAACTGATCAACCGCAGCCGCAGCGTGCGCCTGGCCGACGACATCGCCGAGGACGAGCTGCGCGCCCAGCTCGACCACGTGCGCGGCCTGCGCTTCACCCGGCGCGAGCTGATCTGGCTGGCGGGCAACACCTTCTATGGCCGCCAGCAGATGTTCGCCCCCGACTTCCTGGCCTGGCTGGCGCAGGTGCAGCTGCCCGACTACGAGCTCGAAAGGCGCGACGGCCAGTACGTGCTGCGCTTCCCCGGTCCGTGGATGCTGACCACGCTGTGGGAGATCCCGGCCCTGGCCATCGTCAACGAACTGCGCGTGCGTGCCGCCCTGCGCGGTCGCGGCCGCTTCGCCCTGGACGTGACCTATGCGCGCGCCAAGGCCCGGCTGTGGGACAAGCTCGAGCGCCTGCGCGCCCTGCCCGACCTGGTGCTGTCGGATTTCGGCACCCGCCGCCGGCACTCCTTCCTCTGGCAACGCTGGTGCGTGGAAGCGCTGAAGGAGGGCCTGGGCGAACGCTTCATCGGCACCTCCAACGTGCTGATCGCGATGGAGAGCGACCTGGAGGCGATCGGCACCAATGCGCACGAGCTGCCGATGGTGATGGCGGCGCTGGCCGACGACGACGAGGCCCTGCGCCAGGCGCCCTACCGCGTGCTCGAGGACTGGCGCGAGCTGTACTCGGGCAACCTGCTGATCGTGCTGCCCGATGCCTTCGGCACCGCGGTGTTCCTGCGCGATGCACCGGACTGGGTGGCCGACTGGACCGGCTTCCGCCCCGACAGCCTGCCGCCGGTCGAGGCCGGCGAGCAGGTCATGCGCTGGTGGCGCGAACGCGGCCGCGATCCGCGCGAGAAGCTGCTGATCTTCTCCGACGGCATGGACGTCGATTCGATCGAGCGCACCTGGCGCCACTTCCACGGCCGGGTGCGCATGAGCTTCGGCTGGGGCACCAACCTCACCAACGACTTCCGCGGCTGCGCCCCGTTCGGCGGCGAGGCGCTCGATCCGATCTCGCTGGTATGCAAGGTGACGTCCGCCAACGGGCGCCCCGCGGTGAAACTGTCCGACAACCCGGCCAAGGCCACCGGCGACCCCGACGAGATCGCGCGCTACCTGCGCGTGTTCGGCGGCGAGGGACGCCACGACGTGCCGGTGGTGGTGTAGGCGCGCGATCGCGCCGCAGCCACGCCGGCGATCAGCGCTCCAGGATCGCGACCACGCCCATGCCGCCGGCGGTGCAGATCGAGACCAGCGCGCGGCCGCCACCGCGTTCCTTCAGCTGCTTGGCGGCGGTGGCGACGATGCGCGCGCCGGTGGCGGCGAAGGGATGCCCGGTGGCCAGCGAGGAGCCGACCGGATTCATCTTTTCCGGGTCGATGCGGCCCAGCGGCGCCGCGAGTCCCAGCCGGCTGCGGCAGTAGTCCTCGCTTTCCCAGGCGCGCAGGGTGCACAGCACCTGCGCGGCGAAGGCCTCGTGGATCTCGTAGAGGTCGAAGTCCTGCAGCGCCAGGCCATTGCGCGCCAGCATCTCGGCCACGGCCACGGTGGGCGCCATCAGCAGGCCTTCGCCGTGGACGAAGTCCACCGCCGACACATGCACGTCGCGGATGTGGCACAGCACCTCGTGGCCATGCGCGGCGGCCCAGTCGTCGCTGGCCAGCAGGCAGGCGGCGGCGCCGTCGGTGAGCGGGGTGGAGTTCGCCGCGGTCAGGGTGCCGCGGCCGGACACGCGGTCGAACGCCGGCTTGAGCGTGGCCAGCTTCTCCAGCGAGGTGTCCGGGCGCAGGATGTTGTCGCGCGAGACGCCGCGGAAGCTCGCCACCAGGTCGTCGAAGAAGCCGCGCTCGTAGGCGGCGGCGAGCTTGCGGTGCGAGGCGACCGCAAGCTCGTCCTGCGAGTCGCGGGAGATCGCCCATTCCTTGGCCATGTCCTCGCAATGCTCGCCCATCGACTTTCCGGTACGCGGCTCGGCCACGCCGGGGAAGTCGGGCCTGAGCTCGCGCAGGCGGAAGCCCTTGAATGCCGCGAGCTTGCCCTGCGTGGTGCGCGCGGCGTTGGCGTCGAGCAGCCGGCGGCGCAGCGACTTGCCGTACACGATCGGCACGTCGGAGGTGGTGTCCGAGCCGCCGCCGATGCCCGACTCGATCTGGCCGGTGGCGATCTTCGTCGCGATCAGGTTGATGGTGTCGAGCGAGGTGCCGCAGGCGCGCTGCAGGGTGATGCCCGGCGTCAGCGCCGACAGGCCCGAGGACAGCGCGGCCTCGCGCCCGAGGTTCCAGTCCGAGGCGTGCTTGATCACCGCGCCCATCGCCACTTCGCCCAGCTGCTGTCCGTGCAGCCCGAACTTCTCGACCAGGGCGCCGAGCGTGCGCACCGACATCCCCAGGTTGCCCACGTCCGCATAGGCGGTGTTCTGGCGGCAGAACGGAATGCGGACGCCGCCCAGCACGGCGACGGGACGACCTTGCAGCATCGTGGGGACCTCTTCCGGTGCGGGCCCGTCAGCAGGCGACAGGCATAATCGGCGAGTCTAACGTACCGTGGCGAATGGCCCGATGAACGAGCATCACATTGTGGCGGGCACCGCGCCGCTGCCCGACAACGTCGTCGCCGGCCTGCTGGCGGTGGAGCTGGCGCCGGGCAGCGCCATCGGGCGCGCGGCGCTGGACCAGGACGGGGGCGCGCGGCTGGCCGCCCTGCTCGGACGCGACCTCGCCGCGCTGGTGCCCGGGGTGCGCGGTCTCGACC
>JAEXLY010000098.1 GCA_023444765.1 Pseudomonadota bacterium | reverse complement strand
GGCCGCGGGTGCCGCCGGCGCGGTTCAGACGCGCCGGTGCGAACCGCGTCACAATGCGTCCATCGCGTGGCGGGGGAGGACCCCACGGGAGCTGCGATGCGTATCGGAATCGTCGTCGATTCGACCTGCGACCTGCCGGTCGCCTACCTGAAGGCCAACGAGGTCGAGATCCTGCCGATCTCGGTGCGGATCGACGACCAGTTGCAGGTCGACTACCGCGACGAGGCCGAAACCCTGGCCTTCCTGCACGCGCACATCGCCGAGCGTGGCGCCAGCGCCGAGACCATCCCCTTCAGCGTCGAGCAGATCCGCGACCTGTTCCTGCAGCGGCTGGTGGTCGACTACGACCACGTGTTCTGCATCACCGTCACCAGCACGCGCAGCCAGATCTTCGAGAACGCACGCCAGGCCAGCTACGCGATCCTCAACGAGTACAAGCCCGTCCGCACCGCGGCCGGGCACAACACGCCGTTCGCGTTGCGCGTGATCGATACCCAGAACCTGTTCTCGGCGCAGGGCATCCTGCCGGTGGAGGCGGTGCGGCTGCGCGCCGCCGGCGAGGGCCCGGGCCGCATCCGCGGCAGGCTCGAGCACCTGGCGCTGCACACCTACGGCTACCTGGTGCCGCGCGACCTGTACTACATCCGCAACCGCGCCCGCCACAAGGGCGACCGCAGCGTCAGCCTGTTCAGCGCCGCACTGGGTACCGCGCTCGACATCAAGCCGGTGCTGCGCGGCTGGCGCGGCGACACCGGCCCGGTGGCCAAGATCAAGGGTTTCGATCCGGCGGTGCGCGCGCTGTTCGAGTTCGCCACGCGCCGCGTCGAGGCCGGGCTGCTCACCCCCACCCTGTGCTTGTGCTACGGCGGCGAACTCGACGAGATGCGCGCGATGCCCGGCTACGACACGCTGCGCGGCGCCTGCGCCGAACGCGGCATCGAGGTGTTCGAGACGGTGATGAGCCTGACCGGCATGGTCAACGTGGGCAAGGGCGCGATCTGCGTCGGCTTCGCGGCCGATCCGCACGAATTCGGTTGACCACGACGCCGATTCGACGCCGCGCTGCTAGTCTGGCTCCACCGTCAAGCCGACCCACGCCCATGTCCGTCCGCTACATGATCCGCCTGCCCGACCCCGATCGCGTCCGTGCCTCGGGCCAGTTCGCCTTCCGCTCCCAGAGCGCCGAGGGCATGGCCGCAGAACTGCAGGACGCATTGCGCGACGACGGGCTGTTCCAGCGCTGGGCGGCGACCCAGGACGATCCGGATTCGATCGATCCGGCGCTGGGTGCCACCGACGCCGCCGCCACCGTCGAGGGCCGGCAGCACGACCTGCACATCGACCTGGTCGCCGAGACCACGATCCCCGGCACGGTGTTCAAGCACCGCATGCGCCTGCTGGCCGGCACCGCCTGGGAACTGCGCGACGTGCGCACCGGCTGAGTGCGCCAGCAGGTCCTGCTGTCCTGGAGCGGCGGCAAGGATGCGGCCTGGACGCTGCACCTGCTGCGCGCGCGCGGCGAGGTCGAGGTGGTCGGCCTGCTGGCGACGCTCGACGCGGATGGGGCCCGCTCGTCCATGCAGGGCGTCGGGGCCACGGTGCTGCGGGCCCAGGCGCAGGCCGCGGGCCTGCCGCTGCTCGAAGTCCGCCTGCCGCCGGCACCGTCGAACGATGCCTACGAACAGGCCCTGGGCGACGCGCTCGCCGGAGCCGCGCGGCACTGGCCCGGGTTGCACGCGCTGGCGACCGGCGACCTGCTGCTCGCGGACCTGCGCGCCTGGCGCGAGGCGAGCCTGGCGCGGCTGGGCTGGCGGCTCGAGACGCCATTGTTCGGCCGCGACACCACGACCCTGGCGCGCGAGATGGTCGGTGCGGGACTGGGCGCGTCGCTGTGCTGCGTGGACACGCAACAACTCGACGCCGGCCACGCGGGCCGCGCGTTCGACCATGCCCTGCTCGCTGCGCTGCCGCCGGGCATCGACCGCTGCGGCGAGAACGGCGAGTTCCACACCTGCGTGCACGCCGGGCCGATGTTCGCCTCGCCGCTGACGCTGGTGCAAGGCGCGACCTGGCTGCGCGAGCAGCGCTTCGCCGTCACCGACTTCGCGCTCGCCGCGCCCGCAGGCGGCTGATCAGAAACCGGTCGAGGCGGCGGTGTCGCAATGCCGACGCAGGTAGTCGAACGCCGCGTGCACGCGCCCGGCGATCTCCTCGCCTTCCATGTACACGATCGCATCACGGCGCTCGCCGGCGAAACGCAGCAACACCCGCGATCCGGCCCGGTGCAGGGCGCGGATGCTGCCGAAGTCGAACCCGTCCGGGCTGCCGACCACCTCGTCGCGCATCAGTTCGGCCAGCGGGGTCTCCACCACGTCGCCGGTGCCGGGATCGCGGACCACGAAGAGCGTCGCCCTGATGTCGGCCAGCAGGAACGAGCGGCATTCGGACACCGGATCGGCGTCGAAGATCACCGGCAGCGTGCGGAACCCCGCGCGCAGCCCTTCGCTTTCGGCGCGCGCAAGGATGTCGGCCATCACCGTGGACGCATAGCGGTTGCCCGGCAGCACCTGGCGCAGGAATTCCTGCGCGCTGGCGATGCTGCGGCCCTCGCCGGTATCGTCTCCGGCCGCCCATGCGGCGGGCGTGGCGAGCGCGGCGAGAACGAGGACCCGCGCGCCTGCGCGCCGGACTGCAGTGGTCATGCGCATCGATTTCCCCTGTGCGCGACGGCCAGGCCGCGCCTTTCCGGATACTAGGCCATCGGCCGGCACGGCGCCGGCACGCGTCAGTCCAGCGTATAGCCCACGCGGAACCCGCCCCAGTGGCGACCGCCGACGAATACCGGGACCGACATGTCGAACATGATCTGTCCGGTGTCGCGACGGTAGACCTGCAGGCGGTAGGGATCGGTATGCGCGCCGACACTGCGGCCGACCCGGTCGGAGAAGATGCGCTTGGTGCGGTTGCCGACCAGGTCGCGCGCGCGGTCGCCGGTCAGCGGCTGGCAGAAGCGGTCGTTGTGGGTCGGCACGTAGCCGTCGGGATTGGCGCAGATGGCGAACACGATCCAGGGATGCGCAGCGGCCACCGGCTCCTGCAGCGGCGGCAGCAATTCGTCGCAGAGCGCGTCGAAGGGCGTTTCGTACTTGGCCGGCTCCACACCCTCGATGGCGGTGTAGTCGCGCGAGAACAAGGAGTCCCCGTCGATCCAGCCCTGCGCCAGCGCCTCTTCCAGGCTCTGGCCGATCGACGCCGAAGCCTCGCGCGCCAGTTCCAGTGCGCGCGCGTGGCGCGGCTCGCGCAACGGGTCCGGCGGAAGCCGGAACAGGCCGACGCAGTCGTGCAGCGCGCCGGCGCCGGCACCCAGCGCCTCGCTGCGCTCGGCCACCTTGGCGGCGTGCTCGAGGTTGCTGCGTCCCAGCTCGGCCACCTGCCCGACCGCGCGGTCGATGTCGGCGATCGCATCGCCCTGCTGGGCGATGCCGCCGGCGACGGTGTCGATCGCCGCGCTGGCGCGGCCCAGCAGGCCGCCGATGCCGCCCAGCACCTGCTCGGTGCGGCGTGCCGAGGCAGCACCTTCGCCAAGCGCCTCGCTGTTCTCGCCGATGATCTTGCGCACATCGCGCGCTGCCTCCGCGGCGCGCTCGGCCAGGCGCCGGATCTCGGTCGCGACCACCGCGAAGCCGCGGCCGGCGGGGCCGGCATGCGCGGCCTCGATGCTGGCATTGATCGAGAGGATGTTGGTCTGGAACGCGACCAGGTCGATCACCTCGATCACGTCGTTCGCGCGCGCCGAGCTCTGCTGCACCGCGGCCTGGGGGGGGGCCCGCGGGCGCGCGGCGGTGGCGCCTTCGCGCGCGCTGTCGTCGGCGCTGGCGGCGACTTCGGTCACCGTGCGCAGGTCGCCGCGCAGGCCCTCGAGCCCGGCCAGCAGCTGGCGGGTCGAGGCCACCACCGTGTCCAGCGCATCCACCTGGGCCTGCGACTGGCGCACCAGTTCGTCGTTCTCCGAGACCACGTGCGGCACTTCGGCCGCGACCTGCAGCGACAGGCTCACCGCCTGCCGGATCGCCTCGGCCAGGTTGCCGAAGCCGGCGGCGAGGCGTCGCGCCCCGGCTTCGTCTTCGTGGCCGGCATCCAGGACCAGGTCGAGTTCACAGGCGGCCAGGCGGTCGCCGACCATGGCCAGCAGGCGCTCGGCGCGCCCGTCGTCTTCGGCCGGCGCGGGAACAGCGGCGGTCGCTGCCGCCCGCTCGCGCCACAGCGCGGCGCTTTCGGCATCGGGCAGCGACAGCAGCCAGCCGCCGCCATCGCGGTCGAGCTGGTAGCACACCCGTCGCGCGGGATCGGCGCCCGGGGCCACCCAGACGCCTTCGTCGCCGGACAGGTCGCCCGGCGCGAGACCCCAGACGCAGTCGCACGACAGCGTGGCCGGATCGGCGCCGGCCAGGTCGAGCAGGTCGATCGCGGCCCGGTTGAGCGCCAGCACGCGTCCGCCCGCCTCGAGCCGGATCAGGGCGACCGGCGCATCGGGCAGCGACGGCAGGCAGGCCAGGCTCGGTTCTTCGGTCGCTGACATATCCCCTCCCCGGGGGTTGCACGTCAGCGGTAACGGCCGCGCGGCGCGGATCTTGAACCGTGCCGCCGGCGGCGCCGGCTCAGCCGCGCAGGGCGCGGGCGTGGTGGGCGATGTGCCCGCCGATGAAGCTGGCGATGAAGTAGTAGCTGTGGTCGTAGCCGGGCCGGATGTTCAGGTTCAGCGGATGCCCCGCCGCCTCGCAGGCCGCCTGCAGCAGCTGCGGGCGCAGCTGGCCGTCGAGGAATTCGTCGTCGCCGCCCTGGTCGACCAGCAGCGGCAGGCGTTCGGGCGCGGTCTTCACCAGTTCGGTCGCGTCGTACCGCTTCCAGGCCTTGCGGTCCTCGCCGAGGTAGGCGGCAAAGGCCTTCTGGCCCCAGGGCACCTGGCTGGGCGCGACGATGGGCGAGAACGCCGACACGCTGCGGTAGCGACCGGGGTTCCGCAGCGCGATGGCCAGCGCGCCGTGGCCGCCCATCGAATGGCCGCTGATCGCGCGGCGGTCGCTGGCGGCCGGATCGGCCTCTACCCATGCCGGCAGCTCGTCGACGATGTAGTCGTACATGCGGTAGTGCTGCGCCCAGGGGTCCTGCGTGGCGTTGAGGTAGAAACCCGCGCCCTTGCCCAGGTCGTAGCCCTCGGCGTCGGCCACGTCCTCGCCGCGCGGACTGGTGTCGGGCGCGACCAGAATGATCCCGTGCTCGGCCGCATAGCGCTGCGCGCCGGCCTTGGTGATGAAGTTCTGCTCGGTGCAGGTCAGGCCCGAGAGCCAGTACAGCACCGGGCAGGGGCCTTCGGCCGCCTGCGGCGGGAAGTACACGCCGACGGTCATGTCGCAGCCCAGCACTTCGGAGCGGTGGCGGTAAACGTCCTGCCAGCCGCCGAAGCAGGCGCGGTGTTCGATGCGTTCCATGGGGTCCTCCTGGGGATCTTCCAGTGTGTCGGGGCTGCGCGCCTCAGGTCGAGGCGGCGCCCTGCATGCGGGCCGAATCGAGGACGACGCGTCCGCTGGCACGCGGCACGGCCGTCGCCAGCGCGGCGGCCACGTCCTGCGCGGCAATGCCCCGCAGCCGCGCGGGCAGCAGCGGGCGCAGCGAGCGGTCGGCGAGGC
>JAEXLY010000011.1 GCA_023444765.1 Pseudomonadota bacterium | reverse complement strand
TTTCCTGGCCCCGCTGCGCTCCGCGCTCGACGGCGCGGCGCCGTAAGGGCTGCGCGGCAGGCCGGCCTGGGCTGGCCGGGGACGGCAACCGGCGCTGGGACGCGGCCGGCCGCCGGGTCGAATCCATGGTCGCCGGACAGCTGGGGCGCCGGACCCGTGCGCTAAACTGCGCGCCTTCGCGGCCGCGGCCGCCAATGGATCCGACGCCAAGCATGTCCTGGTTGAAGAAACTGATGCCGCCGCGCATCCGCACCGAGAGCGGCACGGCCCGCAAGCGCAGCGTGCCCGAGGGGCTGTGGGAGAAATGCGAGCGCTGCAGCGCCGTGCTCTACGGTCCCGAGCTCGAGGAGAACCTGGAGGTCTGCCCCAAGTGCAGCTTCCACCGTCCGATCCGTGCCCGGGCACGGTTGCGTGCCTTCTTCGACCAGGGCGAGCTGCGCGAGATCGCCGGCGAGCTCGGGCCGACCGACGTGCTCCGCTTCCGCGACCAGAAGCGATACGCCGACCGGATCAAGGCCGCGCAGAAGTCCACGGGCGAGCGCGATGCGCTGGTGGTCATGGAAGGCCAGCTCAAGCGGATGCCGATGGTCGCCGCGGCCTTCGACTTCGCCTACATGGGCGGCTCGATGGGCTCGGTCGTGGGCGAGCGCTTCGCCCGTGGCGCCGAGCGCGCGCTGGAAATCGGTTCGGGCTTCGTCTGCTTCTCCGCCAGTGGCGGCGCGCGCATGCAGGAGAGCCTGTTCTCGCTGATGCAGATGGCCAAGACCTCGGCCGCGCTCGGGCGCCTGCGCGCGGCCGGGCTGCCCTACATCTCGGTGATGACGCATCCCACGACCGGCGGCGTTTCGGCCTCGTTCGCGATGCTGGGCGACATCAACATCGCCGAACCGGAGGCACTGATCGGTTTCGCGGGGCCGCGCGTGATCGAGCAGACCGTCCGCGAGACCCTGCCCGAAGGCTTCCAGCGCTCGGAGTTCCTGGTCGAACACGGCGCGATCGACCAGATCTGCGACCGCCGCCAGCTGCGCGACCGCATCGCCACGCTGGTGGCGATGATGACCCGCCAGCCGGTGCCGCAGGACGCCGCGGCATGAGCCGGAAGTACTTCGGTACCGACGGCATCCGCGGCCGCGTCGGCGAAGGGGCGATCTCGGCCGACTTCGTCCTGCGCCTGGGCAACGCCTACGGCCACGCGCTGCGCGAGGCCGCCGAGGCCCGCGGCGACCGGCGCAAGCCTCTGGTGGTGATCGGCAAGGACACCCGCATCTCCAATTACATGTTCGAAGCCGCGCTGGAAGCAGGCCTGGTCGCGGCCGGCGTGCACGTGCAGTTGATGGGTCCGATGCCGACGCCTGCGGTGGCGCACATGACGCGCTCGATGCGCGCCGATGGCGGCATCGTGATCTCGGCCTCGCACAACCCGCACTACGACAACGGCATCAAGTTCTTCTCGGCCGAAGGCGAGAAGCTCGACGACGCCACCGAGCTGGCCATCGAGGCCGCGCTCGACCGGCCGTTTACCACCGTGTCTTCCGAACGCCTGGGCAAGGCCGTGCGCACGCGCGACGCGGTCGGGCGCTACGTCGAGGCCTGCAAGAGTTCGGTCTCGCGCCAGTTCAACCTGACCGGGATGCACATCGTGGTGGACTGCGCCAATGGCGCGACCTACCAGATCGCGCCGCTGGTGCTGCGCGAGCTCGACGCCCGGGTCGACGCGATCGGGGTCGATCCGGACGGCACCAACATCAACGACGGCGTCGGCTCGATGCACCCGGAGACGCTGGCCGCGCGTGTGCGCGCGGCCGGCGCCGACCTCGGCATCGCCTTCGACGGCGACGGCGACCGCCTGCTGTTCGTCGACAGCGAGGGCGAGGTCCACGACGGCGACAACCTGCTGTACCTGCTGGCCACCGACTGGCAGGCCAGCGGCCGCCTGCGCGGCCCGGTGGTCGGCACGATCATGACCAACTACGGGCTGGAGCTGGCGCTGGAGCGCGCGGGCATCGAATTCCTGCGCACGAAGGTGGGCGACCGCTACGTGCACCAGGCCCTGCTCGAGCATGGCGGCATCCTGGGCGGCGAAGCGTCCGGCCACCTGCTGTGCCTGGACCGTGCCACCACCGGCGACGGCATCATCAGCGCGCTGCAGGTGCTGGAGGTGCTCAAGCGCCGCGGGCTGACCCTGCAGCAGGCGCTGGCGGGCGTGCGCAAGCTGCCGCAGAAGACCGTCAACGTGCGTTACGGCAACGGCGCCAGGCCGGCCGAAGCGCCTGGCGTGCAGGCCGCGCTGGCCCGCGCCCAGGCGGCGGTGGAAGGCCGCGGCCGCGCTTTCCTCCGCCCCTCCGGCACCGAGCCGGTGGTGCGCGTGACGGTGGAGGCCGACGACGAGGCGCTGGTGCAGTCCACCCTCGAGACCCTCGCCGAGGCGGTGCGCGCCGCCGCCGCGGCATGAATTGAACCGGATCGGTGCGGCCCGCGCGGCGGGCTGGCCCGATGCCGGATCCAGACGTATCCGGAGCCCAGCATGAGTGCGCGTATCCCCACCCTCGACATCCGCCGTTTCGACAGCGACCGCGACGCGTTCGTGGCCGAACTCGGCGCCGCCTACCGCGAATGGGGATTCGCGGGGATCAGCCACCACGGCATCCCGCAGGCGCTGATCGACAACGCCTACGCGGCGTTCCGCAAGTTCTACGCGCTGCCGGAGGACGTGAAGAAGCAGTACCACATCCCCGGCGGTGGCGGTGCGCGCGGCTACACCCCGTTCGGCATCGAGACGGCGAAGGGCTCCAAGCACTTCGACCTCAAGGAGTTCTGGCACATCGGGCGCGAGCTGCCGGACGATTCGAAGTATCGCGATGTGATGCCCCCGAACGTCTGGCCGGCCGAAGTGCCGGAGTTCCGCGAGCACGGCCTGGCCCTGTACGACGCGCTCGATGCCCTGGGCTCGCGCGTGCTGTCCGCGCTGGCCCTGCACATCGGGCTGCCGGCCGGGTTCTTCGCCGACAAGACCAACTGCGGCAACTCGATCCTGCGGCCCATCCACTACCCGCCGATCACCGCCGACGACATCCCCAACGAGCGCGCCGGCGCGCATGGCGACATCAATTTCATCACCCTGCTGGTCGGCGCCTCGACGGCCGGTCTGGAAGTGCAGTCCAGGATGGGCGAGTGGGTGCCGTTCACGTCCGAAGGCGACACCATCGTGGTGAACATCGGCGACATGCTCGAACGGCTGACCAACCACGTCTATCCCTCGACCATCCACCGCGTGGTCAATCCGCCCGGGGAAGCCGCGCGCCAGCCGCGCTACTCGGAGCCGTTCTTCCTGCACCCGAATCCCGATTTCCTGATCGACGTGCTGCCCTCGTGCATCACGCCCGACAACCCCAGCCGGTATCCCGAGCCGATCACCGCGCACGGGTTCCTCGAGCAGCGCCTGCGCGAGATCAAGCTCAAGTAGCCGGCGGGGCAGGGCAGCCGCCATCGCCGCGGACGGCGATGGCGCCGCGGGGCTGCATCAGCAGCCGGCCACGTTGCACAACGGCACGATGTTCGCGCTGCTGAATCGCGGGCCGACATAGCTGTTGCCGAAATCGCCGATGTGCGGACCGCTGACCACGCCGTTGACGTGGTTGCCGCCGTGCGAGTTGGGCGTGTAGTTGCGCAGCCAGCCGCCGCCGCTGCTGCCGTAGGTCATGTCGCAACCCTGGACCAGTACGTCGGCGCCTTCCCAGTCCGAGCCGTAGCTGCGGCCCGCGCAGATGTGCGTGTACTGCGTGGCGAGGTTGCTTGCATAGCCGTGCGAAGCGGTTTGCTGGTCGTAGCCCCAGTCCCAGCTGCGGCCCAGCCAGCCGACGTAATGGGTGACCGGCAACCCGGTGGTGGCCTCGCCGGCCAGGCGGATGACCGCCACATCCCAGCGCCGGCCGCCGTCGCTGATCCAGTTGTTGAGCACGGTTGCCGACTGCCAGCCGTAGCGTCCGTACGGCGCGATGCCGTAGCGGTCGGCGGGCACGAAGACGAAGTTGCGGTTGAACCCCTGTCCGCGCGTATAGACGCAGTGCGCGGCGGTGATCAGCACCGAGTTGCCGCTGGCGACATTGGCGGTGCAGTAGGAGCTGCCGCCGCCGGGCGTGGTGAAGTAGAGCTTGCCGATCTTGTTCCAGGGCGCGGTCGTCCACTGGAAGGTGTAGTAGTTGCCGGGATAGCGCAGGTAGGGATGGTGCGCGCCATCCTTGTCGGCCTCGTCCTTCCCGGGCTGCTCGACATCGAGCCGTTGGAGCGCCTCGATCTTCCGCCAGGCCTCCCCGAACTGCTGGCGGGCCTGGTACTCGGCGAAGGGCAGGGGACCGCCGCCCCGGCTGGAGGTGTCCGGGAACGGACGCAGCGGCGCCGGCAGCGGGGTTTCGGCGCCCTCCGGTTGCGCGCGTGCGGCGGCCGGCCAGGACAGCGGCGTCGCCGCGGCGCGCTGCTTCGCGGTGGCGAAGGGATGCGCGCTGGCCAGCGCGGGGACCTTGCGCTGGGCATCTGCGCGGCTGGTGAGGACGGTGACGTCGCCCTGTGGCGTGCGCACCATCTTCTCCGAAGCCTGGGCGGTGCCGGCGATCGAGCCGGCGGCGAGGAGGGCGATGGCCGTGCGCTGCATGGCCGTCGCGCGGGATGCATGGGAGGTCTTGCTGGATTTCATCTTCTGGTGCCTTTGCTCTGGGTCGCGGCGGCGGAAATTCGCCGGCGCGGGACGGGCAGTACGACCCCTGCGCGCCACCGTGAGGGCGGTGCGGTCGCGATGTCGCTGCGGTCGGGAGGCGTGGGTCCGCCTCGTCCTGCCCGCCGCGCGGCCCCTGCACGCGCGGCGGTCCATCTCCGTGCTGCATGTCCGCACAGTCCAACGCTCGGGCCGGGCGGCCGCGGACAGCGCGGCGCGCGAATCAGGGTTTTCCTACAAGGCTCTCCCCAGGTGGATCGCCTGTGCCCGGCCTTACTCCGTGCTGCGGATGCGCGCGGAGTGCTTCGCCATGCGGCGCAGCAGGAACCGCTCGGGCAGCAGCCGCGTCGCCACGCGCAGCGCGCGGTAGACCGCGCCGGGCACGATCACCACCTCGCCGCGCTCGGCGCCCTCCACGCCGGCGCGCGCCACGTCCGCCGCATCGAGCCAGAGCCAGCGCGGCAGACGGGACATCATCGCGCGGGTACCGGTGACGTCGTGAAACTCGGACCAGGTGAACCCGGGGCACAGCGCGGCGGCGTGCACCCCGGCATCGGCATTCTCGAGCGCCAGCGACTCGCTGAACTTCACCATGAACGCCTTGGCCGGCGCGTACAGGGTCTGCCCGTCGGCCGACGGGACCAGTGCGGCGAAGGAGGCGACGTTGAGGATGCGCCCGGCACCGCTGTCGCGGATCGAGGGCAGCAGCCGCCAGGTCAGTTCGGACACCGTGCCGACCATCACCTGCAGGAATGCGGCGTGCGTCTCCCACTCGTTGCGCAGGTAGCGCCCGGGCACGCCGTAACCGGCATTGTTCACCAGGATGCGTACTTGGAGGCCGAGCGCGGCGATCGCATCGACCAGCCGCGCAGGCGCATCCGGCTCGGCCAGGTCGGCGGTGAGCACGTGCACCGGGACCCTGGCGCGCAGTTCCGCGGCCAGGGCCTCCAGGCGCGCCGTGCGCCGCGCGGTCAGGACCAGCGGCACGCCGCGCCGCGCGTACTCGCGGGCGATCGCCTCGCCGATGCCGCTGGAGGCGCCGGTCACGAGGGCATGGCCACGGGGGTCGTGCATGGGCGCGGGTCCTTGGGCAGGGGCGGGTGGCGTCGGCTATCCTTTGCGCCCTTCACACATCTGGGGGCAGGCGATGCGCCGCAGGATCGTAGCCGGAAACTGGAAACTGCATGGCACCCGCGAGTTCGCGACCGGACTGGTCGCCGCGCTGGCCGCCGAACTCCCGCTCGCGGGCGTGGACATCGTGGTCCTGCCGCCGCTGCCCTACCTCGGCGACCTGATCGAGGATTTCGAGTCCCACCCGCTGGCCTTCGGCGCGCAGGACGTCAGCCACAACGAGGAGGGCGCCTACACCGGGGAGGTCTCGGCGCGGATGCTGCTCGACGTCGGCGCCCGCTATGGCCTGGTCGGCCATTCCGAGCGGCGTCGCTATCACCACGAGAACAGCGACCTGGTGGCGAAGAAGTTCCTGGCCGCGTCCAATGCCGGTCTGGTACCGATCCTGTGCCTCGGGGAAACGCTGGAGGAACGTGAGGCCGGCCGCACGGCAGACGTCATCGCCTCGCAGCTGGAGCCGGTGCTCGAGCGGGCAGGGGTCGCCCGCTTCCACGGCGCGGTGGTGGCCTATGAGCCGGTCTGGGCGATCGGCACCGGGCGGACGGCCAGTCCGGCCCAGGCCCAGGAGGTCCACGCCCTGATCCGTCGCCACGTCGCCGCGCGGGATGCTAGAATTGCTGATTCGCTGCCGATCCTGTACGGCGGCAGCGTGAAGCCGGACAATGCCGCCGAGCTGTTCGCCCAGGCGGACATCGACGGCGGGCTGATCGGCGGTGCGTCGCTGGTGGCGTCGGACTTCCTGTCCATCGTCCGCGCGGCCGCCCGCTGACCGCCTCGCCGGTCCACGACATTCGAGTACGCCGCAATGCTGCTGTTGATCCTCAACATCCTCTTCGTCCTGGTCGCGATCGCGATGGTCGCGCTGATCCTCATGCAGCGCGGAGCGGGCGCTTCCGCCGGCTCCGGCTTCGGCGGCGGCGCCTCGGCCACCGTGTTCGGCGCGCGCGGATCGGCCAGCTTCCTGACCAAGGCCACGAAGTGGCTGGCCATCAGCTTCTTCGCCATCACGCTGTTCATGGCGTGGTACGCCACCCGGCAGGCCACCGCGCCGCAGGCCGGTACCGACCTCGGCGTGATGTCGCAGGTTCCGGCTGCGCCGGCCGCACCCGCTGCCGTGCCCAGCGCGCCGCCGTCCGCCGGCGCGGTCCCCGCTGCGCCGCAGCAGCCGGTAGCCGAGGCGCCGTCCGCCGTGGTCCCGGCCGCTCCCGCGCAGGAAAGCGCGCAGGAGAACGCACCGGCTGCTCAAGACGGGCAATAACGCTTACAATTGCCGCGTTGCCCGAAGTGGTCAGGCGCGGCGACAGATTTGCCCAGGTGGCGGAATTGGTAGACGCACTACCTTGAGGTGGTAGCGGCTTAGGTCGTGGGGGTTCGAGTCCCCCCTTGGGCACCATATTTACCGATGTCGCGCGCGCGTCAAGGCGCGCCGAGCGACGGCCGCTACATTGGCGGCAAGTAGCCGAGAGAACAACGAGTGCTGGCCGAATACCTGCCGACCCTGCTGTTCCTGATCGTTGCCACCGGTATCGGCGTCGCTCTGCTGATCATCGGCAACCTGTTGGGCCCGAAGCTCCCCACGCCCGAGAAGCTATCGCCCTACGAGTGCGGCTTCAACGCGTTCGAGGACTCGCGCATGCAGTTCGACGTGCGCTATTACCTCATCGCCATCCAGTTCATCATCTTCGACCTGGAAATCATCTTCATCGTGCCCTGGGCGACGGTGTTCCGCGAGCTGGGTCCGCTGGGCCTGGTCGAGATGGGCATCTTCGCCGGCATGCTGCTGCTCGGGTTCATCTACGTGTGGAAGAAGGGAGCGCTCGAATGGGAGTGATCCAGGCGATCCGTGGCCTGGCGGATTCGGCCAGCAATCCGCTGCCGGACGGGCGCGTCGACGACATCCTGCGTCCCGAGACCCTTCTGGGTGGATCGGCCGACAACAACCCGCTCCTCGAGCGTGGTTTCGTCACCACCAGCTCCGACGTGCTGCTCAACTGGGCGCGCACAGGTTCGATGTGGCCGATGACCTTCGGCCTGGCCTGCTGCGCGGTCGAGATGATGCACGCCGGCGCCGCGCGCCTGGACCTAGACCGCTACGGCGTGGTGTTCCGCCCGTCGCCGCGCCAGTCCGACGTGATGATCGTGGCCGGCACCCTGGTCAACAAGATGGCGCCTGCGCTGCGCAAGGTCTACGACCAGATGCCCAACCCCAAGTGGGTGATCTCGATGGGCAGCTGCGCCAATGGAGGCGGCTACTACCACTATTCCTATGCCGTCGTGCGCGGCTGCGACCGCGTGGTGCCGGTGGACGTCTACGTGCCGGGCTGCCCTCCCACCGCCGAGGCGCTGATCTACGGCATCCTGCAGTTGCAGAAGAAGATCCGCCGCGCCACCAACTTCGGCGGGCAGAAGACGGGGATGCGCCATGGTTGACCGCGTTTCCCGCGAAACCGCGGCTGCGTTCGCGGCGCGCCTGCGCGCGCGCTTCGCCGGTGCCGAGGTCACGGTGGCGATGCCGCGTGGCGAAGTGGGGCTCACCACCGCAGGCGACTGGCTGGAGGTGTGCACCGCGCTGCGCGACGAGTTCGGCTTCGAGTCGCTGGTCGACCTCTGCGGCGTGGACTACCTCGGCTACGGCAGCGACGAATGGGACACCGAAGCGTCCTCGGAAGGTTTCAGCCGCGGCGTGGAAGGACGCGGTCCTGGACGTTTCCGCTTCGGCGAGACGCCTTCGCAGCAGCTCGACGATCCCGACGGCATCGGTGCGATCCCGGTACCGCAGCGGCGCTTCGCCGCGGTGGCGCAGCTGCTGTCGGTCCAGCACAACCGCCGGCTGCGCATCACCTGTTTCGCGCCCAGCGACGAACTGCCGGTCGTGTCATCGCTGACCGGCGTCTGGCCTGTGGCCAACTGGTTCGAGCGCGAGGCGTTCGACCTGTTCGGCATCGTCTTCCAGGGGCACCCGGACCTGCGCCGCATCCTGACCGACTACGGCTTCGTCGGCCATCCGTTCCGCAAGGACTTCCCGCTGATCGGCAACGTCGAAGTGCGCTACGACGCCGAGAAGCGGCGCGTGGTGTACGAGCCGGTGACCTCCGTGGAGCCGCGGGTGAACGTGCCGCGCGTGGTCCGCGATGACGCCCGCTACCTGACGGCGGTGGACGAGCAGCGCGCCCGCCGCGAACAGGCGGGCAGGACGGAGGTGTCCAAGTGAGCGCGAATCCGCAGGTTCCGGTGCGCCAGGCCAGCGAAGGGTTCGCGAGCAGCCCGGCCGAGCAGCGCCAGGAGATCCGCAACTACACGCTCAACTTCGGTCCGCAGCATCCGGCCGCGCACGGCGTGCTGCGCCTGATCTTGGAGATGGACGGCGAAGTGGTGCAACGGGCCGATCCGCACGTCGGGCTGCTGCATCGGGGCACCGAGAAGCTGGCCGAGTCCAAGCCGTTCAACCAGTCGATCGGCTACATGGATCGCCTGGACTATGTGTCGATGATGTGCAACGAGCACGCCTACGTGCGCGCGATCGAAACCCTGATGGGGATCGAGGCGCCGGTGCGCGCGCAGTACATCCGCACGATGTTCGACGAGATCACCCGCATCCTGAACCACCTGATGTGGATCGGGTCGAACGCGCTCGACCTCGGGGCCATGGCGGTGTTCCTGTATTCGTTCCGCGAGCGCGAGGAGCTCATGGACGTGTACGAGGCGGTGTCGGGTGCGCGCATGCACGCGACCTACTACCGCCCCGGCGGCGTATACCGCGACCTGCCCGACCGCATGCCGCAGTACCGCGAATCGCCCTGGCGCAAGGGCGCCAAGCTCAAGCGCTTCAACGAGTGGCGCGAAGGCTCGATGCTCGATTACCTGGAAGCCTTCGCCAAGGACTTCCCGGCGCGCGTCGACGAGTACGAGACCCTGCTCACCGACAACCGCATCTGGAAGCAGCGCACCGTGGGCATCGGCGTGATCCCGCCGGAGCAGGCGCTGGCCTGGGGCATGACCGGCCCGATGCTGCGCGGCTCGGGCGTGGCCTGGGACCTGCGCAAGAAGCAGCCCTACGCGAAGTATTCAGAAGTCGATTTCGACATCCCGGTGGGCGTCAACGGCGACTGCTACGACCGCTACCTGGTGCGCGTGGCCGAGATGCGCCAGTCCACCCGCATCATCGAGCAGTGCGTGAAGTGGCTGCGGGCCAATCCAGGCCCGGTGATGATCGACAACTACAAGGTCGCGCCTCCCTCCCGCGAGGAGATGAAGGACGACATGGAAGCGCTGATCCACCACTTCAAGCTGTTCTCGGAAGGCTACAGCGTGCCCGCCGGCGAGACCTACGCCGCGGTCGAGGCGCCCAAGGGCGAGTTCGGCTGCTACCTGGTCAGCGACGGCGCCAACAAGCCGTTCCGCGTGCACCTGCGCGCGCCCGGCTTCGCGCACCTGTCGTCGATGGACGAGATCGTGAAGGGGCACATGCTGTCGGACGTGGTGGCGATGATCGGCACCTACGACATCGTGTTCGGCGAAATCGACAGGTAAGGCAGGCGATGAAAGCGACAGGCAACTTCGAGAACGCGCGCAACGTCGACCCGATGGTCGTGCTGAGCGACGCGACCCGCGCCCACATCGATCACTGGCTGACCAAGTTCCCGGCCGACCGCAAGCGCTCGGCGGTGCTGCAGGGGCTGTTCGCCGCCCAGGAGCAGAACCAGGGCTATCTCACCGACGAGTTGATCGCGGCCGTGGCCAAGTACCTGGACCTGCCGCCGGTGTGGGCCTACGAGGTCGCCACCTTCTACACGATGTTCGAGACCCAGAAGGTCGGCCGCAACAACGTCGCCTTCTGCACCAACATCAGCTGCTGGCTCAACGGGGCCGAACAGCTGGTCGAGCACGCAGAGGAGAAGCTGGGCTGCAAGCTGGGCGAATCCACCGCCGACGGACGCGTGTACCTCAAGCGCGAGGAAGAGTGCGTGGCCGCGTGCTGCGGCGCCCCGGTGGTCGTGATCAACGGGCATTACCACGAGAAGCTCACGCCGCAGAAGGTGGACGAGCTGCTGGACGGGCTCAAGTAATGGCAGGCCATTCCCACTATTCCGAAGGCTACGGCCCCGTCGGCCCCGCGCCGAAGGACCACCAGGCCGTCTACACCACGCTGCACTTCGACAAGCCGTGGTCGTACGAGAACTACCTCAAGACCGGCGGCTACCAGGCGCTGCGCAGGATCCTTACCGAGAAGATCCCGCCCGCCGACGTGATCGAGATGGTCAAGCAGTCGGGCCTGCGCGGCCGCGGCGGCGCGGGCTTCCCCACCGGTCTGAAGTGGAGCTTCATGCCCAAGGGCGAGATGCAGAAGTACATCCTCTGCAACTCCGACGAATCCGAGCCTGGCACCGCCAAGGACCGCGACATCCTGCGCTACAACCCGCACGCGGTGATCGAAGGCATGGCGATCGCCTGCTACGCCACCGGCTCGACCGTGGGCTACAACTACCTGCGCGGCGAGTTCCACCACGAGCCCTTCGAGCACCTCGAGGAAGCCACCCGCGAGGCCTATGCCAACGGCTGGCTGGGCAAGGACATCCTCGGCTCGGGCATCGACATCGACCTCTACAACGCCCTCGGCGCCGGCGCCTACATCTGCGGCGAGGAAACCGCGCTGATGGAGTCGCTGGAGGGCAAGAAGGGCCAGCCACGCTACAAGCCGCCGTTCCCGGCCAACTTCGGCCTGTACGGCAAGCCCACCACGATCAACAACACCGAGACCTACGCCTCGGTGCCGGCGATCGTGCGCAACGGCGCCGAGTGGTTCATGAACCTCGGCAAGCCCAACAACGGCGGCTGCAAGATCTTCTCGGTCTCCGGCCACGTCGCGCGCCCCGGCAACCACGAGATCCGCCTGGGCACGCCGTTCTCCGAACTGCTGGACCTGTGCGGCGGCATCCGCAACGGCAACCGCATCAAGGCGGTGATTCCGGGCGGCTCGTCTATGCCGGTGCTGCCGGGCGAGACGATGATGGGCCTGACCATGGACTACGACGCGATCCAGAAGGCCGGTTCCGGCCTCGGTTCCGGCGCGGTCATCGTCATGGACCACACCACCTGCATGGTGCGCGCCTGCCAGCGCATCGCGCGCTTCTACTTCAAGGAAAGCTGCGGCCAGTGCACGCCGTGCCGCGAGGGCACCGGCTGGATGTACCGCATGCTGACCCGCATCGCCGGCATGGAAGCCACCCTCGACGACCTGCACATGCTGCGCGCCGCGGCGGGGCAGATCGAGGGACACACCATCTGCGCCTTCGGCGAGGCCGCCGCGTGGCCGGTGCAGGGCTTCCTGCGCCACTACTGGCATGAATTCGAATACGCCATCGTGAACAAGCGTTTCTACGTCGACGACGAGCTCGCTGGCACGCTGGTCAAGGCTGAGAAGGTGGCCGCGTGAGCGCACAGCCCGTCAATCCGAACCTGCCGCCGGACCACGTCACCGTCATCATCGACGGGGTCGAGCTGGCCGCGCCCAAGGGCTCGATGATCATCCATGCCGCCGACAAGGCCGGCATTGCGATCCCGCGCTTCTGCTACCACGACAAGCTCTCGATCGCGGCCAACTGCCGCATGTGCCTGGTCGACACCGAGGTGGGCGGGCGTTCGGCGCCGAAGCCGTCGCCGGCCTGTGCCACGCCGGTGATGGACGGCCTGAAGGTCTTCACGCGCAACGAGAAGGCGCTCAAGGCCCAGCGCAACGTGATGGAGTTCCTGCTGATCAACCATCCGCTCGACTGCCCGATCTGCGACCAGGGCGGCGAGTGCGAGCTGCAGGACCTGTCGCTGGGCTACGGCCGTTCGGTGAGCCGGTTCGTCGAGCGCAAGCGCGTGGTGGCCGACGAGGATCTCGGGCCGCTGGTCGCCAGCGACATGACCCGCTGCATCCAGTGCACGCGCTGCATCCGCGTGACCGCGGAGATCGCCGGCACCTACGAGCTTGGCGGTATGCAGCGCGGCGAGAACCTGCAGATCGGCACCTACGACGGCAAGCCGCTGACCACCGAACTGTCGGGCAACGTGATCGATGTGTGCCCGGTGGGCGCGCTGACCAACAAGGTGTTCCGTTTCCGCGCCCGCCCCTGGGAACTGATCGCGCGCGAGTCGCTCGGCTTCCACGACGCGCTGGGCAGCAACCTGTTCCTGCACATGCGCCGCGGCGACGTGATGCGCGTGGTGCCGCGCGACAACGATGCGGTCAACGAGTGCTGGCTGTCCGACCGGGATCGCTACTCGCACCAGGGCCTGTACGCGGACGACCGCGCGATCCGGCCGCTCATCCGCGTTGCCAGCAACGACGACGAAGGCGACTGGCGCGAGGCCAGCTGGGACGAAGCGCTGGCCCGTGCCGCGCAGATCCTGCGCGAGAATGGCGCCGACAACCTCGGCGTGCTGGTGCACCCCGCGACCTCGAACGAGGAGGGCAGCCTGCTGGCGCGCCTGGCCGAGGGCCTGGGGACCGGCAACATCGATCACCGCATCGCCCAGCACGACCTGTCCGACGGCGCGGTGGCGGAAGCCTTCGCGATGCCGGTCGCCGACATCGACCAGGCCGACGCGATCGTCATCGTCGGCTCCAACCTGCGCCACGAGGTGCCGCTGCTGCACCAGCGCGTGCGCAAGGCCTGGCGCCGCGGCGCGAAAGTGCACGTGGTGGGTCCGGTCGACTTCGAGTTCGCATTCGACATCGCCAGCAAGACGATCGTGGCGCCTTCCAGGATCGCCGATGCGCTCGGGGCGGCGGACCTGGCCGACGCGGTGCGCGGGGCCGGTCGAGTCGCCGTGATCGTGGGTGCGGTGGCCGAGAA
>JAEXLY010000271.1 GCA_023444765.1 Pseudomonadota bacterium | reverse complement strand
GCGCTGGCGCGACCGCGTGAATCCGCTGCCACGGACATCCGCCGCCGCCGACGGGTCGCGTTCACGGCCGCCAACGTCGCGCCGTCATGCCTGCGCGTTCCCCCGGGCCTGCCGACGGCATGCCACGGCGGCCTTGTCCCGCGTCGCAAAGCGGACATCCGATGCGATTGGGTCGATGCCAGTTCTGCGATACTTCCGGCCATGGCCGTCCTGCGTTTCGACAGCGTCAGCAAGCAGTATTCCGGTGGGCGCGCTGCGCTCGCCGAGGTCAGTTTCGAGGTTGGCGCGGGCGAGATGCTGTTCCTCACCGGACATTCCGGCGCGGGCAAGAGCACGCTGCTGAAGCTGATCCACCTCGCCGAACGTCCCAGCCGCGGCGCGGTGCTGTTCAACGAGCGCAACCTGCTCAAGCTGCGCGGCCGCAGGGTCGCCATGCACCGTCGCGAGGTGGGCGTGGTGTTCCAGGACCATCGCCTGCTCACCGACCGCAGCGTGTTCGACAACATCGCGCTGCCGTTGATCCTGCGTGGCATGCGTCGCGCCGAGATCGGCAAGCGCGTGCGCAGCGTGCTCGAGCGGCTGGGCCTTGGCGAGCGCGAGGCCGCGTTGCCGGGCCAGCTGTCGGCCGGCGAGCAGCAGCGCGTGGGCATCGCGCGCGCGGTGGTGGCCGAGCCGCGCCTGCTGGTGGCGGACGAGCCGACCGGCAATCTCGATCCCACGCTCTCGGCCGAGATCATGGCGCTGTTCGCCTCGCTGCCCGAGCGCGGCACCAGCGTGCTCGTGGCCAGCCACGACCTCGGCCTGGTCAAGCGCATGCGCAAGCGCGTGCTGGTGCTCGACCACGGACGCCTGGTCGACGACATCGCCCCCGAGGACCTGGCCGATGGCTGAGGCGAACGCGCGCACCAGCGCCCCGGCCTCGCGCCTGGGCACCTGGTTCGACCACCATCTCTACAGCCTCGTGGCCAGCCTCGGGCGCGTGTTCCGCAAGCCGGGCGCGACCCTGCTGACCGTCTCGGTGATGGCCCTGGCGCTGGCGCTGCCGCTGGGGCTGTGGCTGGTGCTGGGCAACGTCGAACGCTTGGCCGGCAACGTCGAGCGTTCGCGCGAGATCAGCGTGTTCCTGAAGCAGGATGTCGATGCCGGGCGGGCCGCCGGGCTGGCGGGAGAATTGCGCGCGCGCGCCAACATCGGCCAGGTCACGCATGTCACCCCGGAGCAGGGGCTGGCGTCGCTGCGCGAGGGCGGGGTGCTGGCCGGCATCGTCGACGCGGTGGGCGACGACAACCCGCTGCCGCACCTGCTGGTGGTGACGCCCGCGGGGGACGAGCTGGTGCTGGCCGCTTCGCTCGAACAGTTGCCCGAGGCCGAGCTGGTGCAGCATGACGTGCAATGGCGCGAACGGCTGGACACCTGGCTGCGGTTCGGCGGTCGCGTGTCCTGGGTGCTGGCGGCGCTGCTGGGACTGGGCGCACTGCTGGTGGTGGGCAACACCGTGCGCCTGGACATCCAGTCGCGGCGCGAGGAAATCGGCGTGCTGCAACTGCTGGGCGCCACCGATGGCTTCATCCGGCGGCCCTTCCTGTATCTCGGGGCCTGGTACGGCCTTGCTTCGGGTGCGCTGGCGATCGCGCTGCTGGCGCTGGCCGGACTGGCGCTGCGCGATCCGCTGGCCGGGCTGGCCGCCAGTTACGGCAGCCGCTTCGCCCTGGCCGGCATCGACCTGCCCTGGGCGTTGGGCGTGGTCGCCGGATCGACCCTGCTCGGGTGGTTCGGCGCCGGTCTGGTCACCGGCCACTTCCTGCGCCAGACGCGCCCCACCGGACTCTGAGGCCGCATGAACCAGCACGATCTCCGCCACCTCGACACCGAACATCCGCGCGTCATGGTCGTGGACGGGTCCAAGCTGGTGCGCAAGCTGATCCACGCCGTCCTGGTGAAGGAACTGCCTGGCGTGCAGGTGGTCGAGGGCGGCAGCCTGGCCGAAGCGCGTGCACTGCTGTCCGGTGAGCCGATCGATCTGGTCACCACCGCCCTGGTGCTGCCCGACGGGGACGGGCTGCAGGTCGCGCGCGCAGTGCGCGAGGCCGGCGGCCAGCGCTACGTGCCGGTGATCGTGATCTCGGGCGACGTGCAGTCGCACCTGGAGGACCGCCGCTTCACCGAGGACGTCACCGACTACTTCGACAAGGCGCTGGGCCACAATGCGCTGGCCGCCTTCATCCGTGGCTATGTGCAGCCGCAGCCGATCCCCGATGCGCACGTGCTCTACATCGAGGACAGCCGCACCGTGGCCACCGCGATCCGGCGCATGCTCGAGGCGCACCAGATGCGCGTCACCCATGTCACCACCGCCGAGGACGCGATCGCCTACCTGGAGGCGTATGCCGGCACCGATGCCGCGCCGGGCGCGGACCTGGTGCTGACCGACCTCTACCTCAAGGGCGAACTCGACGGCCGCGACGTGCTCGACAAGGTCCGCAACGGCCTGGGCTACGGCAAGCGCCGCCTGCCGGTGCTGGTGATGACCGGCGACGACAACCGCGCCAACCAGGCCGCGCTGCTGCGCGATGGCGCCAACGACCTGGTGCTCAAGCCGATCGAGGAGCGCCTGCTGGCGACCAAGGCGCTGTTCCAGCTGCGCCTGGCGCGCCTGCCGGTCTCGCCCGCGCAGCAGCCGTGAGCGGGGACGGCGTCCGCCTCGAGCCGTCGTGGAAGGCGCGCGTCGGCGACTGGTTCGCGCGCGAGGACATGCGCGCGCTGGCGGCCTTCCTGCGTCAGCGCAAGGCGGCCGGGGCGCGCATCTATCCGCCGGGTCCGCAGATCTTCGCCGCCTTCGAGGCCACGCCGTTCGACGCGGTGAAGGTGGTGATCCTCGGCCAGGACCCCTATCACGGACCCGGCCAGGCGCACGGGCTGTGCTTCTCGGTGCCGCCGGGCGTGCCGGTGCCGCCGTCGCTGCAGAACATGTACAAGGAACTGCAGCGCGACCTCGGCATCGCGCCGCCCGACCACGGCTGGCTGATGCCCTGGGCGCTGCAGGGCGTGCTGCTGCTCAACGCGGTGCTGACGGTGGAGGAGGGCCGCGCCGGCGCCCACCAGGGCAAGGGCTGGGAGGGCTTCACCGACCACGTGGTCGAGGTGCTGGCACGCGAGCGCGAAGGCCTGGTGTTCCTGCTCTGGGGCAGCTATGCGCAGAAGAAGGGCGGCATCGTCGATCCGCGCCGCCACTGCGTGCTGCGCACCACGCACCCGTCGCCACTCTCGGCGCACCGCGGTTTCCTCGGCTGCGGACACTTCTCGAAGGCCAACCAGTACCTCGCAAGGCGCGGGCAGACGCCGATCGACTGGGCGCTGCCGATGCGGGCGCAGCTGGAAGCGGTGGAGCCGATGCGGCTGGAGGCCTGAAGGCGGCCCGCTGTCGCCTCGTGTGGATGCGGGCCGCTTCCACACGAGGCGCTGTTCCGCACGCAAGGGGCAGCATCGGCTGGTCCCCGACGCGTCAGCCCGTAACCGATGCGGTCCGCGTCCTGCGCGGCTCGACCCACGACGACGCCGGCCCCCGCCTTCGCGGGGCCGACGGCAGGGGTGGGGCTGGATCGTCCGGGGCGAGTCTCCTTCAGAACCAGAACCGCACGCCGGCCACCAGGCGCGTCTCGCGCGAGTCCTCGCCTTCGGCTTCATGGAAGCGCGCGGTGCGTCCGAACGTGCGCCCGTGCGCGATCCCGACGTAGGGCGCGAACCTGCGGGTGATCTCGTAGCGCAGCCGCAGCCCCGTTTCGGCCTTGGACAGGCCGCTGCCGATGCCTCGCGCGGGATCATCCTGCGCATGCAGTTCCACTTCGACCAGTGGCTGCAGGACGAGCCGGTTGGTGAAGCGCATGTCGTACTCGGCCTCCAGCTTGGCGGCCAGTCCTCCGTCTCCGAAATAGGCCAGCGCGGAGACCTCGAACTGGTAGGGCGCTATGCCCTGGATACCGAGCGCGCCCCGCGTGCGCGACGGACCGGGCTCGGCGTCATGGCGCACGCCGGCGACCACGTCCCACCAGCGCGCAACCGCCCGCGACCAGCGCAGTTCGGCATTGGCCGTCGTGGTGCGGCCCGCGCTGCGGCTGCCGCTGCTGCGCAGCCACAGGCGATGGATGTCGCTGCCCACCGAGGCGGTGCCCTCCCAGGCCTGGCCGCTGGCCGCATCGCTGTCCCAGGCCTCGAAGCGGTTGAACTTCACCCGCGTGTAGATCGCCTGCCCGTGCGCCATGTGGCCGTGCGCCAGCACCGGAAACGCGGCTTCGCGGTCGGCCGGCGTGATCGCGGGGATGGGCTCGCGCGGCGCCTGGTTGCCGGGCGACGTGGGCGTGCAGTGGCCCATCGCGGCGTGCTCCGGCGGGCAATCGGGCGCTGCGTCCTGGGGGCCTTGGAGGAGGTGCTGTGCATGGGCCTGGTCTTGGCCGGGGGCATGGGTGTGACGCGGCCCGGTCGGCGTGCAGTGGCCCATCGCGGCGTGTTCGGGCGTGCAGCCGTGTGCAATGCCCGTCTGGCTTGGCGCGTGATGCCCGTCATGGCCTTGGCCGAGGTCATGCGAGCGAGGATGTTGCGCGGATGGCGCTGCGCGAGGGGTCTGCGCGTCGTGTGTCTTCTCCGCGTCGGGTGCCTGCGTGCAATGGCCCATGGCGGCGTGTTCGGGCGTGCAGCCGTGCGCAATGCCCGTCTGGCCTGGCGCGTGACGGCCGGCATGGCCCTTCCCGTGATCATGGGCGCGAGGATGTTGCGCGGATGGCGTTGTGCGAGAGGTCTGCGCGTCGTGTGTCTTCGCCGCGTCGGGTGCCGGCGTGCAATGGCCCATGGCGGCGTGTTCGGGCGTACAGCCGTGCGCAATGCCCGTCTGGCCTGGCGCGTGATGGCCGGCATGGCCCTGCCCGTGATCATGGGCGCGATGATGCTGCGCGGATGGCGTTGTGCGATGACTCTGCGCGTCGTGTGTCTTCGCCGCGTCAGGTGCCGGCGTGCAATGGCCCATGGCGGCGTGTTCGGGCGTGCAGCCGTGCGGAATGCCCGTCTGGCCTGGCGCTTGATGGCCGGCATGGCCCGGCCCGTGGTCATGCGAGTGAGGATGCTGCGAGGATGGCGCTGTGCGACGGCTCTGCGCGCCGTGTGTCCCGGTCGCGTCGGGTGCCGGCGTGCAATGGCCCATGGCGACGTGTTGGGGCGTGCAGCCTGGCGCTGCGTCCGGCGCTACGGGTGCTGGTGCTGCGTGGCCATGGCACTGGGCGTGGACATGCCGCTGTGCCTGCGGCGTCGAGGGTCCCGCGCCGTGGCCTGGCGTCCCGCGGACAGCAGCTGCATCCGCCGCCATCGTGCAGTGGCCCATCGCGGCGTGCTCCGGGCTGCAGACCGGAGTGTCGCGGGCGGCCGTCGCAGGGGCGACAGGTTGCGCGGCCTGCGCGGCGTAGTGTCCTGGTGGTTGGGCAAGCGCATGGCTGCCGAAGCCGCAGGCCAGCAGCAGTCCGGCGGCGCGAAGCGGTCTGCTGTTCATGCGCCTTCCTCCACGCGCACTTCGCGCATCATTCCCGCGTCCATGTGGTACAGCAGGTGGCAGTGGTAGGCCCAGCGCCCCAGGGCGTCGGCGCGCACGCGGTAGCTGCGGCGGGTGCCCGGCGGCATGTCGATGGTGTGCTTGCGCACCATGAACTCGCCGCTTTCGTCCTCCAGGTCGCTCCACAGGCCGTGCAGGTGGATCGGGTGCTGCATCATCGTGTCGTTGACCAGGACGATGCGCATGCGCTCGCCGTAGTTCAACCGCAATGGTTCGGCGCTGGCGAAGGGTATGCCGTCGAAGGACCAGGAGAACTTCTCCATGTGCCCGGTCAGGTGCAGCTCGACGGTGCGTCCCGGATCGCGGCCGTCGGGGTCGTCGAACACGCTCCTGAGGTCGGCATAGGCGAGCACGCGGCGGCCGTTGTCGCGCAGGCCGATCCCCGGATCGTCGAGCTTCGGCGTGGGCGCCATGGTCTGCATGTCCACCAGCGGATTGCCCGCCTCGCTGGCCGGGTGCGACTGCATGCCGCCGGCGTGCGCCCCGTGGCCCGCGTGTGCGGCGCCAGCGCCCATCGTCGCACCGCAGCCGCCTTCGGCCGCCATCGCCGCGCCGCATCCACCCTCCACCGCGCCGCCGTGCGTGCCGTGACCACCGTGGCCCATGTCGTCCATGGTCAGCAGCGGCCGCGGGTCCACCGCCGGCACCGGCGCCTCCAGGCCGGCGCGGACGGCGAGCGTGCCGCGCGCGTATCCGGTGCGCCCCATGTCCTGGGCGAAGATCGTGTACGCGTCCTGCCCCGAGGGCTCGACGATCACGTCGAAGGTTTCCGCCGCGCCCAGGCGCAGTTCGTCCACGCTCACCGCGTGCACGTACTGGCCGTCGGCGGCCACCACGGTCATCTTCAGGCCGGGGATGCGCACGTCGAAGTGGGTCATCGCAGAGGCGTTGATCAGGCGCAGCAGCACCTTCTCGCCCCGGCGGAACGCACCGGTCCAGTTGCCGGCGGGCGCGGCGCCGTTCATCAGATAGGTGTAGGTGTGTCCGTTGACGTCGGACAGGTCGCTGGGCGTCATCCGCATCCGGCCCCAGGCGCGGCGGTCGGCGAGCGTGGCGGACAGGCCCTCGCGGCGCACGTCGCGGAAGAAGTCGGCGACGGTGGGCTTGTACCAGTTGTCGTGGTGCGGCGCCTTCTTCAGGCGCGCGAACAGGTCGGCCGGATCGAGGTCGGCCCAGTCCGACAGCAGCACCACGTGCTCGCGGTCCCAGTGGTAGGGCGCCGGCTCGCGCGGATCGACGATGATCGCGCCGTACAGCCCCGCCTGCTCTTGGTGCAGCGAATGGCTGTGGTACCAGTAGCTGCCGGACTGCTTCAGGGTGAAGCGGTACAGGTACGACTCGCCGGGCATGATTCCGTCGAAGCTCATCCCCGGCACGCCGTCCATGTTCGACGGCAGCAGGATGCCGTGCCAGTGGATCGAGGTCTGGACGCCCGGTGGCAGGTGGTTGGCCACGCGCAGGGTCACGATGTCGCCCTCGCGCCAGCGCAGCACCGGTCCGGGCAGCTGGTGGTTGACGGTGATCGCCTGGCGCGGGCGGCCGGTGAAGTTCACCAGGCTCTGCCCGATGTCGAGCTGGAACGCGCTGCCGGACAGCTCGGTGCCCGGCGCCGCCGCGACGCGCTCGCGCGCATGCGCGGGCATGCGCAGGGTGCCGGTGGCGAGGGCGGCGGCGCCCAGCGCCAGGCCCTGGAC
>JAEXLY010000238.1 GCA_023444765.1 Pseudomonadota bacterium | reverse complement strand
CAACGACCGCGTCGCGGTGCGCTACCTCCCCGCCAGGGCGCCTGCGGCGATCGCGCGCCTGCAGGCGCTGGGGCTGGTGTTCGATCACGACGCGAACGGCCTGCGCCTGGGGCGCGAAGGCGGCCATGGCGCCGACCGCATCGTGCACGCCGGCGGCGATGCCAGCGGCGCGGTCCTGCTGCAGCGGCTGTGGCGGGCCGCGCGCGCCGCCGGACACGTCGAACCGCGCGAAGGGATCGAGGTCGAAGCACTGCTCCTGCGCGGCGGCGGGATTGCCGGGGTCCGCGTGCGCGATGCCAGCGGGATTGCCGGGGTGATCGAAGCCGGTGCGGTAGTCCTGGCCACCGGCGGCATCGGCGCGCTGTTCGCCGCCAGCACCAACCCGGCCGGCGCCGACGGTAGCGGCCTGTCGCTTGGGCTCGCCGCGGGTGCGATGGCGCGGGACCTCGAGTTCGTGCAGTTCCATCCCACCGCCCTGTCGGTGCACGGGAAGCGCGGCGACGGGCACCCGTTGCCGCTGGTCACCGAGGCACTGCGCGGCGCAGGCGCACGCCTGCATGACGACGACGGGCGACCGCTGATGGACGGCCTGCATCCGCTGGGCGACCTGGCGCCGCGCGACCTCGTGGCACGGCGCGTCTGGCAGTCGCTGCAGCGCGGGCGCGGCGCCTGGCTCGATGCCACCGCACTGGGCGACGCCTGGCCCGAACGGTTTCCCACCGTGCATGCGGCCTGCCGCGCGCACGGGATCGACCCGGCGCGCGAACGCATCCCGGTGGCCCCGGCCGCGCACTTCCACATGGGCGGCGTGGCCACCGATCGCGAAGGACGCACCTGCGTACCGGGCCTGTACGCGGTGGGCGAAGTCGCCTGCAACGGCGTGCACGGGGCCAACCGGCTGGCCAGCAACTCGCTGCTCGAAGGGCTGGTGTTCGGTCATCGCCTGGGCCGAAGACTGCGCGGCGAACGCCTGCGACCCATGCCACGCGGTGCCCCTACGTGGGCCGATGCGGGCGCATCGGCGGATGGCGCGACGATGACGCGTCTGCGCGCACTGCTATGGGACGCACTGGGTCCGGTCCGCGACGACGTTGGCCTGTACGCGGCCATGCGCGAACTGGAGGCCGGTCCCTGCGGCCGCCAGGGGCGCCTGGCCGTGCACCTGCTCGACGCAGCGCGACGCCGACGCACCAGCCTCGGCGCGCACTGGCGCAGCGACGCGGCACGCCAGCCGTGGACAGCGCAGGGCGATACCTGACGCCCGCGATGCGCCCCGGGGGCCTGCGGATGCCCCCGGAAAGCGCCGGACACGCAGACGCTGCCGGGCGAGTCCGCATGCAGCCCCGGCGGGACGCTGCGCCCGTCGGCCCGGGATCGTCCTGGCCCGGGCGGGAATGCCGCCGGCCCGGCGCGACACGCGTGCTGGCATTCGCCTGGGCGCGCGCCATGTCGGGCAGGCATTCACGCCCACCCTGCCCCGGCCCGCGCGCAGGACATCCGTGCCGTCCCCGACCTGATCCCCCTCGGCCAGGACACGGCCCATCGCCGCCGGGCCGCGATGCTTCGGGGCGGTGCGACGCGACACCAGGGACCCGGCCATGGTCGGACAGCGCATGGATACGCCGGGGCGGATCCCGCGGATGGCTTGCGAGCTGCTGTCGCACATGTCCCGCGCGCCGCGCCGGGCCATCGCCGGAGCAGGCCGGTCAGCCGGACGGCATTCCCCGGATCGATGCGACCCAGGACTGCAGGACTGCAACCGCCCGAATCGCGAGCAGGCTACGCAGCAAGGGAGAAGGCGTTTCCGTTCCTTGCCACTCCAATCCCCGGAAACGCCCTCGCCTCAGGCCCGTGCCTGCGTCAGCGTGGCCTTGCCAGGCTGCCCGTCCCAGTAGCCGTTGCGTGCGCCCAGCGGGGCGGGCGTCCCGGCCGCGAGCAGGCCTTCCAGGAAGTGCGCCAGCACCTCGTCCATGCCCTGCGCCTGCGGCGAGATGCGAAGGATGCCGACGCCCGCCGCCGCGAGCTCATCGCGCAGGGGCAGCATGTCCACCGTCTCGGCGCCCTGGACCTGGATGCCGTTGATGGTCATGAACGGCTCGCCCTCGCGGGTGGACAACGGCAGCCCGTCGGGATGTTCGATACAGCGGAATCCGCACTGGTCCTTGGGCACGTCCAGCGCACGCGCGGTGAAGCAGCGCGCCGAGTAGGCCAGCGGCAGCCGGCCCCAGGCCAGCACTTCCAGCTCCGGCATGGTGCCGCCCCCGGCCTCGAGCGCGTCCCGCAGTTCCTGCAGCAGGGTGCGACCCTGCTCGACGCCCGGCACCCAGCGGTAGAGGCCATCCTCCATCAGCATTGCCAGCGCGCGGTGGTTGTAGACGTTCAACGTCGGTCCGCCGACGAAGGGTAGCCGCCGTTCGCGACACACCTGCACGGCGGACAGGTCGTTGGCCTCGATCCGGAACGCCCCGTTGTCCACCTGGCGGCGCAACGCGCCGAGCTCGGATTCGGCCTCGATCAGCGCCAGCGTCGAGAGCACCACTTCCTTGCCGGCGGCGGCGAGTTCGCGCGCGATCGCCAGCCAGTCGGGCAGGCGCAGCTCGCGTCGCTTGCTGCAGATCGTCTCGCCCAGGTAGACGATGTCGACGGGCCAGCCGGCCGCCTCGCGATAGAACGCGAGCGTCTGCTCGCGCGGCCAGAAGTACTGCAGCGGCCCAAGGCTGAGTTTCATCGATGCGTTCTCCTGCGCGCGCTCAATGCCACGCGCGGTGGTAGGGTCCAAGCGTGGTCTGCTGTCCTTCCGCATGTGCGCCCAGCGCCTGCTGCCACGCGGCTTCGGTGGTCCAGCGCTGCGGATCGGCGCGGTAGCGGTCGATCGCCTGGCGCCAGGTGGAGGCCACCGCGCGCACGTAGGCCACGCCGCGCTGGCGGCCCTCGACCTTCAGGGCCACCACCCCGGCCTGCGCCAGCTGCGGCAGCAGCTCCAGGGTGTTGAGGCTGGTCGGCTCCTCCAGCGCGTGGAACACCTCGCCGCCGACCGCGTAACGGCCCTTGCAGACGGTGGGATAGCCGGCCGGCTCGGACGCGCCGAAGCGGTCGATCAGCATGCCGTTCAGGCGCACGCTGCGGCTGCTGTCCGCATGCTCTTCCCAACGCACGAAGCTGGCCGGGGAGCAGACGCCGTGGCGATTGGGCGAAACGCCGGTGACGTAGCTCGACAGCTGGCAGCGGCCCTCCACCATGATGCACAGGCTGCCGAAGGCGAACACCTCCAGCGGCACCGGCGAGGCCGCGCACAGGCGCTGCACCTGCTGCAGGGCCAGCACCCGCGGCAGCACCGCGCGGGCGATGCCGAAGCGCTCGTATGCGTAGGTCAGTGCCGCCGCGGTGGTCGCCGATCCCTGTACCGACAGATGGCGCGCGAGCGCCGGATGCGCGCTACAGGCGTAGTCGAGCACCGCCATCTCCGCGGCAATGATCGCGTCCACGCCCAGTTCCGCGGCGTGGTCGACGGCCGCCTGCCAGTACGGCAGGCGCACGCTGTCGGGATAGGTGTTGAGCGCCAGGTACACCTTGCGTCCGCGCGCGTGCGCGTACGCGATGCCGCGACGCAGCTCCTGCTCGTCGAAGTTCAGCCCGGGAAAGGCGCGCGCGTTGGTCTGGTCGCGGAAGCCGGCGTAGACGGCGTCGGCGCCCGCGTCGATCGCCGCCTGCAGCGCGGGCAGGTTGCCCGCGGGACATACCAGTTGCATCAGCGACTCCCTGTGTCGGTGGTGTCGGGTGTGGACCGGAACGACGTTCGCGGGACATGGCGCGCCTCCGGGACGCACGCGGCCTGCAACCGCGACCACAGCGCATCGACGCGGCGCTCGACCTGCGCGTCGGGCATGATCGGGCGGCCCCATTCCCGGTCCGATTCACCGGGCCACTTGCGGGTGGCGTCGAGCCCGAGCTTGGAGCCCAGGCCGGCGACGGGCGAGGCGAAGTCGAGGTAGTCGATCGGCGTGTTCTCGACCAGCATCATGTCGCGCGCAGGATCCACGCGCGTGGACAGCGCCCACAGCACCTGGCCCCAGTCGCGCACGTCGATATCCTCGTCGGTGACGATCACGAACTTGGTGTAGGTGAACTGGCGCAGGTACGACCACACCGACATCATCACGCGCCGGGCGTGGCCGGCGTACTGCTTGCGGATCGACACCACGGCGATGCGATAGGAGCAGGCTTCGGGCGGCAGGTGGAAGTCGACGATCTCGGGGAACACGCGCTGCAGGATCGGCACGAACACGTCGTTGAGCGCAGCCGACAGCACCGAGGGCTCGTCCAGCGGCGCCCGGCCCATGTAGCTGCCGTGGTAGATCGCGTCGCGGCGCAGCCGCATGCGCTCCACGGTCAGCACCGGGAACACGCCCTGGGCGTTGTAGTAGCCGGTGTGGTCGCCGAATGGGCCTTCGAGCGCGGTGTCGCCGGGGCGGATCACGCCCTCGAGCAGGATTTCCGCACCGGCTGGCGCGTCCAGGCCGGTGGCCTCGCTGTGCCACACGCGCGTGCGTTCCCCGCGCAGCAGGCCGGCGAACTCGTACTCCGACAGCGTGTCCGGGATCGGCGCGACCGCCGCCAGCATCGTGGCCGGGTCGGCGCCGCTCGCCACCAGCACCGGAAACGGCCGGTCCGGGTGGCGCTGGCGCCAGGCGGCGTAGTCGAGCGCGCCGCCGCGGTGCGGCAGCCAGCGCATGATCAGCCGGTTGCGGCCGATCGGCTGCTGCCGGTAGATCGCCACGTTCTGTCGCCGCCGCTGCGGTCCGCGGGTGACGACCAGGCCGAAGGTGAGCAGGCGGTCGACATCCTCCGGCCAGCAGTGCTGGATCGGCAGGCGCGACAGATCGACGTCGTCGCCCTGCAGCACCTGCTCGCAGAACGCGGCCTCGCGCACGCGACGCGGCGCGGCGTGCGCAAGCTGCGCGAGGCCCGGCCAGGCATGCAGCGCCTCGCGCAGCGAACCGGGCCAGTCGGGCTCCTTGAGACTCGCCAGCAGCTCGCCCATCTCGCGCAGCGAGGACAGCGGACGGTCGCCGAGCGCGAGTTCGATCCTGCGGCGGTGGCCGAACAGGTTGCCGAGCAGGGGATGGACGGAGCCGACCGGGTGCCGCATCAGCAATGCAGGGCCCTGTTCGCGCAGCGCGCGCTGGCTCAGCGCGGTGCTCTCGAGCACCGGATCGACAGCTTCCTCGATCTCCAGCAGGTCGCCGCGCGCGGCCAGGCGCGACAGGAATCCGCGCAGGTCGTGGAAGCTCATGCGTGGACGGTCGCGATGCGCATCCGTCGCGTCTGCACGCATGGCCGCGCCGCGAACCCGTTCTTCGCGCGCGCTCCCCTGACCACAGCCCCGGATCGACGCCACGCGCACGCCTGTGTCCCCATCACGCCCCTCGACCGCCACTGCAGCGCGGGATGATGCCGGGCGATGGCGCTGCGGCACCTGACCTGGATCAAGTGCGGCGCGATCGCGGGCCGCACGGCCCTCCGCACCAGCAGAAGCGCCACCGGAGCGGCACGGCCAGGATGCATCGGACAGGCAGCGCTGGCGCTTGCGCTGCGCCCGCGTTCCGGACGCGTCGTGTGGAGGCGCAGGAGGTGGCCGACTGGCGCCAGTCGTCACGGCCGCCCAACGAAGGGCCGGCGGGGAGCCGTTACCAGAACAGCGTGTACAGCGCAGCCAGGATCGCCAGCACCGCGAGCGCCCCGGCATTGAAGGCGCCGCTGGTGCGGTACTCGACGTCGCGGGTCTGGATGATGTCCTTCTCCGGCGCGTGGCGCGTGAGGAGGGACACGACCGTCGCGAGCGCCAGGGCCAGCAGGAACACCAGTCCCACGCGGTCGATGAAGGGCAGCGACGGCCACGCCAGCTTGAGCGCGATCGACAGCGCGAACGATCCGATCGCAGCCGCCAGCGCGCCGGCCTCGTTGGCGCGCTTCCAGAACAGGCCCAGCACGAAGATCACCACGATGCCCGGGGTGAAGAAGCCGGTGTACTCCTGGATGTACTGGAAAGCCTGGTCGAAGCTGCCCAGCAGCGGGCGGGCCGCCAGCACCGCCGCCGCCATCGCCACCACGGTGACGATGCGGCCCACGCGCACCAGGTGGTGCTGGCCGGCGTCGCGCCGGCGGTACAGGTCGAGCGTGAAGATGGTGGAGATCGAGTTGCTCATCGACGCCAGCGACGAGACGATGGCGGCGATCAGGGCCGCGAACACGATCCCCAACGCGCCTGCCGGCAGCAGCGACATCATCGCCGGATAGGCCGCGTCGGGCCGGTCGAGCCCGGGCGCGAGCAGCACCGCGGCCAGCCCCGGCAGGACCACGATCAGCGGCATCAGCAGCTTGAGGAAGGCCGCGAACAACACGCCCTTCTGGGCTTCGTTGATGTCCCTGGCCGCCAATGCACGCTGGATGATGTACTGGTTGAAGCCCCAGTAGCTGATGTTCATGATCCACATGCCGCCGACCAGCACGCTGATGCCGGGCAGATCCTTGTAGAAGGGATGGTCGGCCGCGAGGATCATGTGGAAATGGCCCGGCGCCTCGCTGCGCAGGCGCGCCACGCCGGCCCAGAACCCGGCGCCCTCGCCGATGCGGTCGAGCGTGATGCCGGCCAGCAGCAGACCACCGGCCACCAGCAGCACGACCTGGACGACGTCGGTCAGGGCGACCGCCTTGAGGCCGCCATAGATCTGGTAGGCCAGCGCGAATGCGGCCAGCAACAGCAGCGCGACCATCTGGTCCATGCCCGAGACATGGGCGATCGCAAGCGACCCCAGCCACAGGATCGAGGTGAGGTTCACGAACACGTACAGGCCCAGCCAGAACACCGCCATGACCGTGCGGATGCGGCTGCCGTAGCGTTGTTCGAGGAACTGCGGCATGGTGTAGATGCCGTTGCGCAGGAACACCGGCAGGAACCACTTGCCGACGATCAGCAGGGTCGCCGCGGCCATCCATTCATACGAGGCGATCGCCAGGCCGATGGCATAGCCGGAGCCGGACATGCCGATGATCTGCTCGGCCGAGATGTTGGCCGCGATCAGCGAGGCGCCGATCGCCCACCAGGGCAGCGACCTGCCGGCCAGGAAGTAGTCCCTGGCGTCCTTGCGGTGTCCCGGCTTCTCGCGCGAGACCCACTGCGCCAGCACGAAGATGCCCGCCAGGTAGGCCAGCACGATGCCGATGTCGAGGCCGGACAGCTGCATTGCTCACTCCCGATGATCCTGGCGCCACCGGGAATGTCCGGACAGGCAGCCTGCGGTTGCGCGACCGCCGCATACCCGCGACCGGCCGCCTGCCATCCCCCACCCGTTCACGTTCCTGCCCCGGCGCCTCCGTCCGGCTGCGCAGCCG
>JAEXLY010000212.1 GCA_023444765.1 Pseudomonadota bacterium | reverse complement strand
CCCTGAAGGGACGGCAGGCGGCGCGCCGGCTGCCGACGGACGGTCCGCCGGCAACCGCCCTCAGTCGGCCTGGCGGCGCAGGAAAGCCGGGATGTCGAGGTAGCTGTCGCTGCCAAAGTCGGCGACCGGCGGTGTGGCAGGCGCGGCCTCGGCGGCGACGCTGCGACCGCGCAGCCCGGCGGCGATGCTGCTGCCCGAGGCGAACGACTCGCTGCCGTCTTCCACGAACATGCCCGTGGTGCCGTCGCGCTTGCCGGTGTTGATCAGCTGCACGTGCGGGCGGCGGGCGGCGGTCTCGAACGAGGCGTGGTCGTGTCCGCGGCCGCTGCTGCGCGCGACGCCGCGGTTGAGGCCGGTGGCCACCACGGTCACGCGCACGTCGTCGGCCATGTCCGGGTCGAGCACGGTGCCGATCACGATGGTCGCGTCCTCGCTGGCGAAGTTCTCCACCGTGCGGCCGACCTCGTCGAACTCGCTCATGGTGAAGTCCGGACCGGCGGTGAAGTTGACCAGGATGCCGTTGGCGCCGGCCAGGTTGACGTCGTCCAGCAGCGGGTTCTGGATCGCCGATTCGGCGGCCGCCTGCGCGCGATCGTCGCCGCGGGCGTGGCCGGTGCCCATCATCGCCAGGCCCATCTCGGACATGACGGTGCGCACGTCGGCGAAGTCGACGTTGATCAGGCCCGGGCGCACGATCAGGTCGGCGATGCCCTGCACGGCGCCCAGCAGCACGTCGTTGGCGGCGCGGAAGGCCTGCACCATGGTGGCGTTGCGGCCGAGCACGGTGATCAGCTTCTCGTTGGGGATGGTGATCAGCGAGTCGCAGTGCGAGGACAGGTCCTCGATGCCCTTGAGCGCGACCTGCATGCGGCGGCGGCCTTCGAACGGGAACGGCTTGGTCACGACCGCGACGGTGAGGATGCCCATCTCCTTGGCCAGCTGCGCCACCACGGGCGCCGCGCCGGTGCCGGTGCCGCCGCCCATGCCGGCGGTGATGAACACCATGTCCGCGCCCTGCAGCGCGTCCATGATGATCTCGCGATCCTCGAGCGCGGCCTGGCGGCCGACTTCGGGGTTGGCACCCGCACCAAGGCCCTTGGTGACGTTGCCGCCGAGCTGCAGCTGCAGCTTCGCGCCGCAGTTGCGGATCGCCTGCGAGTCGGTGTTGGCGGTGATGAATTCCACGCCATCCACGCTGCTGTTGACCATGTGCGCAACCGCGTTGCCGCCGCCGCCGCCCACGCCGATCACCTTGATGACGGCATTCGGGGCCATCTTCTCAACCAGTTCGAAATGTGCCATGTCCTTGTCCTCTCTAGTTAGAGCCGGGAATCGGGAGTCGGGAATGGGGAATCGGAACAGCTGGTTCCGTCCGCTTTCAACTCGCCTGCTACCGACGTTTATGTGTGTGCCATCGCCGCTGTGCCGCAACCTTCTGCATCCGCTTTTCTTCGTCCGCTTCGCCTTCGATCCTGCTTGCCGCCCTTCCGGTTCCCCATTCCCCATTCCCCGTTCCCGAGCCCTGGCATCAGAATTCCCCCCGGAACCAGGTACTGATCTTCTTCAGGAGGCTCCCCGCCTTGCCGGCCGGCAGCGAGGGGCGCCTCGGGTTCTCGATCTGGCTGCCCATCAGCAGCAGTCCCACGCCGGTGGCGTGCACCGGGTTGTTGACCACCTCGCCCAAGCCGGTGACGTGCTGCGGAATACCCACGCGCACCGGCATCTGCAGCATCTCCTCGGCCAGCTCGACCACGCCTTCCATCTTCGCCGCGCCGCCGGTGAGCACCATGCCGGCGCGCACGTGCTGCTCGAAGCCGGAGCGGCGCAGTTCGGCCTGCACCATCTCGAAGATTTCCTCATAGCGCGCCTGCACCGCCTGCGCCAGCGACTGTCGCGGCAGGCGCCGTGGCGGGCGGTCCCCCACGCTCGGCACCTGGATCGACTCCTCGGACGTGGCCAGCTGCGCCAGCGCGCAGGCATAGCGCACCTTGATCTGCTCGGCCTCCGGCGTGGGCGTGCGCAGCATGTGCGCGATGTCCTCGGTGACCTTGTCGCCGGCGATCGGCAGGCTCGCGGTGTGGCAGATCGCTCCCTGCACGAACACCGCGAGGTCGGTGGTGCCAGCGCCCATGTCGACCAGCACCACGCCCAGCTCGCGCTCGTCGCCGGTGAGCACCGCGGTACTCGAGGCCAGCGACGACAGCACCAGGTCGTCGATCGACAGGCCGCAGCGCTGTACGCACTTGCTGATATTGGCCGCGGCCGACTGCGCGCAGACAACAAGGTGCGCATGCACCTCCAGGCGCACGCCGGTCATGCCGACCGGGTTGCGGATCCCTTCCTGCGAGTCGTCCAGCACGTACTCGCGCGGGATCGCATGGAGGATCCGCTGGTCGGCGGGGATCGCCACGGCCTTGGCCGCGTCGAGCACGCGGTCGAGGTCGGCCCAGGTCACCTCGCCGTCGCGGATCGGCACGATGCCGTTGGAATTGCGGCACTGCACGTGGTTGCCGGAGATCGAGGCATACACGCTGCGGATCTCGCAGCCGGCCATCAGTTCGGCTTCCTCGACGGCGCGCTGGATCGACTGCACGGTGGATTCGATGTCTACCACCACGCCACGCTTGAGCCCGCGCGATTCGTGGGAGCCGATGCCGATCACCTCGATCGGGTTGCCCGGCGAGTACTCGCCGACCAGCGCCACCACCTTGGAGGTGCCGATGTCGAGGCCGACGATCAGGGCCTTGTCGCCTTTGCGGTTCATGTGCGGGAGCCGGGAATGGGGAATCGGGAATCGGTAATCGGAGGAGCAGGTAGCGGGCGTACTGCTGGTCGTGGCGGCAGGGGCGGCAATCCGGCGATGGAGTCGGCCGCCCCACCGATTGCCGATTCCCGATTGCCGGTTCCCGGCTTCGCCCACTCGAGGGCGAAGCCATTGGTGTAGCGCAGGTCGGCGCGCTGCAGCAGTTGCGGGTTGCGGGCGAGCAGTTGCGGCAGCACGCGCGCGAAGCGCTTGAGGCGCAGGCGGGCTTCCTGGCTGCCCACCACCACCTCCACGCCGTTGTCCAGGGTGAGCGACCAGCTGTCGCGGCTGTCCAGCGCGAGGCGTTCCACCGCGAAGCCGCCCGGCGCGAACATCTCGCGAGATTCGTTGTAGAGCGCGACGACGTCGGGGACGCGGGTGTCGGCCGCAGCGAGCTGCGGCAACCCGTCCGGCACCTCGATGCCGGCCACCGGGAACAGGCGACCCTGTTCGGACAGCAACCTGTCCTCGCCCCAGCGCGCGAACGGGCGGTGTTCGACGATGCGAACTTCCAGCACGTCCGGCCAGCGCTTGCGCACCTCGGCATGCTCCACCCAGGGCAGCCGAGCGACCGCCGCGCGCGCCGGGTCGAGCTTCACGGCGAAGAAGCCCGACGCCGCGTAGGGCAGCAAGGTCTCGCGCAGGCGTGCGGTGTCGACCCGCTCCAGGCCGTCGTTGACGCGCAGCGTCCGCAGCGGCCAGCGCTCGGCTCCGATCCACCCGTTGAGCACCGCCACCACGGGCAGCGCGACCAGCGCGATGGCGATCGCCCAAGTGGACACCTGCAGCGTGCGGCGCAGCGCGGCGTTCATGGGGCGCCTCCGGCGCCGCGACCGGTGGTTGGCGACTGGCGATTCGACAAGGCGAACGGTGCCGTGCCCGCGGAATGCCGGCTGTGCCCAATCCCGAACGACCAGTCACGAATCACGGTCTTCACACCGTCTGTTCCAGCACGCGCCAGCACAGTTCGGCGTAGTCGATGCCCAGCTGCGCCGCGGCCTTGGGCACCAGCGAATGGCTGGTCATGCCCGGCGCGGTATTGACCTCCAGCAGCAGCAGGCGGCCACTGTCGCGCTCGCGCATCAGGTCCACGCGGCCCCAACCGCTGCAGCCGGCCACGGAGAACGCCGCGAGCGCGAGTTCGCCGATGGCGCGCTCGCCCGGCTCGTCCAGGCCCGGGCAGAGATACTGGGTGTCGTCGGCGACGTACTTGGCGTTGTAGTCGTACCACTCGCCGGCGGGCACGATCCGGATCGACGGCAGCGCAAGGCCGCCGAGGATGGCGACGGTCAGCTCGTCGCCCACCACCATCTCTTCGACCAGCATCTCGCCGCCGTAGCCACGGGCCACCTCGACCGCGCGCGGAGTATCGGCGTCTTCCATCACCCGTGCGACGCCGACGCTGGAGCCCTCGCAAGAGGGCTTCACGAACGCCGGAAGACCGACCTTCGCGATCGCGGCCGGCAGGTCGCCGCCAGCCGGCACACGTACGAAGCGCGGCGTCGGCAGCTCCTCCGCCATCCACACCTGCTTGGTGCGCACCTTGTCCATGGTCAGCGCGGAACCCAGCACGCCAGGGCCGGTATAGGGCACGCCCAGCGCTTCGAGCAGGCCCTGCACCACGCCATCCTCGCCGCCGCCGCGGTTGCCGTGCAGGATGTTGAACACGCGATCGACCTGGCCGGCGCGGATCGCGTCGACCAGCGCAGGGATACCATCGACCGCATGCGCGTCCACGCCGCGCATGCGCAGCGCCTCGAGCACGCCGCGGCCCGAATCCAGCGACACCTCGCGTTCGGCGCTGGTGCCGCCCATCAGCACGGCGACGCGACCGAAGACGGCGGGGTCGGTGATGCGCGGCGCAGGCACGGCCGGTCTCATCGCGCCGCCTCCGTGAAGCCTTCGCGCCCCAGTTGCTGGGCGGCATGGCCGATGTCGCCGGCGCCCATCATCAGCAGCAGGTCGCCGTCGTGCAGCACGTCGGGCAGCACGCTGGCCAGTTCCTGCGCGCCGCTCACCACCACCGGATCGATGCGCCCGCGTGCGCGGATCGCGCGCGCCAGCGCCTTGGCGTCCGCGCCGGCGATCGGCGACTCGCCGGCCGGGTACACCTCGGTCAGCACCAGCGCGTCGACATCGGACAGCACGGCGGCGAAATCATCGAACTGGTCGCGCGTGCGCGTGTAGCGGTGCGGCTGGAACGCCACCACCAGGCGGTGGTCCGGCCAGCCGCCGCGCGCGGCCTCGAACACCGCGGCCAGTTCCCTGGGATGATGGCCATAGTCGTCCACCAGTTTCACCCGGGCGCCCTGCGGCGTGCGCAGTTCGGCCAGCAGGTTGAAGCGGCGGCCGATGCCCTGGAACTTCTCGAGCGCGCGCGCGATGGCGGCCGGCTCCACGCCCAGCTGCCAGCCGATCGAGGACGCCGCCAGCGCGTTGAGCACGTTATGCCGTCCGGGCAGCGCCAGCGTCGCCGGGGTCCGCGAGCCGTCGGGCAGGCACAGCGTGAAGCGCATCGCGCCGCCATGCTGCTCGACGTCCTCGGCGCGCACGTCGGCGCCGGGCGAGAAACCGTAGGTCATCGCGTGGCGCGGCATGTCCTGCGCCAGCCGGGCCACTTCCGGATCGTCCACGCACAGCACCGCCAGGCCGTAGAACGGCAGCCGGTGCAGGAACTCGGAGAACGCGGCCTGTACACGGGCGAAGTCGCCGCCGTAGTTCTCCAGGTGGTCGGCATCGATGTTGGTGACCACGGCGATGAGCGGGTTCAGGCGCAGGAAGCTGCCGTCGCTCTCGTCGGCCTCGGCCACCAGCCACTGGCCGCCGCCCAGGCGCGCATTGGCGCCGGCGGCCAGCAGCTGCCCGCCGATCACGAAGGTCGGATCGAGCCCGCCCTCGCCCAGCACGCTGGCAGTGAGGGAGGTGGTGGTGGTCTTGCCGTGGGTGCCGGCCACCGCGATCCCGCGGCGGAAGCGCATCAGTTCGGCCAGCATCTCCGCACGCGGCACGATCGGGATGCGCTGCGATCGCGCTTCCATCAGCTCCGGGTTGTCGGGCCTGATGGCGCTGGACACCACGATGCAATCGGTGCCCAGCACGTTGGCGGCCGAATGGCCCCGGTGCACGGTGGCGCCCAGGCGCGTCAGCCGCTGGGTGGTGGCGTTGTCGGCCGTGTCCGAACCCGACACCTGGTAGCCCAGGGTGCACAGCACCTCGGCGATGCCGCTCATGCCGGCGCCGCCGATGCCGACGAAGTGCACGCGCGAGAACGCGCGGGCGATGCTTTCCTTGCTCAGGTCGCTGGCGGCGAGCAGGCGGCGGATCATGCGTTCCTCCCGAGGCCGAAGGTCGGCTCGATGCGCGGGCGCAGGCGGCTGGTGCCGCGTCCCGACGCCACCGCGGACGGTGGCGGCTGCGTGGTGGGCGGCGGCGGCGCGCCATCGCCCGGCGGGCGTGCGGCTTCGCCGCGCAGCCG
>JAEXLY010000194.1 GCA_023444765.1 Pseudomonadota bacterium | reverse complement strand
CAGGCAATGCACTGCGTCGCGTGGTACTCGCGTCCGCCACCGCGGTGCTGGCCGGCGGCTGGCTGCTGGGCGAATGGAGCGGCGCGGTGCCGGCGTGGTATGCGGCCGCGAGCCTGGTGGCGTTCCTCGCCTATCGCCACGACAAGCAGGCGGCCGGGCGTGGCGGACGACGCACGCCCGAGCGCAGCCTGCACCTGATCGACCTGGCCGGCGGCTGGCCCGGCGGGCTGCTGGCGCAGCAGGTGCTGCGCCACAAGTCGAGCAAGCCGGCCTACCAGGCCGTGTTCTGGGCCACGGTGGCGCTCAACGCCGCGGCCTTCGCGTGGCTGCTGCAGGACGGCCGCCTGCGGGCGCTGCTGCCGGCGTGAGCGCCCGCGCCTTCCTTCCCGTTTCCGACCGGAGTTCCCCATGACCGCTTCCACGCTTCCCCCCGGCTTCGCCACCGACACGGTCGCCGCGCGCCCGCTGCACGTGCTGGCCGCGTCCGGCTACGAGGCCTGGCTGGCCGCGCAGCCGGCCGCGACGCAGGCATGGCTGCAGGCGCAGCAGTTCAAGGCCGCTGCCGGCACGCATGCGCTGCTGCCCGGCGAGAACGGCGTGGCGGGCGCGGTGCTAGGGATCGGCGATCCGCTGGACGCCTACGCCTACGCGCATGCGCCGATGGCGCTGCCCGAGGGCGACTGGGTGCCGGCCGGCGACCTGCCCGCGGAGCACCTCGCCGCCCTGCAACTGGGCTGGGGCTTGGGCGCCTACCGCTACAGCCGCTACAAGACCGGCGGCCGCGCGCCGGCACGGCTGGCGCTGGCACTGGATGCCGGGCAGGCCCATGTGCTGGAGGCCTGCGTCCGCGTGCGCGACCTGGTCAATACCCCGACGCAGGACATGGGCCCGGACCAGATGGAGGCCGAGGTGCGCGCGCTGGCGCAGGCGCATGGCGCGCGCTTCGAGAGCATCGTCGGCGACGACCTGCTCGCGCAGAACTTCCCCGCGATCCACGCCGTCGGCCGCGCCTCGCACCGCGCGCCGCGCCTGCTGCGGCTGGACTTCGGCGACGCCGCGCATCCGCATGTGGTGCTGGTCGGCAAGGGCGTGTGCTTCGACACCGGCGGCCTGGACATCAAGCCGGCCGACGGCATGCGCAACATGAAGAAGGACATGGGCGGCGCGGCGCACGCGATCGCGCTGGCCGGCCTGCTGATGGCCAGCGACCTCGAGTTGCGCCTGACCCTGCTGGTGCCGGCGGTCGAGAACGCGATCGGCCCGAACGCCTATCGTCCCGGCGAGGTCATCGCCACCCGCAAGGGCGTGAGCGTGGAAGTGGACAACACCGATGCCGAAGGCCGCATCGTGCTGTGCGACGCGCTCACCCTGGCCGGCGAGCTGGCGCCGGCGATGATCCTGGATTTCGCCACGCTTACCGGCGCGGCGCGCATCGCGCTGGGGCCGGACCTGCCGGCGCTGTTCGCCAACGACGACGCGCTGGCCAACGACTGGCTGGCCGCGGGCGAACGCATGCGCGATCCGGTGTGGCGCATGCCGCTGTGGCGCCCGTACCTGCGCTACCTCACCAGCAACATCGCCGACATGGCCAATGCCGGTTCGCGCATGGCCGGCGCGGTGACCGCCGCGCTCTACCTGGAGCGCTTCGTACCCGAAGGCACGCCCTGGGCGCACCTGGACGTGTACGCCTGGAACGACAGCGCGCGCCCCGGGCGCCCGGCCGGCGGGGAGGCGCTGGGCCTGCGCGCGGCCTACGGAATGCTGCGCGCGCGTTTCGGGCGCTGATCGTCTCCGACGGGCAGGGCCGGCAGCTCCGGGAGCGGCAGGCCCAGGATCCAGTCGCGCAGGGTGGCCAGCCAGCAGTCGTCCTGCGCGGTGTCCGGATACACGAAGTGGAACGGTTCGGCCTGGAGCACCGGGCCGAAGGGACACAGCAGGGAGCCGGCGCGCAGTTCGTCGGCCACCAGGGCCAGGCTCATCAGCGCCACGCCCTGGCCGGCGATGGCGGCGGTGATGGTGTGCGTCTCATCGGAGAACACCGGCCCGGCGCCGGCGTCCAGCCCCGCCACGCCGGCGCGGCGCTGCCACGCGTTCCAGTCGACCGGCGCGCTGCGCGAACCGGGCGGCGCGAAGTGCAGCAGGGTGTGGCGCGGCAGCTCCGCGCTCGCGCGCAGGCCCAGCTGCGGACTGCACACCGGCGCGAACGCGTTGTCGATGAGCCTGTGCGACTGCAGGCCTGGCCAGCGGCCGTGGCCGTAGCGGATCGCGGCGTCGGCCTCGACGCCGTCGAGCGCCATCGGTTCGTGCGACACGTGCAGGCGCAGGTCGAGGTCGGCGCAGGCTTCGCGCAGCAGCGGCAGCCGCGGCACCAGCCAGCGGGAGGCCACCGCGGGCGTGGCGCTCAGGGTCAGGCTGCGGCGCCGGGGCGCGCGCACGCGTTCCACCGCCGCGGCGATGCTGCCGAAGGCGCCGGACAGCGCACGCTGCAGGTCAGCCCCGCGGGGGGTGAGCAGCAGCCGGCGCGGCCGCCGCAGGAACAGCGGCTGTCCGAGCTCGTCCTCCAGATGGCGCAGCTGGTGGCTGATCGCCGCCGGCGTCACCGACAGCTCGTCGGGCGCGCGCGATGCGGAGCCCACGCCCGCCG
>JAEXLY010000145.1 GCA_023444765.1 Pseudomonadota bacterium | reverse complement strand
GGCCGCGACTACGCGGCCGACCTGGACGAGGTGCGGGTGATCGACCAGGCCGGCGCCGCCGCGGGCGATGGCGGGCTGGGCGATTACCTGCAGCGCCACGGCATCGGCTCGCTGCTGGACGCGCCGGTGCGCTCTGCCGGCGACCTGCTCGGCGTGATCTGCCACGAACACGTCGGGCCGCCACGCGCGTGGACACCCGAAGACCAGGCCTTCGCCGGCAGCATCGGCGACTACGTGGCGATGGCGCTGGAGATCGACCGCCGCCGCCGGCTCGAAGGTCGGGTGCGCTACCTGGAGCTGCACGACCCGCATACCGACCTGCCCAACCGCGACCACCTGCTCGAAGTGGTGCACGCGGCGCTGCGCCCGTTGCACGGTGCCGACAACGGCCTGGTCGCCATCCACCTGAACTTCGATGCGTCGCCGCACGAGGGCGATGCCGGCCACGAACTGCTGGTGGAGGCTGCCGCGCGCCTGCGCCAGGAGCTGGACGGCGAGGCGACGCTGGCGCGGGTGCGCGGCAACGCCTTCGCCGTGCTGCCGCACCGGCCCCTCCACGAAACCCGTGCGCTGGCCTTGGCCGAACGCTGCGTGGACATCGTCCAGACGTGCCTGGACGAGCAGGGCATCGCGGTGATCGTCACCGCCGGCATCGCTTTCTCGCGCGACCTGGCCGCGCCGTCGGCCGACAACCTGTTGCGCAATGCCGAGACCGCCAGCCATGAGGCGCGCCGGCATCGCCACGGCCGCTGCGAGATCTTCGATGCCGCGCACCATCGCGGGCTGGTGGAGCGACTGCGCCTGGAACGCCTGGTACGCGAGGCCTGGGAGGCCGGGCATCTGGCCGTGCAGTTCCAGCCGGAAGTCGACCTCGCCAGCGGACGCTGGGTCGCGGCCGAGGCGCTGCTGCGCTGGCGTGAACCTGGGGGCGCCTGTCGCGCGGCCTGTGATTTCATCGACGTGATCGAGAACTGCGGGTTGATCGTTCCGATCGGGCGCTGGGTGCTGCGCGAGGCCTGCACCATCGCCAGCACCTGGCCCGCGGGCCAGGACGGCGAGCAGCCCAGGCTGCGCGTCAACCTGTCGGCACGGCAGTTCCAGCAGGCCAGCCTGGTCGCGGACGTGGCCGCGGCGCTCTCGACCAGCGGCCTTGCGCCTGCGCGACTGTGCCTGGAGCTGACCGAGAGCGTCCTGCTGCCGGACGTCGCCGTCGCCGTGCAGACGCTGGCGCGCCTGCACGAGCTGGGCGTGTCGATCGCCCTGGACGACTTCGGCACCGGGTACTCGTCGCTGGCCTACCTCAAGTGGCTGCCGATCGACGTGATCAAGCTCGACCGCTGCTTCGTCGGTGGCCTGCCCGACGATCCCTACGACCTGGCCATCGTGCAGGCCATGGCCACCCTGGCGCGGCGCACCGGGATCGGCATCGTCGCCGAAGGCGTGGAGAACGAAGCGCAGGCCCGGACCCTGCGCGAGGCCGGGGTGGAGCGGGCACAGGGCTATCTGTTCTCGGCCGCGGTCGACGACGGGGAACTGGTGCGGGGATTTGGACGCAGCTGAGCGCAGGCGACGTCCTGTCGGGCCAGTTTTCGCACGCCTCGTGGGGCCGGGAGGTGCTTGACCGGCGGTTTCAAGTCGCTGCAGAATCGAGCCGGACAACGCGTTCATGGATGACCATGTTGCAGCTGCATTTGCGTAGGGAAGCGCCGGATTTCATCTGCCGCAGAGATCTGGAGGCGGCGGTCAAGCGTTGCCGGGCATGAGCGCGTATCGCAGCATTTGCCTCGTCGCGTGGGCATGCATCCCATCTTTCGCAGGGACTCGGATCGTAAAGCGATCTGGTCAACGCGCACGGTCTACAGTTCCGGTGACGCTCCCGGTAGGGGGGCAGTGCCCGTCCCTGCGTCGATCGCCCAATCCGATCGTGTCGCACTGGTCGGCCCGCAACTCAGCTCTCCTGGATCCCTGCCTTGGTGCCCCTCGCGGCAGTGTCCGCAAGGGGTGATCGTCTAGCCGTCCAAGCGCATCCCTCGGCAGGTAGCCGATGGGGCGCTGGAACGCATGCACTCCATCTCATAACGCCAGCCGCGCATATTTGCCGGGAGACCGGCCCCATCACGCAGGGGGACTGCGTTTCAGTACGAAGGAGAGTGAAATGAGAGAGCTGACTCAAAGCGAAGTTCAGATGGCCGCAGGTGGCGTGATCGATACAGGGGGCGAGCTCGCCGCTGGGTTGATCATGGCGGGAGCGGCCGGCATGGTGGGCGCTCTTCTGGGGGCGGCCGGAGGGCCGGTCGGCAGCGCCACTCTGGGCGTGACATTTGCCCGCGCGGGTTTCAAGTACGTTGAGTACATCACCAACTGAGGAGAGGATCATGCGTGAATTGACTCAGCACGACCTGCACGAAGTTGCCGGCGGTATCACCCTCGGCGGCGTCTGGAGAGCCACTGCACCACTGCGCGGAGTGGCAGGGGCAGCCAGCTTGGGCTGGATGGTGGGCTCCGCGATTTACCGCACGTATGACGACGAGATCCAAGCGGGTCTTGAATACGTGCTGGGCTGAGTGGTCGGGGGGGGGGGGGGGGCCGCGGGGCCGCG
>JAEXLY010000134.1 GCA_023444765.1 Pseudomonadota bacterium | reverse complement strand
AAACACCACGCGCGCCCCCCGCGCGCCCCGCCCGCACCTCGTGGGGGAGGTGGATACTGCAATCAGGTCTCGTAGGCCGATTCGCCATGGGTGCTGATGTCCAGGCCATTGCGCTCGGCTTCCTCGCTCACGCGCAGGCCGAACACCATCCTGGCCACGAGGAAGCCGATGACGGACACGAGGCCGATCCAGCCGATGGTCAGCACGACGCCCAGCGCCTGCGTGCCGACCTGCGCGGCCATGTTGAAGTCCTCGCCCCCTTGCCCGCCCAGGCCGGGCGCGTAGAACACGCCGGTCAGGATCGCGCCGACGATACCGCCGATCGCATGCACGCCGAACACGTCGGCGGTGTCATCGACGTTGAGCAGCTTCTTCAGCCCCGTTACGCCCCAGACGCAGACCACGCCCGCGGCAAGACCGATCGCGATCGCGCCGAGCGGACCGACCAGTCCCGCCGCCGGCGTGATGCCGACCAGGCCGGCGACGGCACCCGAGGCCACGCCAAGGGCCGACGCCTTGCCCTTGGTCAGCTTCTCGGTCAGCGCCCACGCCAGCACGGCCGCGGCGGTGGCCACCAGGGTGTTGATGAAGGCCAGCGCCGCGCCAGCAGTGGCTTCCAGGTTGGAGCCGGCGTTGAAACCGAACCAGCCCACCCACAGCAGCGACGCACCGACGAAGGTCAGGGTGACGTTGTGCGGCTTGAGTGCCTCGCGGCCGTAGCCCACGCGCTTGCCGACGAAGTACGCGCCCACCAGGCCGGCGATGCCCGCGTTGATGTGCACCACCGTGCCGCCAGCGAAGTCCAGCGCGCCGTGCTCGTACAGGTAGCCGCCGGTCGCCCACACCATGTGCGCGATCGGCAGGTAGCCGAGCGTGAACCAGATCACCGCGAACAGCAGCACCGCCGCGAACTTCACCCGCTCTGCGAACGCGCCCACGATCAGCGCGCCGGTGATGCCCGCGAACGTGGACTGGAACGCGACGAACACGTACTCGGGCAGGCTGACGCCTTCGGTGAACGTGGCGGCGAGGGTGTCGACCGTCACTCCCTTGAGGAACAGCTTGTCCAGGTTGCCGATCCACGCGCCTTCGCCCGAGAACGCCAGCGAGTAGCCGTAGACGATCCACAGCACCACCAGCAGCGAGAACACCGAGATCACGTGGATCAGCACCGACAGCACGTTCTTCGACCGCACCATGCCGCCGTAGAACAGCGCCAGGCCCGGCACCACCATCAGCAGGACCAGGAGGGTCGAGGTCAGCATCCAGGCGACGTCGCCCTTGTCGACGGTCGGCGTCGCGGCGGCTTCGGCGACAGCCTCGGCTACCGGCGCGGTCGCATCCTGTGCGAGCACATCGAACGTGCCGGCCAGGCCGGCCACGCCCACCAGCAGGGCCAGTCCCAGCGCCTGCATGCGGGTCTTCCACCCGGAGAACAGTTGGATCTTCATCGTTTGGGCCTCCGAGTTGGGTTAGAGCGCGTCCGCGCCGATCTCGCCGGTACGGATGCGGATGACCTGGTCGAGCGCGACGACGAACACCTTGCCGTCGCCGACCTTGCCCGTCCCCGCCGACTTGGTGATGGCCTCGAGCGCGGCATCGAACACCTCGTCCGCCACCGCCGCCTCGATCTTGAGCTTGGGCAGGAAGTCGACGACGTACTCGGCGCCGCGATACAGCTCGGTGTGGCCTTTCTGGCGACCGAAGCCCTTGACCTCGGTGACGGTGAGTCCGGACACGCCGGCTTCGCCGAGCGCTTCGCGCACTTCGTCGAGCTTGAACGGACGGATGACGGCGATGATGAGTTTCATGGCAGTACGCCTCCTTCGGGGATATGCGGTCGCGCGGATCAGAACGACTTCGACAGGGCCAGCACGATGGTCTCGTCCGGGCCGATCAGGTCGTTGTCGTTGTAGGAAAGGCCGATGCCGAAGCCGTTGTCGAACGACTTGTCCACGCCCACCTTCCAGAACGCGTAGGTGCCGGTGCCGCCCACGCCCTTGACCCACTGCTTGCCGACCGCGGTGGTGCCGCTCCAGCCTTGGGCGAAGTCCCAGCTCGCGGACAGGTCGAGGTTGGTGCTGCCGTCGGAATCGGGAATCCCGAACAGGTCGGTGACGGCGTACCAGTACTTGGCGCTGAGGAACTTGTAGGTCAGGCCGACATAGACCTCGGCGGTATCGGCGTCGTTGAAACCGGCCGGGTAGTCGCCCGGGTACCAGTAGTAGTTCACGCCCACGTCGTAGCCGAAGTCGCTCTCGCCGAAGCTGCCGGCGTAGCCTGCGAACACGTCGAGTTCGACCTGGCTGGAGATGTCCGGATCGGAATCGGACAGCCAGCTGATGCTGCTGCCCCAGCCGCCGACGTAGAAGCCGCTTTCGTGGTTCCAGGTGACGCCGGCCTGCAGCGCCGGCTCCTCGTTGGTCTGGGTGATCCCGCGGAACAGGTAGTCGCTGACCACCGTGACCGAACCCGAGACTTCGGCGGAGGCGTTGCCGGCCAGGAGCAGGCCGGCGGACAGGAGTGTGGCTACTGCGATCTTGCGAGACGACATGACAGGCTCCTCATGTGGATGAAAGGCCCTCCCCGGTCTTGCGTAACTGTTCGTCCGCCCCGGCCCGGCATCCCCATGCCGTGTCGCGGCGCCGGTGCGCACTCTGCGGTGCCTGCACCGGTCACTTGCCTTTCCCGCCTGTACTGGATGCCGCTTCCGTGTCGCCGTTCCTCGTCGTGGAAAGTCCGCGGCCCGCGTAGGGGAGGACCGCGCATCCGGCTCGCCGCCGGACGCGAAACTGCTGGTTGTCGCGGGGGCCTTCGGCGTTTCGCCCCGGCCCCGTTGCGACCCGCCCCCCTCACGGGGGACGGGCGCAGGGCGTCAGACGCCGTAGTACATCTGGTACTCGAGCGGGTGGGTCGCCGCGCGGAAGCGCGTGACTTCCTGCATCTTCAGGTCGATGTAGGCGTCGATGAAGTCGTCGCTCATCACCCCGCCGGCCTTGAGGAAGTCGCGATCCTTGTCGAGCGCTTCCAGCGCTTGGTCGAGGCTCGAGCACACCTGCGGGATCTTCTTCTCCTCTTCCGGCGGCAGGTCGTACAGGGCCTTGTCGCTGGGGCCGCCCGGATCGATCTGGTTCTTGATGCCGTCCAGGCCGGCCATCATCAGTGCGGTGAAGGTCAGGTAGCCCGACTGCAGCGGATCGGGGAAGCGCACCTCGATGCGGCGCGCCTTCGGGTTGGACACCCACGGGATGCGGCAGCTCGCCGAGCGGTTGCGTGCCGAATAGGCCAGCATCACCGGTGCTTCGAAGCCCGGCACCAGGCGCTTGTAGCTGTTGGTGCCGGAGTTGGCGAAGGCGTTGATCGCGCGCGCGTGCTTGAACACGCCGCCGATGTACCACAGCGCCATCTGCGACAGGCCGCCGTAGCCGTCGCCCGAGAACAGGTTCTGCCCGCCCTTGGCCAGCGACATGTGCACGTGCATGCCGCTGCCGTTGTCGCCGACGATCGGCTTGGGCATGAAGGTCGCGGTCTTGCCGTTGCGGAAGGCGACGTTGCGGATCACGTACTTGGTCGCCAGCAGCTCATCGGCCTTCTTCACCATCGAGTTGAACTTGGTGCCGATCTCGCACTGGCCGGCGGTCGCCACCTCGTGGTGGTGCACCTCGACCTCGATGCCGATCTGCTCGAGCGTCTTGACCATCTCCGCGCGCAGGTCGTGCAGCGAATCGGTCGGCGGCACCGGGAAGTAGCCACCCTTCACGCCGGGGCGGTAGCCGCTGTTGCCGCCTTCGTATTCCTTGCCCGTGTTCCAGGCCGCTTCTTCGGACTCGACGTGGAAGAAGGTGTTGCCCATCTCGTTGGCGAAGCGCACCGAGTCGAAGATGAAGTATTCGGGTTCGGGGCCGAAGAAGGCCTGGTCGGCGATACCGCTGGACTTGAGGTAGGCCTCGGCACGGCGCGCGATGCCGCGCGGGTCGCGCGAGTAGTCCTGCATCGTCGCCGGATCGAGGATGTCGCAGGTCAGATTGAGCGTGGGATCGGCGTAGAACGGATCCAGGTAGGCGGTGGACGCGTCGGGCAGCAGGATCATGTCCGACTCGTTGATGCCCTTCCAGCCGGCGATCGAGGAGCCGTCGAACATCTTGCCGTCCTCGAACAGCGCCGGCTCGATGATGCTGGCCGGGAAGGTCACGTGCTGCTGCACGCCGCGCATGTCCACGAAGCGCAGGTCGACGAATTCGACCTTGTGGTCCTTGATCAGCTTTTCCACGTTCTCGAGCGACATCGGCGACGGCCTCTGGGTTTGAAAGGATGACCATGTTGGAGCAAGGCGCGTGCCAAATCCCGTGATTGCGTAACCTATTGTTTCCACGAGATGTTGCCCCCGTTCACTGGCCCAGACGCACGGCAGTGGTGAAGGATTCGTGATGCCTGCACCAGGATGGTGCGTTCCCGCATCGCCCCGTCGAGGCACGCGGTGCGATACCTGTTCTCCACTTCCCCCGGAGGGCTGGGGCCTGGCGGTGGCGGGGTTTTCGTTATCCTGCCGACCCGCGTCCGAACCGATCCCATGTCCGATCCGCTGTCCGCCCTGCTGCTGGGCATCCTCGAGGGACTGACCGAGTTCCTGCCCGTGTCCAGCACCGGGCACCTGCTGATCGCGCAGTACTGGCTGGGCGCGCGGTCGGACTTCTTCAACATCGTGATCCAGGCCGGCGCGATCCTGGCGATCACGCTGGTGTTCCGCCAGCGCATCTGGCAGCTGGCGTCGGGCCTGGGCGAGCGCGACAACCGCGATTACGCGATGAAGCTGGCCGTGGCCTTCCTGGTCACGGCGCTGGTCGGCCTGCCGGTGCGGCTGGCGGGCTGGGAACTGCCCGAGACGGTGACGCCGGTGGCGTGGGCGCTGATCCTGGGCGGCATCTGGATGATCCTGGCCGAACGCATCGCCGAGCGCCGCGGCGACAGCACCGACGTCACCTGGACGGTGGCGGTGCTGGTGGGCCTGGCGCAGGTGGTGGCGGGCGTGTTCCCCGGCACCTCGCGCTCGGCCGCGGCGATCTTCATGGCGATGCTGGCCGGCCTGGGCCGGCGCTCGGCGGCGACCGAGTTCGTGTTCCTGGTCGGCATCCCGACCATGTTCGCCGCCAGCGGGTACGCGTTCCTCGAACTGTGGAAGGACGGCGGCCTTGGCGGCGAGGCCTGGGGCGACGTGGCGCTGGCGTTCGTCGCGGCGACGGCCACCGGATTCGTGGTGGTGAAGTGGCTGCTGGGCTACATCAAGCGCCATCGCTTCACCGGCTTCGCGGTGTACCGGATCGCGCTGGGGGCTGCGCTGCTGCTGTGGCTGCCGGTGGGCGACTGAGCGCTGCACGCCGTCGCATATGTCCCTGCGGCCCTGCGGCGCAGCGTCATGGCAGGTGCGATTACACACCGCATGCCGGATCGGGTGGCCAAGAACCGGCCGGTCGTCGCGCCGTGGACGGGCGTGTCGAAACACGTGTCGCCTGTTCGTCGACCACCAGTGCCGCGGCGCCGATGTCCGTGCCGCGGCCGCAACCCGCCAGCCACCCGAGGACTTCCGATGTCAGGTGCAAACAGCGTCAACTGGTTCGAAATCTATGTGCAGGACATGGCGCGCGCACGCGCCTTCTACGAGGCCCTGCTCGACACCCGGCTGGAGCCGCTGAAGCTGCCGGAAGGCAGCGACGACGGCCTCGAGATGTGGTCGTTCCCCGGCGACATGGAGCGCTACGGCGCCAATGGCGCGCTGTGCCGGATGCCCGGCGTGGCTCCGGGGCCGGGCGGCACGCTGGTGTACTTCGCCTGCGAGGACTGCGGTACCACCGCCGCACGCGCAGCGTCCGCCGGCGGCCGCGTCCACCGCGAGAAGATGTCCATCGGCGAGTACGGGTTCATCGCCCTGGTGTTCGACCCCGAGGGCAACCTGATCGGCCTGCACTCGATGCGGTAGGCCGCTCCCCGACCACCCCTCCTCGCCCGGCCGCAACGGCAGTCGCATTCGCCGCGGCGGCGCCTGCCCGCCGTTGCGCGCCCGACGGGCCGCGCCGGAACCCCACCACAACCCTGGAGACACCATGCGCGCTCGCCTGGTCCGGCCCGCCCTCGTGCTGGCACTCGTGTCGACCGCTGCCGCCCCCGCGCGTGCGGCCGAAACGGCCTACGAACTCGATCCCGCCCACACCTTCCCCAGTTTCGAGGCCGACCACCTCGGCGGGCTCTCGGTCTGGCGCGGCAAGTTCAACACCAGCCAGGGCACGGTGCGCATGGACCGCGCGGCGGGCAGCGGCCGGCTCGAGGTGGTGGTGGACACGGCCAGCGTCGACTACGGCCTGGACGCGATGAACGAGGCGGCGCGCGGCCCCGGCCTGCTGGATACCGCGCGCTGGCCGCAGGCACGCTACAGCGGACGCCTGGTGGACTTCGTCGACGGCCGCCCGACCCGCGTGCAGGGCGAACTGACCCTGCGCGGCGTCACCCGGCCGCTGGACCTGGAGATCCGCAGCTTCAAGTGCATGCCGCATCCCCTGCACCGTCGCGAGCTGTGCGGAGCCGATGCCGCGGCGAGCTTCCGTCGCGACGATTTCGGCATCGACGCCGGCAAGGACTACGGCTTCGACATGCGCGTGACCCTGCGCATCCAGGTCGAGGCGGTCGCAGTCGGGGCAGACGCAGCGGGCGGATGATCGCGGCGACGCGAAGGGCCCCCTGATCAGGCGGCGCGCGGCGCGTGCGCTAGCGCTCCGTGGACGCGGCGCGCGCCAGCAGCAGCGCGCGCTCGCGCGTGTTGCGGGCCATGTCGGCAGCGCGCAGGAACTCCGCGCGCGCCTCGCTGCCACGTCCCAGCCGGTGCAGCAGGTCGCCGCGCACCGCCGGCAGCAGGTGGTAGGCGCGCAGCGCCGGCGCATCGGCCAGGGCATCGACCAGTGCGAGGGCATCGGCGGGCCCGGTATGCATCGACACCGCCACCGCCCGGTTGAGCGCCACCACCGGCGAGGGCGCAACCTCGGCCAGACGGTCGTACAGTGCCACGATGCGCGCCCAGTCGGTCGCCTCCACGTCCGGGGCACGCGCATGACAGGCCGCGATGGCCGCCTGCAGCGTGTAGGCGCCGGCGGACGAGGACAGGCGTTCGGCCTGCATCAGCGCGCGCAGGCCGCGCCCGATCGCCTCGTGGTCCCAGTACCTGCGGTCCTGGTCCTGCAGCAGCACCGGTTCACCGGCGGGCCCGGTGCGCGCGGCGGCACGCGAAGCCTGCAGTTCCATCAGCGCCAGCAGTCCGAACACCTCCGGTTCGTGCGGCGCCAGCCCCACCAGCAGCCGCCCCAGGCGCAGCGCTTCGGCGCACAGCGCCGGGCGCATCCAGTCGTCGCCCGCGGTCGCGGCATAGCCTTCGTTGAAGACCAGATAGACCACGCCCAGCACGGCCGACAGGCGCGCGGGGAGGTCGTCGCGTCCAGGCACCTCGAACGCCACGTCGGCCTCGCCCAGCGTGCGCTTGGCGCGGACGATGCGCTGCGCGACGGTGGCCTCCGGCGCCAGGAACGCGCGCGCGATCTCGTCCGTCGTCAGGCCGCACAGCAGGCGCAGCGTCAGCGCCACCTGCGCCTCGCGCGAGAGCAGCGGGTGGCAGGCGACGAAGATCAGGCGCAGCAGGTCGTCGCCGATGTCGTCGTCGAGCGCCGCCTCGCTCGCCGCGTGCAGTTCGTCGTGCAGGCCGTCGAGTTCCTGCGCGATCTGCGCATGCTTGCGCGCGAGCATGCCTTCCCGCCGCAGGTGGTCGAGGGCACGGTTCTTCGCGGCGGCCATGAGCCATGCGCCCGGGTTGTCAGGCAGCCCGCTGGCGGGCCAGCGCTCCAGTGCGGTGACCAGCGCGTCCTGCGCCAGCTCCTCGGCCAGGTCGAGGTTGCGTACCAGGCGCATCAGCGCGGCGATGATCCGCGGCGATTCCTCGCGCCAGACGGTGTCGATGCTGCGGTGGAGGTCGGCGGGCATGGGCCCGCATCAGACCATCGCGCGGCGGCAGCATGCAAGCAGCCATGTCAGTCCGTGCGTGCCGGCGGGACCCGGGACGCCGGCGTGCGCGGGCGCCTCGGCGCCGGGCGTGCACGGCTGGCCTGCGCACCGTTTGCGCGGCGTGCGCCGCCTTCCGCCGGCGGGGCCGGTG
>JAEXLY010000311.1 GCA_023444765.1 Pseudomonadota bacterium | reverse complement strand
GGCGCGCGCTGGCCGGCATCGCGCACGCCTGCATCGACGTCTCCGACGGCCTGCTCGCCGACCTCGGCCACGTCTGCAGCGCCAGCGGCGTCGGCGCGCGGATCGAATTGCGGGCGCTGCCCGCCTCGCCGGCGCTGGCGCGCTTCGCCGCACCGGTGCGATGGCCCTGGCAGGCCACGGGCGGCGACGACTACGAACTGTGCTTCACCGCGTCCCCGGACGCGCGCGAACAGGTGCGCGATGCCCTGGAATCGGCCTCCACGCCGGGCAGCCGCATCGGCACGATCACGCAGGGACAGGGCGTGGTCGCGCTCGACGCCGACGGTCAGCCGTGGCGTGCTCCGCGCGCGGGCTATGCCCACTTCGCCTGACGGCCGGCGTCAGCGCGCAGCGGCGAGCGCCGCCTGCATCCGCTCCAGCGCCTGCAGCAGCAACGGCCGCGGCAGGGCGAAGTTCATGCGCACGAAGCCGGCGCCGGCCTCGCCGCAGTCGCGTCCGTCGGTCAGCGCGACCTGCGACTGCCGGCGGAAGAAGTCCGCAGCCCTCGCGCCGGCAGGCAGCGCCAGCGCGCGGCAGTCGATCCATGCCAGGTAGGTGCCCTGCGGCGCGAGGAACTCCGTAGCGGGCCAGTGCGTGGCGAGCCAGTCGGCGAGCAGGTCGCGGTTGCGCTGCAGGTAGGCCAGCACATGCGCCAGCCACGGTCCGCCCTCGCGATACGCCGCCACCGAGGCGATCATGCCCAGGCCCGCCACGCCGTGCCCGGCCAGCAGCGCGATGCCGCGCCAGCGTTCCAGGTCGGCATCGCTGCCGAACACCAGTTGCGCGCACTTGAGGCCGGCGAGGTTCCAGCCCTTGGAGGCGGAGATCGCGGTGATCGCATGGTCTGCCGCGGCCGCGCTCACGCTGGCGTAGGGCAGGTGCCGCCGCCCGGGGAAGACCAGCGGCGCGTGGATCTCGTCGGAGAACACGCGCGCGCCATGCCGGTCCACCACCTCGGCCAGTGCGCGCAGTTCGTCGGCGTCGAACACGCGCCCGGTGGGGTTGTGCGGATTGCACAGCAGCACCAGCCCGGCGCCGTCGCCCAGCGCGTCGTCGATGCGCTGCAGGTCCATCGACCAGCCCTGGGCGCCGCGCTGGTGCGGCACTTCGATCACCCGGTGTCCCAACAGCTCCAGGAGCGGCCGGAAGGGCATGTACGCCGGCGTGGGCAGAACGACCGCCGTCCCGGGCGGCAGGAAATGCCGGAGCACCACTTCCAGCCCGCCGAGCACGTCGCCCACGGCGTGGATGCGCCCTGGATCGACCCGCCAGCCACAGGCGGTGTCCAGCCACTGCGCACAGGCCTGCGACAGCGCCAGCGCCAGCTCCGGAGTCGGATAGCCGCATCGCCCCCGGGCGATCGCCTGGTGCAGGGCCTCGGCCACCGGGGGCGCGGTCCCGAAATCCATCTCCGCCACGAAGGCGCCGATGCAGCCGGGGTAGGCGCTCCATTTCAGGCCGCCGGCCGCGCGCAGCGCGGCTTCGCCGATCAGGTCGTAGTCGGGATCGTCAGGCATCGTCGGCGCGGAAGGCATCGCGGATCCAGTGCAGCCCGGGCGCGTCCGGGTCGCCGCTGCCCTCGACCACGTCGAACCGGCAGGGCGCCTCGCGGTAGCGCGGATGCGCGGCCAGGAACTGCCGCGCGGCCAGCACCAGGCGCCGCCGCTTGCGGGCATCCACCGAGGCGGCGCCACCACCGAAGCCCTGCGAACGCCGGTAACGCACTTCGACGAACACCAGGGTGCCGGCGTCCAGCATCACCAGATCGATCTCGCCGTGGCGGGTAGCGGCGTTGGCCTCGATGGGGCGCAGTCCTGCGGCGGTGAGATGGCGTGCGGCGGCGGCTTCCACCGCCGCGCCGCGGACGCGGGTTCCCGCGGTCGTGGCGGGTCCTGGAGGGACCATGCGCGCCGCGCCGCGGATCAGCCGTCGCCGCCCGGCAGCGGCACCACGATTCCGTCGCGGAACGTGGCCCAGGCCGGGGTGCGCACCACGCTGCCGTCCTGACCCACGCTGAGGCGCCCGGTGGCGCCCTCGATGCTGGCGCGCGGATCGTCGGCCAGGTGCTGCAGGTAGCCGCTCAGCAGCCACGCGTCGTGGCCGAAGGCGAACAGCCTGGCGGCGGGTCCGCGTGCGGTGGGCAGGTCGGCAGCCAGGGTCTGCGGCGAGGGCAGGGACGCGCGGCCGCGGGTCGCCCAGGTTTCGCTGGCGAAGACGATGCCGTCCAGCGCGCGGTCCTCGTCGGGCTTGCCCGTGCCCGAGCCGAGCTGCGAGGTCGCGACCAGCAGCTTCTGGCCCAGCCCCGATGCGAACAGCTGCGGCGTCATCAGGCGCGCTTCGGTGCCGCGCAGCGCGATCAGCACGGCGTCGATGCCGCCCTCTCGCGATGCCGCCGCGCGCAGCGCCGGGGTCTGGTCGCCGGGCTGGTCGCCGGTGATGGCCAGCGTGCCGGCGATCGCCCCGCCGCCGGCTTCCAGTCGCGTGCGGAAGCTGTCCACGCTGCGCCGCGCATGGTCGTCGCCGTTGCTCAGCACCAGCACCTGGCGGGCATTGCGCGCCAGCAGGTAGGCCGCCGCCGCTTCGCCTTCGTCTTCCGGCGCGAGCGAGAAGTGGGCCGCATTGTCCGGCGGCGATCCGAGCGCACGGTTGAGCGCGAGCAGCGGCACCGCCTGCGGCGCGTTGAACAGCGCCGCGACCTCGTCCCGGCCCAGTGGCCCGAGCACCTGGTCGGCGCCTTCGGCCACCGCGCGGTCGCGCGCCGCCACCGCGCCGGACGGCGTGCCCGCGGTGTCGTAGAAGACGAGTTCCGGCTTCGCGCGGCGTTCGGCGTAGTAGCCGGCCAGCAGGCCATCGCGCACGGGGCCGGCCGCCGTCGCGAGCTCGCCGCTCATGGGCAGCAGGACCGCCAGCTTGCGCGGTGGGCGGTAACCGTCGCGGTCGCCCGCTGCACGCGCGTCCTCGAAGCTCCAGTGCGGATTGGGTGCAGGCGGCGGCGGGGTTCCGCTGTCCGGCGGCGGAGCGGCCACCCGTACCGTGGCGCAGCCGGCCAGCACTGCCGCCAGGGCCGCGCCGCACATCCATTTCGACATCTGCCGCATCTGCGGGCTCCGCGGGGGACAATAGCTCCCGATTCTAACGTCCCAACCCGGGAGAGACGATGCCAACCGCCCCAGCCGGCTTGCGCAGCGCGGGCGTGCTGCATGTGGTCGCTACGCCGATCGGCAACCTCGGCGATCTCTCGCCGCGCGCACAGGATGTGCTGCGCGGCGTGGCCGCGATCTGCGCCGAGGACACCCGCCGCAGCGGCCA
>JAEXLY010000336.1 GCA_023444765.1 Pseudomonadota bacterium | reverse complement strand
GTGCCGGTTTCTGCGCCAGCCGCGCGGCCAGCCGCTCCGAGGCGGCCACCACCTCGTCGCGCAGCTTGAGGTAGTTGGCCAGCCTGCCCGGATCGAGCGTGCCGGCCTCGACCGCGGCGCGCAGCGCGCAGCCCGGTTCGGCCGCGTGGCGGCAGTCGCGGAACCGGCACTGCGCCGCGAGCGCCTCGATCTCGCCGAAGCCGCCATCGGCCAGTTCTTCCTCGCCGGTGGGCTTGAGCTCGCGCATGCCGGGCGTGTCGATCAGGCAGGCGCCCGAGGGCAGTGCGATCAGGGCGCGGTGGGTGGTGGTGTGGCGGCCGCGCGCGTCGTGCTCGCGCACCTCGGCGGTCTTCATCCGCTCGACGCCGAGCAGCGAGTTGGTGAGGGTGGACTTGCCGGCGCCCGAGGAACCGACCAGCACCGCGGTGGTGCCGGGCTGGAGCCAGCGGTCGAGCACGCGCACGCCGGCGGGGTCGCGCGCGTTCACCGCGACCACGTCCACGCCCTGCGCGCGTACGCCCGCCAGCGCCGCCAGCGCCGCGTCCGCATCGGCGCCGGGGCGATCGGCCTTGGTCAGCACCACTACCGGGGTCACGCCCTCGGCCTGCACCAGCAGCAGGTAGCGCTCGATCCGGCGCGGATTGAAGTCGCCGTCCAGGCCGCAGACCACCAGCACCACGTCGATGTTGGCCGCGATCAGCTGCTGGCGGTAATGCTCGCCCGCCGCGCCACGCTTGATCGCGCTGCGGCGCGGCAGCAGGGCGACGATGCGCCTGCCGTCCTCGACCAGCACCCAGTCGCCCACCACCGGCCGGTCCTCCGGCGCCACCTTGCCCTTGCGGTAGCCGGGCGGCCGCTGCCATTCGGGCAGGGATTCGACGGTGATCGCGCGGTCGGTTGCATCGGCAACCACGTAGCCGCTGCGGTGCTGTTCGACCACGCGCGCCGGACCTGCGGCCGGGTGCGCGTCCATCAGTTCGGCCCAGGGCCCCGGCGCCGGCCTGCCAGCCCAGGGCCAGCCGATCGCGCGCAGTGCGTTGGCGGCGGGAATCAAGCGCGGGCGATGGCGGTCGTCATGGCCGCGATTCTAGCGCCGCCGCGGCGTATGATCCGGGAAATCGCGGCCTTTCGCCGCACCTGCCCGCCGCTCCGATGTCCGCTCCCAGCCTGCCCGTCCGCGAACGCCTGTCCGAAGTGCGCTACGAGATCCGCGGCGAGCTCGCACGGCGCGCCCGCGAACTCGAGGGCCAGGGCCGCACCCTGATCAAGCTCAACATCGGCAACCCGGGCGCGTTCGGCTTCCGCGCGCCCGAACACCTGCAGCGCGCGATCGCCGACCACATCCACCGCACCGATCCCTACACCCACCAGCAGGGCCTGCCCGAGGCGCGCGAGGCGATCGCCGCCCACCACGTGGCGCGCGGAACGCCGTACGCCTCGCCCGAGCGCGTGTTCGTCGGCAACGGCGTGAGCGAGCTGATCGACATCTCGCTGCGCGCCCTGCTCAACCCCGGCGACGAGGTGCTGGTGCCCTCGCCCGACTATCCGCTGTGGTCGGCAGCCACCATCCTCAACGACGGCCGCCCGGTGTTCTACCAGTGCCACGCCGGCAACGGCTTCCTGCCCGATCCGGTCGAGATCGAGGCGCTGGTGTCGGCGCGCACGCGCGCGATCGTGCTGATCAATCCCAACAACCCCACCGGCGCCAACTATCCGCGCGAACTGCTCGAGCGCATCGTCGCGATCGCGGCGAAGCACAACCTGCTGCTGCTGTGCGACGAGATCTACGACGGCATCCTTTACGACGGCGCGCGGTTCGAGCCGGTCGCGCCGCTGGCGGGCGACGTGCCCTGCCTGTCCTTCGGCGGCCTGAGCAAGGTGCACCGCGCCTGCGGCTGGCGCGTTGGCTGGGCGGTGCTGTCGGGCGATCCGGCGCGCAGCACCGGCTTCCGCCACGCGATGGACCTGCTGGGCGCGCTGCGCCTGTGCGCCAACGTCCCCGGGCAGTTCGCGATCGAGGCCGCGCTGACCGGCGCGGATACCATCAGCCCGCTGTGTGCGCCGGGCGGCCGCCTGTACGAGGCGCGGCGTGCGGTGATCGAGGCCTGCGCGGCCAGCGAACACCTGCAGCTGGTGGCGCCGGCCGGCGCCCTGTACGCCTTCCCCGGGGTGGTGGGCGGCGCGGCCAGGGGGTTCGACGACCACGGCTTCGCGCTGGAACTGCTGGAGACCGAGGACGTGCTGATCGTGCCCGGCACCAGTTTCAACGTGCCCTACCGCAACCATTTCCGCGTCACCCTGCTGCCGCAGCCGGAGATGGTGCGCGAGGTGTTCGCGCGCATCGACCGGGTGCTGGAGCGGCGCGCGCTGGCCAACGGCAAGGTGGTGCCGCTGAAGAAGGCGATGCCGGCGGCGTGAGGGCCGGGCCGTTGCGAGGTGTCGCCTGCCGTCCCGATGGCGGCACGAAGCGCGACGTCGCGGCGGGCGGGCACGACATCCATCCTGGTGGACGCGAGGTCGAACGGGCGCGTGCTTCGCCCGGATGCGCGCCGTGCGACCTTGTATCGCGGTTGCACACCGGCTTCCTGCCCGGCGGTCGTCGCCAGGTCGCGCGGCGGATGAGGAGATTGCGCCGCCGGCGACAGCAACGATGGGCAGCGGATGGCGCCGCCGTTGAGGCGCGCCTCCGGCTTCGGTTCTAATGCCAGCCACCCTGGCGAAGGCACCGGCCCACGCGGCGGACACGATGACGGACGCGTTTTCCTACCTCGCCCTGGGCGACAGCTACACCATCGGCGAAGCCGTCGCCGCGGACGGGCGCTGGCCGGCGCAGCTGGCCCGTGCGCTGCAGGCCGAGGGCATCGCGGTGGGCGAGCCCCGGATCATCGCCGCCACCGGGTGGACCACCGACGAACTGTCCGCCGCGATCGACGCGGCGCGGCCGCACGCCGGCTTTTCCCTGGTCTCGCTGCTGATCGGGGTCAACAACCAGTACCGCGGACGCGAACTGGACGAGTACCGCGCGCAGTTCGATGCCCTGCTGCAGCGTGCGGCCGGATTCGCCGGAGGCCACGCCGGGCGGGTCCTGGTGCTGTCGATCCCCGACTGGGGGGTCACCCCGTTCGCTGCCGCCAGCGGCCGCG
>JAEXLY010000326.1 GCA_023444765.1 Pseudomonadota bacterium | reverse complement strand
TGGCGGGGATGCTTGTCTCCTCCCGCTTGCGGCAGGTGAAAGGGACGCTCGTCTCCCCCCGCTTGGGGAAGATGGAGGGGATGCTCGTCTCCTCCCGCTGGGGCGAGATGGACAGGATGCTTGTCTCCACCCAAATGGGGGAGATGGCGGGGATGCTTGTCTCCTCCCGATCGGGGGGGATGGAGGGGATGTTCGTCTCCGCCCGCTTGGGGAAGATGGAGGGGATGCTCGTCTCCGCCCGCTTGGGCGAGATGGAGAGGATGCTTGTCTCCTCCAAAATGGGAGAGATGGCGGGGATGCTTGTCTCCTCCCCCTGCTTGCGGGGGGAGGTTGGGAGGGGGGCCAGGCCGACGACGGGATCCATCGCAATCACGCTCACGCCGCCTTCGTGCGCGGGGCACTGTCGAAGGCGATCGGGCCGTCGGGCTCGCCGCGCAGGAACTGGCGCACCAGCGGGTCCGCGCTCTCCTGCAGCTCGGCCGGCGTGCCGGAAAACACGATGCCGCCGTTGGCCATCACCATCACGCGGTCTGCGATGGGCAGGGTTTCGTGCACGTGATGGGTGACCACGATGCTGGTCAGGCCGAGGCGGTCGTTGAGTTCGGAGATCAGGTTCATGATCACGCCCGAGGCGATCGGGTCCAGCCCGGTCAGCGGCTCGTCGTAGACCATCAGCGGCGGATCGAGCGCGATCGCCCGGGCGAGCGCGACGCGACGCGCCATGCCGCCGGACAGCTCGCGCGGATACAGGTCGGCGGCCGAGCGCAGGCCAACCGCGTGCAGCTTCATCTCCACCAGCCGGTCGATCACCTCGCGCGGCAGCCTGGTATGGGTGCGCAGCGGCAGGGCGATGTTCTCGGCCGCCGTGAGGTCGGTCAGCAGGCCGTTGCCCTGCAGGAGCACGCCGATCGACTTGCGCAGCGCCAGCAGCTCGCGCTGGCGGCGCGGCACCTCGTGCCCGAACACCTCCACCCGTCCCGACACCGGCACCAGTTCGCCGGTGAGGGCCGCCAGCAGGGTCGACTTGCCGCAGCCCGACGGACCCAGCACCGCCGTGACGCTTCCGCGTGGCACCGCCAGGTCGATCCCGGACAGGATGGTGCGTCCGCCACGGTCCAGGCGGACGGCGTCGAAGCGCACGGCGATGGTGTCGTTGGGGGCGTCTGTCATGGGGGCACGACGACGGGTCCGGACAGACCCGGCAGCCGGACATCATGGTCGACGCCGGCTGAACCTTGACGGAGTCTTCACGAAGCGATCACTCCCTGACCCTCCTGCCGCCGCAATGCGGCGCGCGGCCGGGTGATGCTCCCAGGAACCTTCCCCCGTAGCGTGGAAAGGCAGGGCACGAGGCTCCGTGCCCCGCCTGCCGGGTGGGGCGTCCTTCGGTCGGGCCGGCAGGGGCGGAGCGCTGGCGGCGCCTGACCCGCCCTGGCTCTCCGTGCGTGGCGATTGCGCCGTGCTCCTGTCCCCGTTGCCGGGCACTGCGCCGTTCACGCAAGGCGGGACGGGGGCAGGGAACGCGGTGGATCGACCTGCGGCCGGGACCTGCGCGCAGGACAGGCGCGTGGGCCCGGGCTGGCGCCCCGCACCGTCGGGAAGCGGCAGCCCCCCGGCCGCTGCACGTCCAACTTCCCGTTCGCGGGGCAAGCCGCCAGGCGAGCGCACCGGATGGGGGAGGGTGCGCGGGCTGGCTCGCCGCGGATGGCCGGGGGTCAGTCCGTCGCCCCGTCCCTCGGCTCCGGCAGCACGCCGTTGTACTGGGCGCGTGGGCGGATCAGCCTGCCTGCGGCCTGCTGCTCCTGGGCGTGGGCCAGCCAGCCGGCGAGGCGCGCTGCGGCGAACATCACCAGCGCCGGCGTCTCCGCCAGGCCGTGCACGTAGCAGATCGCCGCGAGCATGCCGTCGATATTGGGCAGGCGGCCGCTGGTCTCGGCCGCGGCCTGCAACAGGGCATCGACATGGACCATGCGCGGATCGCCGGCGCGATAGCGGCGCAGCATCGCCAGCACCTCGGCCCCGCGCGGGTCGCCGTCGGGGTAGAGCACGTGGTGGAACCCGGGCAGCTCGTCGCCACGGCGCCAGCGCTCGGCGATGAAGGCCGATGGCGAGCCGGCGGCGGCGGCGTCTGCGATCAGGGCATAGGCGCGCGCGGTGGCGCCGCCATGGCGCGGCCCCGACAGCGCGGCCAGGCCCGCGCACACCGTGCCATGCAGGTGCGCGCCGGTGGAGGCGACCACGCGCGCGGCGAAGGCGGAGACGTTGAGTTCGTGGTCCGCGCACAGCACCAGGGCCGCGCGCACCAGCTCGGCGAATGCCGGATCGCCGGGACGCCAGGCCTCGGCCAGTACCCGGTGCACCGGCCGCGCATCGGGCGTGCCGGCCACCAGCAGGGCCGCGTTCTGGCGCAGCAGGGTGGCGGCGATGCGGCGGCGCGCGGCGGGCGCGGCGTTGAGCGAGTCGCGCTGGTCCAGCGCCAGCAGCGGGATGGCCGCCATCGCGCGCTTGAGCGGCGGCAGCGAGGCGTCCGTGGCGATCGGCGCGACCCGCGCCGGCCAGTCCCGGGCCGGCTGCGGATCGAAGGGATCGTGGTCGCCGCAGTCCCACAGCAGGCGCGCGGCGTCCTCCAGGGTGTCGCCCGCGCGCACCATCGCCACCGCCGCGCGGCCGCGGTAGTAGGGGCTGTCCGGCCGGATCAGCGAGATCGCCGTCTCCATCACCGGCAGGCCGCGGTCGAGGCTCTGCGCCGCCCCGCGCGCGGCGCCGCGCCCGGCCTTCTTGCGCAGCGCCAGGCGCTCGATGTCGGCGCGCAGGTAGACCCGGTTGCGGTGGCCGGGACCGGGCCGCGACTCGATCAGCCCGCGGCTGACGTAGGCATACAGGGTGGCCGGGCTGATCCCGAGGCGGGCGCAGGCCTCGCGGGCCGGCATCAGGTCGCCCTCGGCGGGGGCAGGCGTGGACATGGGTTCAGCTTGATCCGTTCAATCAAGATTGATCAACCCGACGGAGAGTGCCACATTGCCGGCTACCGGGAAATCCCCGCCGCAGCCGCCAGGCCCGCCATGTCCGCCAACCCCTCCGCCGGCGCGCGCTTCCGCGCCGCCCTCGCCGCCGAATCGCCGCTGCAGGTGATCGGCGCGATCAATGCCAACCATGCGCTGCTGGCCAGGCGCGCCGGCTACCGCGCGATCTACCTGTCCGGCGGCGGCGTGGCCGCCGGTTCGCTTGGCCTGCCCGACCTCGGCATCAACACGCTCGAGGACGTGCTGATCGACGTGCGCCGCATCACCGATGTGTGCGAGCTGCCGCTGATGGTCGACATCGACACCGGCTTCGGCCCCAGCGCCTTCAACATCGAGCGCACGGTGAAGTCGCTGATCAAGGCCGGCGCGGCCGCCTGCCACATCGAGGACCAGGTCGGCGCCAAGCGCTGCGGCCATCGTCCGGGCAAGGAGATCGTGAGCCAGGGCGAGATGGTCGACCGGGTCAGGGCCGCGGCCGATGCGAAGACCGATCCGGACTTCTTCCTGATCGCGCGCACCGATGCGATCCAGGTCGACGGCGTGGACGCGGCGATCGAGCGCGCCATCGCCTGCGTCGAGGCCGGCGCCGACGGCATCTTCGCCGAGGCCGCCTACGACCTCGACACGTATCGCCGCTTCGTCGATGCGGTGAAGGTGCCGGTGCTGGCCAACATCACCGAGTTCGGCAAGACCCCGCTGTTCTCGCGCGACGAGCTGGCCTCGGCGGGCGTGGCGATCCAGCTCTATCCGCTGTCCGCGTTCCGCGCCATGAACAAGGCCGCCGAAGCCGTGTACGAGGCGATCCGCCGCGATGGCCACCAGAAGGCCGTCGTGGACACGATGCAGACCCGCGACGAGCTGTACGACCGCATCGGCTACCACGCCTTCGAGCAGAAGCTCGACGCGCTGTTCGCCGCCGGCAAGAAGTAATCAGGGTAGGGTGGGCCGGGCGGCGATCCGCTTTAGCCCACCGCATCAGCGTCGCGGGTAGGGCTTCATCGGATCACCTTCCGGCCCGCCATACAGCGCAACAGAACAAAAAGACTCGAGGAGATACCGATGAGCACCACCGAAACCACCACTCCGGGCTTCAAGCCGAAGAAATCCGTGGCCCTTTCCGGCACCGCCGCCGGCAATACCGCCCTGTGCACCGTTGGCCGTACCGGCAACGACCTGCACTACCGGGGCTACGACGTGCTGGATTTCGCCAATCGCTGCGAATTCGAAGAGATCGCCCACCTGCTGGTCCACGGCAAGCTGCCCAACGTCGCCGAGCTGGCCGGCTACAAGGCCAAGCTGAAGGCCCTGCGCGGCCTGCCCGCTGGCGTCAAGGCCGCGCTGGAGCAGCTGCCGCCTTCCGCCCACCCGATGGACGTGATGCGCACCGCCGTCTCCGTGCTGGGCTGCCTGTCGCCGGAGAAGGATGACCACAACCACCCCGGCGCCCGCGACATCGCCGACAAGCTGATGGCTTCCCTCGGTTCCGCCCTGCTGTACTGGTACCACTACAGCCACAACGGCAAGCGCATCG
>JAEXLY010000317.1 GCA_023444765.1 Pseudomonadota bacterium | reverse complement strand
GCCTGTGACACCCTGCGCGGGTTTCCCTTCACTCCACGCCAGCATGTCCTTCCGCTCCTCGCAATCGAGTCCCGGAACCAGCCTGGCCCGCCTGCTGCTGGCGAGCCCGCTCATCGTCACCGGAGGCTGGCGCCTCTGGCGCGCCTACGAAGGCGTGGCCATCAGCGGCGCCACCCTGGTCTTCAGCGTCGCGGCGCTGGTGCTGGGCGTGCTGGTCGCCGCCAACTGGCGTCTGCGGGTCACCGCGATGCTCGCTGCCATCCTGGTGGTCACGCAGGCCGCGATGTGGCATCCCTTCTGGGCGATGGGCGGGGCCGCACGCGGCAACGAACTGCTGGAGTTCATGAAGGACACGGGCCTGGCCGGCGGCTTCCTGCTGCTGGCGCTGACCAGCAGCGGCACGCGCAGGCGCTGACGCGACGGCCGCCGGAGCGGGCGCGCCTGGCCTGCCCGCGGCCGTGGCCCTGCTGGGCGCGGCGGTTATGTTCGTCCCGCTGTTCCGCAGGCTCGGCCTGGGTCCGATGCTGGGCTATCTGGCGGCCGGCCTGGCGGTGGGGTCGTTCGGCAGACGCCGCCGTCCGCGCCGTCCCGCTCAGACCTCGACCACCAGCCCCGGCTGCGCCAGCCGCACGTCGATGCCGTCGCGCTCCCCCAGCTCGCCGGCCAGCGCTTCGCGCGCCTTGTCCTCGCCGTGGACCAGGACCAGCGGCGGGCGCCCCTCGAATCCTTCGTACCAGGCGATCAGTCCACGCTGGTCGGTGTGCGCCGACAGGCCGCCGATGGTGTGGATGCGTGCGTTGACGCGGTAGTCGTGGCCGTGGATGCGCACCCACTTCGCGCCGTCCACCAGGCGGCGGCCCAGCGTGCCCTCGGACTGGTAACCGACGAAGACCACATGCGTGCCGCGACGGTCGATGCCGTGGCGGAAGTGGTGGAGGATGCGCCCGCCGTTGGCCATGCCGCTGCCGGCGATGACGATCACGCCGTTCTCGATGCGGTTGATGGCCATCGACTCGGCGGTCGATTCGGTGATGTGCAGGTTGGGCAGCCGGAACGGGTTGGGATGGCCCTTCCACACCGCGCGCGCGTCGGCGTCGAACAGCGCCTGGTGGCGGTCGTAGATCGCCACCACCTTGGCGGCCATCGGGCTGTCGAGGAAGATGCGCCAGCGCGAGAGCTTCCACTCGTCCCAGTGCCGCGCGAACCAGTACAGCAGCTCCTGCGAACGCCCGACCGCGAACGCGGGGATCAGCACCTTGCCGCGTCCGCTCCAGGCCTCCTCCAGCAGGTCGCCGAATTCGTGGATCGTGTCCAGGCGGTCGCGATGGTTGCGGTCGCCGTAGGTGGATTCCATCACCACCAGGTCGGCTTCGCGCACCGGCTCGGGATCGCGCAGGATCGGCGTCCCGCCGGGGCCGAGGTCGCCCGAGTAAACCAGTTTGCGGCCATCGGCCCACAGTTCGACGATCGACGAACCGAGGATGTGGCCCGCGTCGCGGAACGTCATTTCCACGCCCGGCGCGATCTGCACTCGCTTGCCGTAAGGCAGCGGCTGCACGAGTTCCAGCACCGCCTGCACGTCCTCGCGGGTGAACAGCGGCATGGCCTCGGGCTCGCCGGCGCGGCGCCGGCGGTTCTCCCGCTCGGCGTCGTTCTCGGCCAGCGAGGCCGCATCGAACAGCATCACCGGCAGCAGCTCGGCCCCGGCGTACTGGATGTAGATGGGGCCGCTGAATCCCTGCCAGACCAGGCGCGGAACGCGGCCGATATGGTCGATGTGCGCGTGGCTGAGGACCAGCGCGTCGATCGAGGCCGGGTCGAACGGGAATGCGGAGAAATTGCGTGCCTCGGCGTCGCGCCCGCCCTGGACCATCCCGCAGTCGAGCAGGATGCGCCGGCCGGCCGCCTCGACCAGGTGCATCGAACCGGTGACCTCGCCCGCAGCGCCGTGGAAACATACCCGCATGCCCGCTCCCCATTCCGCCTGTGCAGGCTCCGATTCTGCACGCAGCCGGGCCCGCACGCGCGGCCCCCGGCCTGGCGCATGACCTCCGACACCCTCGACACTCCCCGGCGGCGGCGTAGAGTGCGGCCCAGACCCGGCGCCGGCGCGTCCGCCGACGCCGTTCCTTCGAACCGGAGATCCCCGTGAGCGCCACCGCACCCCGCCTGCTGCTGCTGTCCCTTGCCGTCACCATGGCCGTTGCGGCCTGCGGCAAGCAGGACGCGCCCGCCGCTGCCGACCCGACGGCTGGCGCGCCGACGCCGGCCTTTACCCTGGACGAAGGCAAGCTTCCGCCCGTCAACCGCTTCCAGCTGTCCGACCTGGACGACAGCCGCAACGCCTGCACCGATTTCGCCGGCTACGCCAATGCCAGGTTCCTGGCCGCGCATCCGGTACCCGGCGACCGCACCAGCTGGGGTGCGTTCGAGATGCTCGACGAGCGCTCCACCGCCATCCAGCAGCAGCTGGCAGAGCACGCCGCCGGCCTGGACAACGCCACGGGCGTCGAGAAGCTGGTCGGCGATTTCTGGGCCACGGGCATGGACGAGGCGAAGATCAACGCCCAGGGCATCGAGCCGCTGAAGGACGAGCTGGCCGCGATCGACGCACTCGCCGATTCCGCCGGCATCGTGACCTGGCTGCAGCAGACCGCGGCCAAGGGCCAGGGCTTTCTGATCGGCGTGGGCGCGATGCCCGATTTCCAGGATTCCTCGATCAACATCGCCGCCACCGGCCAGGGTGGCCTGGGCCTGCCCGACACCACCTACTACAGCGACGACAAGCACGCGCAGATCCGCGAGGCCTACGTCGCGCACATCGCCAAGGTGCTGGAGCTGTCCGGCGTGCCGGCGGCCGACGCGCAGCAGCAGGCCAGCGATGTGATGGCGTTCGAGACCCGCCTGGCGAAGGTGTCCAAGTCGCGCGCCGAGTTCTCTCGCGACGTCTCGCTGTACTACAACCCGATGCAGGTCGCCGACGCCGACAAGCTGACCCCGAACTTCTCCTGGACCAGATTCTTCGAGGCCCAGGGCATCGAGCAGCCGAAGCTGCTCTCGGTCTCGGTCCCGGACTACTTCAAGGAAGTGGACGCGATGCTGTCCGACGTGCCGGTCGAGCAGTGGAAGAGCTACCTGCGCTTCCACGTGGTCGACGGTGCCTCGCCGTACCTGTCCGACGCGTTCGCGCAGCAGCACTACGAGTTCCACAACAGGACGCTGAGCGGCCAGAAGGAGATGAAGCCGCGCTGGAAGCGCGTGCTCGACACCATCAACGGCCAGGTCGACGAGGCCATGGGCCAGATGTACGTGGATGTCGCCTTCCCGGCCGAGTCCAAGGCCAAGATGGAGGCCCTGGTGGCCAACCTGGGCGAGGCGCTGAAGGCACGCATCCAGAACCTGGAATGGATGAGCGAGGAGACCAAGGCCAAGGCGCTGGAGAAGCAGGCCGCCTTCACCACCAAGATCGGCTACACAGACAAGTGGCGCGACTGGAGCGGGCTGGACACCAGCCGCGACAGCTATCTGGACAACGTGCTGGCCGCGCAGGAATTCAATTACAGGTGGCAGATCGGCAAGATCGGCAAGCCGGTCGACAGGACCGAGTGGGCGATGCCGCCGCAGATGGTCAACGCCTACTACAACCCGCTGCAGAACGAGATCGTGTTCCCGGCCGCGATCCTGCAGCCGCCGTTCTTCGATCCCGAGGCCACCGACGAGATCAACTACGGCGGCATCGGCGCGGTGATCGGCCACGAGATGAGCCACGGCTACGACGACCAGGGCAGCCGCTTCGGCCCGACCGGCAAGTTCGAGAACTGGTGGACCGAGGCCGACGCGGCCGCGTTCAAGGAGCGTACCGGCAAGCTGATCGCGCAGTTCGACGCCTACAAGCTGCCCGACGGCCGCGCGCTCAACGGCACCCACACCCTGGGCGAGAACATCGGCGACCTCGGCGGTCTGGCCACGGCCTACGACGCGATGAAGAAGGCCACCGAGGGCACCCCGGACCCGATGACCGACGGCCTCACCCGCGACCAGCGTTTCTTCCTCAACTGGGCCACGGTGTGGCGCCGCAACTTCACCCCCGAAGAAGTGAGCAAGCGCCTGGTCACCGACGAGCACGCACTGGCCGAGTTCCGCGCGATCGGCGCCCCGTCCAACCTGCCGGCCTTCGCCGCGGCCTTCGACTGCAAGCCGGGCGATGCGATGGTGCGCGACGGGGCCAACCAGGTCGTGATCTGGTAATCGCGACGTAGTCCGCCCCATGAGAAAGCCCGGCGAACGCCGGGCTTTTTTTCGTTCGCGGCAGGGCCAGTCGACCACGGCGACCGCGCCGGGCCGTCCGCGCGGAGTCCCGTAGCGCGACGCTTCCCACAGAATCGCGCGCCCGGGCCGGACGGTGAAGGCGGCCCGGGTGGGCTTGCTAGAATCCCGGCCTCCCCGAATCCCCCGGACCTGCTCCATGCCGATCCAGAAGCCGCTCGTCACCGCCCTCGCCACCAGCCTGGTACTGATGCTGGCTGCCACCGACGCCGACGCGCAGCGCAAGCGCCAGCCGGCCGCGCCCACGATCACGGCCTGCAGCGACTTCTATACCTTCGTCAACAAGGATTGGCTGGCCGCCAACACCGTGGTGGCCGGCGCCGGGCGTGTTTCGGCCCTGGGCACCCTGCAGCAGCAGGCGCTGCTGCAGCAGCGCGCCCTGCTTGACGAGGCCGTGCTCAATCCGCAGAACGACGTGCAGAAGCTGCTCGGCGACTTCTGGGCCAGCGGCATCGACGAAGCCGCGGTGGAGCGCGACGGCGCCCAGCCCATCGCCCCGCTCCTCTCCCGCATCAATGCGATCAAGCGCGCGAAAGACGTGGCGCCGTCCATCGCAGCGCTGCACCAGGTCGGCATCCCGGTGGCGTTCAACTTCACCGCGGACCTCGACCTGGGCGACCTCGACCGCCACATCGGCTACTTCTCGCAGGGCGGCCTGGCCCTGCCCGATCCGGCCTTCTACACCCGCGAGGATGCCGATACCCGCGCCCTCCTCGGCCGCTACACCGAGTACGTGGAGAAGATCCTCGCCCTGACCGGCACGCCGGCCGACCAGCTCAAGGACGAGATGGCGCAGGTACTGGACCTGGAGACCCGCATCGCGCGCATCTCCAGGCCGATCACCTCGCTGCGCGACCCGCGCGAGAACTACGCACTGGTGCCGACCGAAGGCTTCGCCAAGCAGTTCCGCAACCTGCAGCTGGCCGATTTCCTCGAAGCCCAGGGCGTCGCCGCCGACACGGTGTCGATGGCCCACCAGGACTACTTCACCCAGCTCGACACCCTGGTGCGCACGCTCAAGCCCGCACAGTGGAAGGTGTACCTGCGCTACCAGATCGGCAACGCGATGGCGCCGTACCTGTCCAGGGACTTCCGCGATGCGCACTTCGCGTTCAACGGCCGCGTGTTGCGGGGGCTGACCGCGCCCCCTTCACGCGACGCGCAGGTGCTCGACGCGATCAACCGCGCCGCCGGCCCGATGATGGCGCGCGAATACGTCGCCCGCTACCTGCCCGACGCCACCCGTGCGCGTGCCGAATCCATCGCCGGCGACGTGCGCGGCGCGCTGGAGCGCGCGGTCGATCGCAACGGCTGGATGTCCGATGCCGCCCGCGCCGAAGCCAGGACCAAGCTGCAGGCGCTGAACATCGAGGTGGGCGCACCGCGCAACGACATCGACTTCAGCGTGCAGCCGATGGGCCGCACCAGCTTCGGCAGCAACATGCTGATCGCCTCCACCTGGCACCACCGCGAGGAAATGCGCCGCATCGGCCGCGCCGAAGCGCAACGCCGCTGGGACGTGCTGCCGCAGCAGCCGGCCCTCGCCTACGACCTGGCGCACAACCGCCTGGTGGTCTCGGCGGCCACGCTCCAGGCCCCGGTGCTGGACATGAGCCAGGACAGCGCCGCCCAGTACGGCAGCTTCGGCGCGCTGGTCGGGCATGAGCTCAGCCGCGCGGTGGACCTCAAGGGCCAGCTCGTGGATGCGCAGGGCAACGTGCGCAGCTGGTGGACGCCGCAGGACGAATCGGCGTTCTCCGCCCGCGCCAACCAGCTAGCGGCGCAGTACGCGTCCTACACCTATCCTGCGACGGACGGGCTGCGGGTCGACGCCGCCCTGACGCGCGAGCAGAACGTGGCCGACCTGGCCGCGGTGGAGCTGGCCTTCGACGCGCTGTCGGGCACGCAGCCACCGCCGGACCAGGCGGCGCGCGAATCGTTCTTCCGGGCATGGGCGGGCCTGTGGCGCGAGCAGCTGTCGCCGGAGACCGCGAAGCGCGACGCGTCCACGCTGCCGCATGCACCGGGTCAGTGGCGCGCCAACGGCCCGCTGGTCAACCATCCGGCGTTCGTCGAGACGTTCAAGTGCAAGACCGGCAACGCGATGATGCGCAAGACCGAAGAGCAGGTGTCGATCTGGCGCTGAGCGCCGGTCCACGCGGAGATCCGCCGGCCCGGGGCGGCCGGCCCCGGACCCCGGCGGTCGCTAGACCACGCGCCGGACGCGGCGGCCGCCGAACGGCGGCTGCCCCCGCCAGTGCCGGATCAGCAGCCAGCCGAACAGCATTCCGCCCAGATGGGCGAAGTGGGCCACACCCGAACGCGTGCCGGTGACGCCGAGCACGAGTTCGATCAGGCCATAGACGATCACCAGGGTGCGCGCCTTCATCGGCACCGGCGGAATCAGCAGCATGACCCGCTGGTTCGGGAACAGCATGCCGTAGGCCAGCAGCAGCCCGAACACGCCGCCGGATGCGCCCACGGTCGGGAAGAAGCCGCCGCCGTTGCGCACGCCCCAGGACACCACCAGCAGCTGGCACAGCCCGGCGCCGGCCACGCACACCAGGAAGTAGGTGAGGAAGCGGCGCTGGCCCCAGGCGTACTCGAGCTGTGCGCCGAACATCAGCAGGGCCAGCATGTTGAACAGCAGATGCGCGATGTTGTTCGGGCTGTGCATGAAGCCGTGGGTGAGCAGCTGCCACGGCATGAACGACTGCGGCGCATACGGCGCGAGTTCCGGTGGCAGCCATGGCCAGAGCATCAGCGGATCCAGCGCCGGCCCCAGCAACAGCTGCAGCGCGAACACCACGCAGTTGGCGATCAGCAAGGCCTTGGTGACGGGGGGAAGGTTGGTGAACATCGGCGCTCCTGCACAGGCGGCCATGATAACGGCGGAACCCCGGGTGCCCGGTCGAGACGGCGGGATGGTCTTTCCCGCGCCTGCAGCCGATGCTCAGCCGCCGGGCGGCCCCCACAGCGCGGCATCGAGATCGCCCGCATCGCCACGCGGCATGCGCACGCGTCCGCGCTCGACCCGGACGCCTTCGGCAAGCAGCCGTCGCACCTGTTCACGATAGCCGGCCGAGCCCGGCGGGAAGGCGATCCTGCCGTCGCTGCGCAGGATGCGGTGCCAGGGAAGGTCCGGATCGTCGTTGCCCGACAGCAGCCTGGCCACCATGCGCGCGCGCCCCGGCAGCCCGGCCCGGCGCGCAATCTGCCCGTACCCGGCCACCGCGCCGCGCGGCACCTCCCGGATGGCGGCCAGGATGCGGTCGGCGGGGATCGGATCGGCAGACATGGCGTCCATCGGCGACTAGGATATCCGCTCCACCCTGCGAGTCCCGTCGCGCCATGCAGAACTTCGAACAGATCCGCGGCCATCTCCTCGGCGGCGACTTCCGCGTCACCATGCAGGAGCCCTACGTGCTGTGCGTGGAGCTCTCGCTCGACGGCGGGCGCCGCCACCAGGCGATCTTCCTGTCGGAGCTGCAGGACGACGACGGGCGCAACTACCTGCGCACCAGCACCGTGATCGCGCCGATCACCGGCATCGATGCGCGCCGCGCGCTGGCCTTCAACTGGAGCTCGCGCGTGGGCTACCTGGCCATCGGCGAGCTCGACGGGGTCCCCTACCTGCAGCTGTGCGAGAACCGCCCCTACGAAGGACTCACCGCGGCGGAGATCGGCCGTGTGGTGCTGGAAGTCGGCGGCATGGGCGACCGGCTGGAGCGGGCGCTGTCGGCCGAGGGCGACCTGCTGTGAGGACGTGACTGGTGATTCGTGATTGGAAAGGGCGATGCGTTCCGCTCCTTCCAATTCCAATTGCAGTCACCAATCACCGGAGTTACGCCCAGCCCATGTTCTGCATCATGCGGAACAGCGCATAGGCGATGCCGCCCGACATCGGGATGGTCAGGATCCAGGCCCAGATCATCTTGTGGACCACACCCCACTTGATCGCGTTCAGGCGCTTGGCCGTGCCCACGCCCATGATCGCCGACGAGATGTTGTGGGTGGTCGAGACCGGGATGCCCAGCGAGGACGCGGCCAGGATCACCGAGGCCGCGCTGGTCTCCGCCGCGAAGCCGTGGATCGGGTGCAGCTTCACCAGCTTGTGCCCGAGCGTCTTGATGATGCGCCAGCCGCCGGCGGCTGTGCCCGCGGCCATGACCAGGGCGCAGGTCACCTTGATCCAGGTATCGATGTCGCCCTCGGCCAGCGCGGCCTCGGACGGGTGCAGGAACGCGAGCCAGCCCGGCAGCACGTCGAGCGTGCCGGCGGCCTGCGCGCTCACCAGGGTCAGCGCGACGATGCCCATGGTCTTCTGCGCATCGTTCATGCCGTGGGCGAACCCCATGCCCGCGGCGCTGACGATCTGCGCCTTGCCGAAGAATCCGTTCACCCAGCGCGGCCGCGCGATGCGCGCCAGGATGCCGCCGCCACGGGCCATCATCGAGATGACGAAGAACAGCACGCCCATCATCAGGAAGCCCGCGGCGAAGCCCAGCACCGGCGAGGACACCATCGGCACGATCACCTTCCACAGCACGCCGGCGCTGTGGTAGACCGGCTCGGCGGGCTCGGACCAGATCACCACGTCGAAGTCGTTGAAGGCCGCGGCCAGCGCCGCACCGATCAGGCCGCCGATCAACGCGTGCGAGGACGAGGACGGCAGGCCGAACCACCAGGTGATGAGGTTCCAGGTGATCCCGCCGAGCAGCGCGCACAGGATAAGCTGCGAGCCGACCTCGATCACGCCCGCGTCGATCAGTCCCGAGGAGATCGTCTTGGCCACCGCGGTGCCGGCCAGCGCGCCGATCAGGTTCATGCCTGCGGCGAGCGACACCGCCTGCATCGGCGAGAGCACCTTGGTGGCCACCACCGTGGCGATCGAGTTTGCAGTGTCGTGGAAGCCGTTGATGTACTCGAACACCAGCGCGGTGATCACCACGACCAGGACCAGGGTCAGCATCGTCGTGGGCCGCTCAGGAGTTCTTGAGCACGATTTCGTAGGCGACCACGCCGGCCTCGCGGCAGCGGTCGATCGCCTTTTCCAGGATCTCGAAGAACTCCTTGAGCAGGAACATCTGCAGCGGGTCGAGCTTGCCCGAGTAGATGTCGCGATAGAGCTCGAGCATCAGCCGGTCGGCCTCGTTCTCCAGCGCGCGCAGCTGGTCGCTCAGCGCCTTCATCGGCTCGAGCTTCATGTGCTTGAGCTGGCGGACCATCTTCACCACCACCTCGGAGGCCTGCTCGAGCATGGCCGCGCGCGGGGCGAAGTCGATGTGCTCCAGGTGCTGGGTGGCCAGCGAGTAACGGTCGGCGAACTTCTCGATCTGCTTGGGGATCTTGTACAACGCCGAACCGAGCGCCTCGATGTCCTCGCGTTCGATCGGAGTGATGAAGCTGTCCACCAGCGCCTGGCTGATCTTCTCGGAGGCCTCGCGCTCGCGCAGCCGGGCGAGCTTGAAGGCATCCAGGGCCGGTTGGCGGTCGGCTTCCTTCAGCATGGCGTGCAGGGCCTTGGCCGCGTCGTTGGCCGCCACGGCGGCGTCCTCGAGCAGCGAATAGAACTGGTTGCCCTGACCGAACATGGTTTGCAAGGAGAACATCGGGTCGATCCATCCGCCGGGGAGGTGCGGCTTTCGGGGCGGAATTATGACGGGTGGATGACGCCCGGGGCCATCCCGGGCCGTCGGCGGGGTGCGAAAGGGCTTGCCGGACAGGGTGTTATGATGCGCTGCCGCGCCTCCGTGCCGCGCCGCCGCCCCATGGACGACGACCCTCCCCCGCTCCCACGCCGGCCCGCTGCGGGCCGAACCGCCCTTCCGGCCCCCGCCCTGAGCCCCGCCTTGGCCTCCGCCGCCATCAGCCCGCGCCACGCCCGGCAGGCCCGCGATGCTTGAGTTCGCGATCGTCCTGCTCCTGATCTGCTGCAACGCATTCTTCGCCCTGTCGGAGATGTCCGTCGTCACCTCCCGCAAGGGACGCCTGCGGCAGCTCTCGGCCGACCACCGGGGCGCACGCAAGGCACTGGAACTGGCCGAGCACCCGGAACGCTTCCTGTCCACGGTGCAGGTGGGCATCACCCTGATCGGCATCCTCACCGGCATGTTCGGCGGCGACGCCATCGGTGCCGCGATCGGCACCTGGCTGGGCCAGACCCTGCCCGCGCTGGGCAGTTACGCCGGCACGGTGGGGCTGGTGATGGCGGTCGGCCTGATCACGTTCCTCACCATCGTCCTGGGCGAACTGCTGCCCAAGCGCCTGGCCCTGCTCGCCCCCGAGACCCTGGCCTCCGTCGTCTCGCTGCCGATGCATTGGCTGTCGCGGATCGCCACGCCTGCGGTCTGGCTGCTCACCGTGTCGGTGCGCGGCATGCTGCGGCTGCTGCGGCTCAACGACACCCAGGCCGCGCACGTGACCGAAGAGGAGATCCGCCTGCTGGTGAGCGAGAGCCACGAGCAGGGCGTGATCGACGCCGACGAGCGCAACATGATGAACCGGGTGCTGCGCCTGGGCGACCGCACGGCGGCCAGCCTGATGACCCCGCGCACCCGCATCGCCTGGCTGGACGTGGCGGAGGGCTTCGAGGAGAACCTGGCGCTGATGCGCGCCACCCCGTTCTCGCGCTACCCGGTGTACCGCGGCAGCGACGCCGATGTGGTCGGCATCCTCGAGATCAAGTCGCTGATCGACCGGCTGGAGGAGCGCGAGTTCGACCTGTTCAAGTACCTGCGCGAGCCGCTGTTCGTGTCCGAATCGACCCCGGCGCTGAAGCTGCTGGAGATCCTGCGCGAGGAGCAGTACTCGCTGGCGCTGGTGGTGGACGAGTACGGGGACGTGGCGGGCCTGGTGACGGTCAACGACGTGCTCGAGGCGGTGATCGGGCGCACCCAGACCGGGGAGGGCCGCGACGCGGTCTCGCAGATCACGGTCCGCGAGGACGGCTCGCTGCTGGTGGACGGCGGCGCCTCGGTGGAGACGGTGCGCGAGCTGCTGGGAAGCGGCTCGTTGCCTGGCGAAGACGAGCACGACTACCACACCGCCGCCGGCATGGTGATCGCGCGGTACGGCCGCATTCCCAACGTCGGCGAACACTTCGAATGGGGCGGCTGGCGGATCGAGGTGGTCGACCTGGACGGCCCCCGGATCGACAAGCTGCTCATGCAGCGCGTGGATGCCGGCGACCATGGACGCTGAGGGACGGACCGGCCATCGCACCGGTGCGGACGTGCTGGGCACGCGCGAACTGCTGGCCGCGCTGGCCAGCGGCGACGGCGAGGACCACTTGCGGCTGGAGGACATCCTGGCCGGACTCAGCCGCCAGGTGTTCGGCATGCTGCTGTTCGTCTCGATCCTGCCGGCCTTCATCCCGATTCCCGGGGTGGGCGGCGCGATCAGCGGACCGGCCACGGTCCTGGTGGGCGTGCACCTGCTGGTCGGGATGCGCAGGCTGTGGCTGCCCCGGTTCGTCGCCCGGCGCGGCCCGCGCCGCGCCAGCCTGCAGGCGTTCCAGCGCATGCTGGGGCCCTGGCTCACCCGCCTGGAGCGGGTGGTGAAGCCGCGTCTAATGCCCCTGATCGAGCATCGCGCCGCGTCGATGTTCACCGGCCTGCTGCTGGTGCTGCTGGGCATCCTGCTGGCGCTGCCGATCCCGTTCACCAACTACCTGTTCGGCAGCCTGATGCTGCTTTACGCCTTCGCGCTGCTCGAACGCGATGGGGGCCTGATGCTGGCCTGCTGGCTGGCGGGCATCGTCGCGATCGTGGTGTTCGGCATCCTCAGCGGGACGCTGGCGGCAGTGACCGGCGAGTGGCTGGGCGGCCTGTTCGCGTGATGCGCCGCGGGCACGGCGCCCGACGGCCCCACTGACGCGCGCACCGGGACCGGGCACGCACCATCACGTTGCCGCCCCCGGCTTCAGCCGAGCAGCCGCACGAACTCCGCATTGGCGACCGGGTGGCCCAGCCAGTAGCCCTGCGCCATGTCGCAGCCCCGCTCGCGCAGGATGGCGTACTGGCCCTCCTTCTCCACCCCTTCGGCCACCACCTGGATGCCGAGCGAGTGGGCCATGGCGATGATCGCGGTGGTGAGCGCGAGGTCGTCCGGGTCGCGCAGCACGTCGGCGATGAAGCTGCGATCGATCTTCACGCCGTCCACAGGAACCCGGCGCAGGTGGCTCAGGCCGGAGAAGCCGGTGCCGAAGTCGTCGAGCCAGACCTTGACCCCGCTGTTGCGCAGCCGTGCCAGCACGCTGCTCACGCGTGCCTCGTCGGCGATCACCGCGGTCTCGGTGAGCTCGATGTGCAGCTGTTGCGGCGCCAGGCCGGTCTCGCGCAGCACTGCCTCGGCCAGCGTCGCCAGGTCGCCTGCGCGCAGCTGGCGCGGCGACACGTTG
>JAEXLY010000294.1 GCA_023444765.1 Pseudomonadota bacterium | reverse complement strand
GGCGGCCTCCGGCCGGTCCCCGGAGCATCCCTGCTCCCGTCGCTGCCGCACGTCCCTGCGCGGCAGCCGACTGGGTCAGCGCGTCTGCGCGGTGTTGCGGCCAGCGGCCGCGCCGGCGGCGGGCGTGGCCGCGCGCGGGGCGGACACGACGATGCGGTCGCGGTTCTGCTCCACGGTGCGCAGGCCGATGCCCTTCACCTGGGCCAGCTGCTCCGGACTCTGGAACGGCCCGTTGGCCTTGCGGTGGGCGACGATGGCTTCGGCCTTGGCCGCGCCGACGTTGTGGAGCACGCGGTCGAGCGTGGCCGCGTCGGCGGTGTTGATGTTGACCTTCTCGCTGGCCAGCGCGCTGCCGGCGAGCAGCAACGACAGCGCACAGGTCGAAAGCAGGGCCTTGAACATGTTCATGTCGGATCTCCTGAAGTGAAGTCGGTTTCCTTGCCGCCGGCGCCTTGCCGCTGCCGGTGTACACACTCTGCCTGCCTGGCGGGGCGCGCGCCGTCGCCGCATCCGCCGGACCTGCGCAGGGCTACGCCTCGACAACCCGTGGGAAAACCCCTACACGCCGCGCGCGATAGAATCCTGTTTTTCGCACACCGGACATGCACCATGGACGCCAGCAGGATCGACCGTTACGTCGGCGCGAAGTGGGACGACGAGATCGTTCCCCAGCTCGTCGAGTACATCCGCATTCCCAACAAGTCGCCGATGTTCGACGCCGACTGGGAGCAGCACGGCTACATGGCCGAAGCGGTGAAGCTGATGGCCGGTTGGGCACGCGCCCAGGCGATCCCGGGCATGCAGGTCGAAGTCGTGCAGCTGCAGGGTCGCACTCCCCTGATCTACATCGACATCCCGGCAGCGCATGGCGGCAGCGACGACGATTGCGTGCTGCTGTACGGCCACCTCGACAAGCAGCCGGAGATGACCGGATGGGACGATGACCTCGGCCCCTGGAAGCCGGTCCTGCGTGGCGACCGGCTGTACGGCCGCGGTGGCGCGGACGACGGCTACGCGATCTACGGTTCGCTGGCCGCGGTGATGGCGCTGCAGGAGCAGCAGGTCCCCCACGCGCGCTGCGTGGTGCTGATCGAAGCCTGCGAAGAGTCGGGCAGCTACGACCTGCCCGCCTACGTCGACCATCTGTCCGACCGCATCGGCAAGCCATCACTGGTGGTGTGCCTGGATTCGGGCTGCGGCAACTACGACCAGCTCTGGTGCACCACCTCGCTGCGCGGGCTGGCCGGCGGCAACCTCACGGTGAAGGTGCTGGAGGAAGGCGTGCACTCGGGCGATGCCTCGGGCGTGGTGGCCTCGAGCTTCCGCCTGCTGCGCCAGCTGCTCTCGCGCATCGAGGACGAGAAGACCGGGCGCATCCTGCTCGAAGGCTTGCATGCGCAGGTGCCGGACGAGCGCCTGCAACAGGCCCGGCGCGCGGCCGAGGTGCTGGACACCGCCATCTACGACAAGTTCCCGCTGGTGCCGGGCCTGCGCCCGATGGCCGACGACCTCGCCGAACTGGTGCTCAACCGCACCTGGCGTCCCGCGCTGTCGGTGACCGGCGTCGGCGGCATCCCCTCGCTGGATTCTGCCGGCAACGTGCTGCGTCCGAATACCGCGGTCAAGCTGTCGCTGCGCCTGCCGCCCACGGTGGACGGCAAGCGCGCGGGCGAGCTGCTGCAGGCCGAACTGCTGCGCGATCCGCCCGATGGCGCGCAGGTCACGCTGGCGCTGGAGAAAGCGGCCACCGGCTGGAACGCGCCGGCACAGTCGCCCTGGCTGACCCGCGCGATCGATGCGGCCAGCCAGGAGTTCTTCGGCCAGCCTGCGATGTACATGGGCGAAGGCGGCTCGATCCCGTTCATGGGGATGCTGGGCGAGAAGTTCCCCGGCGCGCAGTTCATGATCACCGGCGTGCTCGGCCCGCACTCCAACGCGCACGGCCCCAACGAGTTCCTGCACATCCCGATGGGCAAGAAGGTCACCGCCTCGGTGGCGCGGGTGATCGCCGAGCATCACCTGGCCAACCAGCGCGGCGAGACCACTGGCGTGGCGGTGGCGCCCGACAGCGGCACGCGCCACGGCGATCACGGCTGCTGCTGAGGCGCTGCGGTGGCGGGGCTGGCGCAATCGCGCCGGTCCTGCCAGCCTTGATCCATCGACAACGCGACAGGGGAACCGGATGGAAGGCGTCTTCGGCGGCAGCAGCTGGCTGTGGATCGTCCTCGTTGGCCTGGTGGTCGGGCTGCTTGCGCGCCTGCTCAAGCCCGGCCGAGACCGCATGGGCCTGATCCTGACCACGCTGCTGGGCATCGGCGGGGCGCTGCTGGCCGGCTGGTTCGGCCGGACCATGGGCTGGTACGCGCCCGGCGAGAAGGTCGGGTTCCTTGCCTCGCTGGTCGGCGCGATCGTGATCCTGATGGTCGTGGGAATGCTGCGCAGGCGCTGAACCTCCGCTTCCGGGTCGGAGCACGACCGCAGGCTGCCGGCAGAACCCCCGGTCCTGGGCGCAGCGAGCGCGCCGCCCGGCACGTCGCCGGGCGTTCACCC
>JAEXLY010000306.1 GCA_023444765.1 Pseudomonadota bacterium | reverse complement strand
CCAGGCGGCCCTGGGCGACTGGCTCCATCACTACAACTGGCATCGGCCTCACACCGCCGCCGGCGGCCTGGCCCCGATCTCCAGACTGCGGCTCAGCCAAAACAACCTATTGAAGCTCCACACCTAGGCGGCCCCGGCGTCGTCGCGCCCGGCCAGCAGGCTGCCGGCATAGAGCGCCGCCAGCAACAGGGTGAGCCCGCCCCAGAAGGTGGAATAGAACGCCAGGTGGGTGTTGAGCGGGAACACCGTGACCGCCAGCGCCAGCATCGCCGGGCGCGCCCGGTCGCGCGCCGGGGCACCGGCGAAACGCCATGCACGCCATGCCATCGCGGCGCCCGCGAGCCACAGCAGCAGTCCGAACAGCCCGGTCTCGCTCAGCACTTCCAGCACCAGCTGGTGGGCGTGGAAGGCCGGGCCCTCGCCCCATGCCGCCGGCTCGCCGGGCTCCGGGTCGCAGTCGGGGAAGGCCTGGCGGAAACCGCGCGCGCCGACTCCGTTGAACGGATGCTCGCGCGCCATGCACAGTGCCGCGCCCCAGATGCGGGTGCGTCCCGACAGCGCGGTGTCCACGCCTTCGCCGCCCTCGACACTCCACGCCTGGGCGGTCCGCGCGACACGCTGCTGCACCTGCGGCGAGAACCACGCCAGCGCCGCCAGCGCGATCGCGCCTGCGGCGAACACGCCCAGCAGCCTGCGCCAGCCCAGCAGGCTCCAGCCGCTGGCCGCCAGCACCAGCGCGTAGGTGATCCAGGACGCCCGCGAGCCGGCGAACAGCACCACGATGCCGACCAGCAGCGCGGCGACGATCCAGCCGCCACTGCCCAGACGCCTGCCGGCGAGGTACAGCGCGAACGGCGACAGGCTGGCCAGCACCACCCCGAGCTTGAGGTTGCACGGGCCGAGCACGCCGCCGAGGCGATCGGCAAGCGCGAGCTCCTCGACGCTGCACATCGGCCGCCCGCTGATCGCCTGCTTGAGCGAGTCGATGCCCCAGAACAACGGACTGGTGCCGGTCGCCACCTGCGCCAGCGCATCCAGCGTCCAGACCAGCACGATCACGGCCAGGCCACCGAACGTGACGCGGCGCCCGTGCGAACTGGCGACGGCCGAGGCCGCGAGCCACAGGAACGGCAGATAGCGCAGGTCCACCAGCGACTCGCGGAACGCCCGGCCGTGATCGAGCGCATCGAAGGACGACACCAGTTGCGGCAGCCAGTAGGCGCAGAACAGCACGCTTGTCAGCGCCCAGGCCTGGTGGCTGAGCAGGCGCATGCCGCCGCGGAATCGGCCTACGACCAGATGCACGATCGCGGCCAGCGCGCCCAGCACCATCACACCTTCCGCATAGCCGGGCGCCGGCCACAGCGCCACGAACGCCAGCACCCAGTGCGGCGCCCAGCGCCAACCGGCGGGCGGCGCTTCAGCGCGCGGGGAAGGCGGCGGGATCGTCGCGGAGTTCGTCATAGACCGACAGGGTGGCGTCCTGCATCGCCTGGAGGGTGTAGGGGATGGTATCGGGAAGCGCCGGCGCGCGTGCGAGCAGGGTCCGTGCCGCCAGCGCGAGCGCCGGTGCGTCGAACGGCGCCACGGCTCCGGCAGGCAGCAGTTCGCGCAGCAGTTCGCCACTGCCGCCATGCTCCCAGCCCAGCACCGGACGGCCGCAGGCCAGCGCCTCGATCACGGTGCGGCCGAAGGCTTCGGGTTTGCGCGAGAGCTGCAGCACCAGGTCGCTGGCCGCATAGGCCGAAGCGATGGCGCTGGTGGGAGGCGTGATGGCGAGTGCATCGAGGATGCCCAGGCGCGCGGCTTCCCGCTCCAGTTCGGCGACGTAGCGCTCGCGACCCGGCTCGCGCGCACCCGGCATCCACAGTCTCGCGTCGAGGCCGCCGGCACGCAGCCCGGCCAGCAGCGCCAGCGCATCGGCGTGGCCCTTGAGCCGGGTGCCGCGCCCGGGCAGGAGCAGCAGCGGTCCGTCGCCGCCCAGGACCCCGTGCTGCGCTGCGATGGCGGCGCGCGCCTCGCGATCGGGGCCGGGCGTGCGCGGGAAGTCGGCCGGATCGATACCGCGCGGCACCAGCCGCAGGCGCAGCGGATCGGTCTTCGGATAGTGGGCCAGCACATAGTCGCGGACCGTGCGCGACACGCAGATCACCCGCTCGCCCCGCGCCATGACCGCGCTGTAGCGCGAGGGCGAGTTGAGGCCGTGCACGGTGGTGACGAACCGGGGCCGCGCCTGGCGCGGCATGCCTGCCAGCGCGCGCCACCCCATCCACGCAGGCAGTCGCGAGCGTGCGTGCACGATGTCCACGCGCTGGTCGGCGAACAGCCGGCGCAGGGCGGGCACGTGCCGCAGCACCAGCGGCGACTTGCGGCCGATGTCGAGCGCGACGTGCTCGGCGCCCAGTCCACGCAGCGTGGGCACCAGGCGGCCGCCCGCCGAGACCACGATGGCACGATGGCCGGCACGCACCAGCGCGTCGGCGATCTCGCGGGAGGTGCGCGCGACGCCGCCGGACTCCAGCGCCGGCAGCAGCTGCACGACCGTCAGCGGGCGCGGCATGCGCGTGCCGCCCGGCGCCTCAATCGACCAGGACGAAGTGCGCGCCGCAGTAGGGGCAGTCGGCCTCGCCGCCATCGGCCTCGATCGGCAGGTACACCCGCGGATGCGAGTTCCACAGGGCCATCGACGGCAGCGGGCAGCTCAGCGGCAGGTCGCCGCGACGGACTTCGTAGCGGGTCTGCGCGTTGGCCTGCGTGGTCTGGGGCTGCGTGGCGGTCATGGCGTGCGGAATCCGGAGGAACCACCGCATTCTAGCGCGGCGCACATGGTCGACGTGAGCGTGAGGATGGCCGCGCTGTGCACGAGCCGGGCCGACGCCGTCCCCGTGCGCCCCGGGACGGGCGGCAGCTCCAGGCCCATCGCCGGCCCGGCCCGAGGGGACGACATGCCGGCGGTCCAGCCTGCCGGCATGCCCGCGCCCGGCCGCAGGCCGGCCGAGCGCGTGTCGTCGTGCCTCAGCCCGCCGCTGCTTCGTCTTCCGGCGCGGCCACCACCGCTTCGGTGGTGATGCGGATCTCCACTTCGTCGCTTACGTTCGGGGCGTAGGCGCCCACCCCGAAATCGCTGCGCTTGATCGTGGTCGTGGCATCGAAGCCCGCGGCCGGCCGCTTGAGCATCGGATGTTCGGCGAAGCGGTTCATGGTCACGTCCAGTACCACCGGCCGGGTGATGTCCTTGATCGTCAGATCGCCGGTGACCTTGAGCCGGCCGGACCCGGCGGCCTCGACGGCGGTGCTGCGGAATGTGGCTGCCGGATACCTCTCGGCCTCGAAGAAGTCCGCGCTGCGCAGGTGCTTGTCGAAGTCGGCGACGAACGAGTTCAGCCCCGACAGCGGCAACGTCACCTCGACCGACGACGCGGCGAGGTTGTCGGCGTCGTAGACGATGCGGCCTTCGGCATCGCCGAAGTTGGCGACCGGATTGGAGAAGCCGAAATGGCTCCACTGCGCGATGACGGTGGTATGCGTGGGGTCGATCACGTAGGTGCCGGACACGCCCTCGACCGCCGCCTGCGGAGCGGCGCTGGGCGCCTCCGCGCCGTCCGCGACCGGCGCCGGTGCGGCGGCATCGGCGGGTGCGGGGGAGTCGGCCTGCTGGCAGGCGGCCAGCGCCAGGGTCAGGGCGAAGGGGAGCAGGAGCCTGGATGCGTTGTGCATGGTGTGATCCTCTGGAAGGGGGGGGACGGCGTTGTCGCCCGTCCGTGCGCGCTGCGTCTAGCGGAGTGCGCCGCGGACGACAGGCCGCCCGCGGCAGGAATCATGCGTCATTCGATTCGTGCGGCCTCGTCGAAGGGCAGACGCGGCGAGCGCGGGTACAGCGCCGCCGCGTCGCCCTGGCCAAGGTTGACCAGGATGTTGGAGCGGATGCTGGTGCCCTTGAAGAAGGCCTCGTCCACCTTCGCGTTGTCGAAGCCGCTCATCGGCCCGGTATCGAGCCCGAGCGCGCGCGCGGCCATGATCAGATACGCCGCCTGCATGCTCGAACCGCGCAGCGCGACCCGCTGCAGCCGCTCCTCCGGCGAGCCTTCGAACCAGGACTTGGCGTCCACATGCGGGAACAGCACCGGCAGCTTGTCGTAGAAACGCAGGTCGTGGGCCACGATCACCGTCACCGGCGCGGCCATGGTCTTGGCGTGGTTCCCCTCGCTCAGCGCCGGCCCCAGCTTGGCCTTGGCCTCGGGGGAACGCACGAACACGAACCGGGCCGGGCAGGCATTGGCTTCGGTCGGGCCGAGCTTGACCAGGTCGTAGAGTTGCCGCAGCAGGGCGTCGTCGATCTCGCCCGAGAATGCATTGTGGGTGCGTGCCTGGCGGAACAGCTGGTCGAGGGACGGGTCGGGCAATGCGGTCATGGGCGTCAGGGCAGTGGCGGAATGCCACAGTGTAGTGTTCCATGTGCGTTGCTTTGAACGCTCCTCCGCAACTGATGGTCGTCAGAATGGAACGATCTGCGCCCGCAGCCCCTGATTCCCGCCAAATCTGGGCGCTCAGCGACGGCCGCGCCGGCAACGCACGCCAGGCCGAGGCGCTGGCGACGGCGCTCGGCGGGGCGGTGCGCAGCCTGCCCCTGGCCCCCCGCGCCCCATGGCGG
>JAEXLY010000171.1 GCA_023444765.1 Pseudomonadota bacterium | reverse complement strand
GCAGCGCGGAGCCGATCGTGACGCGCAGGACGCCCGGCCGCCGCAGCGGACGCTTGCACAGCCCCGTCCCGGGCGGGACGCGGAGCGGCGCCGGGAGGGCTCGCAGCGCGCGGACGGCAGCCGCCGGCAGAACGCAGGGGACCGGCAGGACGACCTGCGCATGCAGCAACAGGCGCTGCAACGCGAACAGGCGCGCCGGCGCATCGAGGACGCGCGGCAAAGCCAGGTGCAACGTGATCAGGCCGTCCGGGGCCAGGCGCAGCGCGCGCAGGCCGCCGGACAGGACCAGCAGCGCCTTCGTGCACAGACCCGGCAGGCGGAAGCGGACCGGCGCGAGCGGGACGAGCGCGCGCGGCGCCAGGCGCAGGTCGTGCGCGAGCAGACGCGGCATGGCGAACCGTCCCGGCAGGCGCTCTCCACCTCCCTCCCGCGCCGCGAACTGGCCCGCGAGCCCCGCCGCGACGAGCGCAGCCGCGACGCCGCCCGCCACATCGACCGCCAGCAGCAGGACGCGATGATCCGCGCCGAGCGCCAGCGTGCCGAACAGTTCCGTCGCGACCGCGAACGCCAGCAGCGCATGGCCGAGCAGCGGAACGCCGAGCGCGCGCGCATGCTGCAGCAGCAGCGCCGCATGGCCCAGTACCGCTACCAGCGCGACTACGAGGCGCGGCTGCGCGAACAGGAACGCCGCTGGCGCGCCACGCCCTACGACTACGGGCGCGACCCGTACTACTACACCCCTGCCAGCTACCGCTACAGCTACGGCGGGCGCTGGTACCAGACCAACCGCTACGGGGCCGACCTGATGCGGGAAGCCGTCCGTCGCGGCTACAGCGAGGGCCTGCGCGCCGGACGCGCCGACCGCGAGGACGGCTGGCGCTACGACCATCGCGGGAGCTACGGCTACCTCGACGCCAGCTACGGTTACAGCGGCCGCTACATCGCCCACGACCAGTACGCCCACTACTTCCGCCAGGGCTTCGAACGCGGTTACGAAGACGGCTACCACAGTCGCTACCGCTACGGCCGTCGCGACGACCGGGGCGACTACACGGTGCTGGCCGCTGTCCTGGGCGTGATCCTGGGGCTGCAGTTGCTCGACTGACCCTGCGGGACAGCGGCGGTGCTCCAAGCCGGCGCGCGAGCCCTGCTCCCGGGTCCGCGCGCCGCAGGATGAATCCCCCGGAACTGCTTGCGCAGCGCAGCAACGCGGCCGCCGGGCGCGGCGTACACTGGCCACGGGCACCTGCCATCGGAGGCCCGCCATGTTCGCTTCCCTGCTCGGCATCGCATTCGCGCTTGCGCCCGCGGTCGCCCCGTCCCCGGCTTATCCTGCAGCTGCGCCCGTGGCTGCGCCAGTCGCCGTTCCAACGGCTGCACCGGTGCCACCGCCACCGGCCATGGAGGAAGTGCTCGCCATTCCGCTGCCCCTGCGCGAGGCGCTGCAGGCGCAGGTCGCCAGGGCGGGCGGCTATTCGGAACAGCAACGCCTGACCGCACTGGTGCGTTTCCTGTTCGATCCGGCCGGGCTGGGCATGACCTACGAGCACGACGCCGACTACACCGTCGCCGAGGCCTACCAGACCCGCAAGGCGAACTGCCTGACGTTCACCCTGCTCACCATCGCGCTCGCCCGTGAACTGGGCATCCAGGCACACGGTCAGGAGATTCCGCGGGTGCTCACCTGGTATCGCGAAGGCGACACCCTGTACTTCAGCAACCACGTCAATGCCGGCGTGATCGTCGGCGGCAGCCGCTTTTCGGTCGATGTCGCCAGCGACTCCATCCTGAGCGGCGAGCCGCCGCGCCGGATCGACGACAACCGCCTGCTCGCGATCTTCCACAGCAACCGTGCCGCCAGCCTGCTCGCCCGTGGCCTGTACCGGGATGCCCACGCGTACATGGACGCCGCGCTGGCGGCCGACGACCGGTATCCGGCCGCCTGGAACAATGCCGGCGTGCTCGCGTTGCGCGAGGGCCGGCAGGACGAGGCGGAACGCCATTTCCTCCGGACGATCGAACTGAGCAGCGCCCACGAGGGCGCGCTGATGAACCTGGCGGCCCTGTACGCTGCCCGTGGAGAACACGGCAAGGAACGCCAGTTCCGCAACCGCATCGACGGCATCCAGCGACGCAACCCGTTCCACCATTTCCTGCTGGCGACCGAACACGAGAAGCAGGGCGACTATGCCGCTGCCGCCAGGCGCTACAAGCGCGCCATCGCGCTGTACGACGGCGAGCACCAGTTCCACCACGGCCTGGCACGGGCCTACCTGCACCTTGGCGAATACCGCAAGGCCGGCGCCGCGCTGCGTCGCGCGCAGGCGCTGGCCGGCCAGGGTGCCGCCGAGCGCTACCAGGCGAAGCTGGACCTGCTCAGGCGCAAGGGGTTCTAGCGCATCAGCGCAGCTGGCTGTCCTTGCTGCCGCGGCGGTTATAGCCGCTGTGCGACTGTTCCTCCCGCTCTTCGGCCTCCTGGCAGGCGATGCACAGGCGTACCCCGGGCATCGCCTGGCGTCGTGCCTCGGGAATCGGCGCGTCGCATTCCTCGCAATGCGTGCGCGCAGGCCCCTGCGGCAGCTGGCTGCGCGCACGCTTGATCGCGTCCTTCACCGTGGCGTCGATCTGGTCCTGCACCGCGCCGTCGCCTGCCCAACCCGTCGCCATCGCTATCTCCGTCCGGCCAGCTGCCCGTCCACCCGCACTGTCTAGCGCATCCGGTGTTCAGACCGCGTCGGGCCAGCTGATGTCGGGCGCACCGGCCGCCCTGCGGGGCTCGGGAACTGCCGCCACCGCCTCCCAGACCTTGAGGGCGTCGACCGTTGCGGCAACGTCGTGCACGCGCACGATGCGCGCCCCGCGCTGCGCCGCGATCAGGTGTGCGGCCACCGAACCGTGGATTCGCGCCTTCGGCCCTTCCCGTCCCGTCAGTTCGCCGATCGAGCGCTTGCGCGACAGCCCGGCGAGGACCGGCGCGCCGAGTTCGAGGAAACGTTCCAGCCTCGCCAGGAGCTCCAGGTTGTGCGCGGTGGTCTTGCCGAATCCGAAACCCGGGTCGACGATGATCCGCTTCTTCTCGATCCCCGACATCTCCGCGGCGAAGATGCGCTCGGCCAGGAACCGGTGCACATCTCCGACCACGTCGTCGTAGTTCGGCGCATCCTGCATCGAGCGCGGCTCCCCCAGCATGTGCATCAGCACCACCGGGACACCCAGCGTGGCGGCCATCTCGAGCGCGCCCTCGCGGCGGAGCGCATGGACGTCGTTGATCATGCCAGCGCCGGCCTGCACCGCCGCCTGCATTACCTCGGGCTTCGACGTATCGACGCTGATCGGCAGCGAAGTCTCGCGCGCCAGCCGCTCGATCACCGGAACCACACGCCGCAACTCCTCCTCCAGCGGCACCTCGCCTGCGCCAGGGCGGGTCGATTCGCCGCCGACGTCGAGCAGGTCCGCACCCTCCTCCGCCAGCGTCAGGCCGTGCGCCACCGCCGCATCGACATCGAAGTGCGCGCCACCGTCCGAGAAGGAATCCGGCGTCACGTTGACGATCCCCATCACGCGCGTGCGATCGAGGCGGAGGATGCGGCCGGCGCAGTCGAGCTGGGGAGCGGTGTCGAACATGGGATAGGGTGGTGATTGGTGATTGGTGGTCGGTGATCGGGGGCGGCAAGCGGTGACCGGAAGCGGGCTGTCACGGCCTCGGGTCTCTTCAAACGAAGACGGCGCCGGGTTGGCCCGCGCCCCGTGTTGGAATAACCAAAAACCCCCCCCG
>JAEXLY010000116.1 GCA_023444765.1 Pseudomonadota bacterium | reverse complement strand
CCCCTCCGCCGGGAGGGAGGGGCGGCCTGCGCGGTCGGTCTACACCGATTCCAGCCAGCCGTGCCGGTCGGGCGTGCTGCCGTCGAACAGGCCGAAGAACAGTTCCTGGATCCGGCGCGTCACGGGCCCGGCCTTGCCGGCGCCGACCTGGCGACCATCGACCGAACGGATCGGGGTGATCTCGGCCGCGGTGCCGCACATGAACAGCTCGTCGCACAGGTACAGGTACTCGCGCGGCAGGTCGCGCTCGATCACCTGCAGCCCGGCATCCCGCGCCAGGGTGATGATGGAGTTGCGGGTGATGCCGTTGAGCAGCGCCGCGCTGACCGGGGTTGTGTGCAGCGCGCCGTCGAACACCAGGAACAGGTTCTCGCCGGCACCTTCGCTGAGCAGCCCGGTGGAGGCCAGGGCGATGCCCTCTCCGAAGCCCAGGCGCCGCGCCTCGCGCGCGACCAGGGTGCCCGACAGGTAGTTGCCGCCGGCCTTGGCGCCGGCCGGGATGGTGTTGGGCGCGAAGCGCTGCCAGCTCGACACGCAGGCGTCGATGCCGTCGGACAGGGCCTCGTCGCCCAGGTACTTGCCCATCTTCCAGGTCGCGACGGCGACGTCCACCGGCGTTTCCGCCGACAGGCCGAAGCCGCCGAGACCGCGGTAGGCCACCGGGCGCAGGTAGTCGGTGGTGTTGCCGTTGGCCGCGATCACCTCGCGGCAGGCGGCGTTGATCTGCTCCAGCGGGTAGGGGATGTCGATCTCGTGGATCTTCGCCGACTGGTACAGGCGCCTGTTGTGGTCGTTCAGCCGGAAGATCGCCGGACCCTTGGACGTCTCGTAGCAGCGGATGCCCTCGAACACCGACGAGCCGTAGTGCAGCGCGTGCGACATCACGTGCGTGGTCGCCTCGGCCCAGGGCTTGATGCCGCCGTTGTGCCAGATCCATTGCGGGTACTGCATGGAACCCCTCGATACGTTTGAAACCGTCATTCTGCCCGATGGGGCAGGTCGGCGCGCAGGGCGGGCGCCCGGGCCTCGCCAACGGCGGCTGCGGCCGGGCTAGAGCGTCACCCACCAGCAATCGAGATGGCGGCGCAGGGAGAACAGCGTCTGCAGGGGGGTGACGCGATCGCTCATGCTCTGCTCCACCACCAGTCCGGTGGGCGCGCGCCGGGGCTGGCTGGTGCGTCCGGCGGCCGCCAGCACCGAGTGCGGCAGCGGAGCGGGCGACGGCTCCGCCGCGGCGGTTGCCGGAGCCTGCGTCCGGTCGGCGCTGCGCCAGCCCAGTGGGCTGGCCGGCACGACCGGTGCCGGCGGGGGCGGCTGCACCGGGACGATGCCCACCAGCGGACGGTTCACGATGCCGTCGAGGCGCCCCATGATGGCGTGGGCGCTGCGGGTCGAGGTGCCCGGCCAGTGGTAGATGCCTGCCAGCCGGTTGACGTCGCGGTTGTCGATCGCGGCAGTCAGCTCGAACACCAGGTCCTGGAGGTTGCGGCTGCAGTCGCGCCGTATCAGCCGCCCGCCCTGTTGCACCATGCTCTGGCGCGGAGCGCGCTCGGTGGCTCCCAGGTCGCCGCACTGTCGGTCGGTATAGACGTGTCCACCGTCCGCCGTCTGGCAGCGACGGATCTCCGCCTGGGCCTCGACGCCCGCCATCGGCAGCAACAACACCAAGCAGCATGCCGGCAGGATGGAGCGCATCGGCGCAGCCTAGCGCCGGCTCCTGCGGGCGGGAAGGGCATCGGGTCGCGGATTCAGCGACGCGTACGGAACATCACCGCGATCGGCGCCTGTCAGGCCATCCGCGCGAGTACGGCCTGGGTGGGCCGGGCCAGGTTGAGGGTGTAGAAGTGCAGCGCCGGGGCACCGCCGGCGACCAGCCGCTCGCACAGCCGGGCCACCACGTCGGCGCCGAACTCGCGGATCGCCTCGGCGTCGTCGCCGAAGGCCTGCATCCGGCGGCCGATCCAGCGCGGTATCTCGGCGCCGCACTGCTCGGAGAAGCGGCGCAGCTGGGCGAAGTTCGAGATCGGCATGATGCCCGGCACGATCGGTACCTCGACCCCCAGCGCGCGCACGGCGTCGACGAAGTGGAAGTAGGCGTCGGCGTTGTAGAAGTACTGGGTGATCGCCGCATCGGCGCCGGCGTCGACCTTGGCCTTGAAATGGCGCAGGTCCGCCAGCGCATCCTCGGCCTGCGGATGGGTCTCGGGATAGGCACCCACCTCGATGTGGAAGTGGTCGCCATGGCGTTCGCGGATGAAACCGATCAGGTCGGCGGCGTAGCGCAGGTCGCCCGGCTGTCCCATGCCGGAGGGCAGGTCGCCGCGCAGGGCCACGATGCGCCGGCAGCCCAGGTCGCGGTAGGTCTCCAGCAGGGCCGCGATCTCGTCGCGGGTGCCGCCGACGCAGGACAAGTGCGGCGCCGCGTCGAGCCCGTGGTCGCGGAGCAGGGCCTGGATGGTGTCGGCCGTGTAGCTGAGCGTGGAGCCGCCGGCCCCGAATGTGCACGACACGTACTCGGGCGCGTGGGCCTTGAGCCTGTCCACGGTGCGCGCGAGCTGGGCGCGTTGCTCGTCGGTCTTGGGCGGGTAGAACTCGAAGCTGATCGGGGTCATGCGGCGCGGCCCGGGCGGTGTGGAGGTATTATATCTCTATATCGCGATGGATGATTAGAGTTCTGTAGCGAACGGTGCCGGCCTCCGGATCCGGACGGGCGCGTCGCTCATTGCGACCGCTGGGCACACCCGCGGTCCGGACCGCGGGCAGCGGCGGGGCCGAGGCTCTCCGCCGCGTGGCATCGGTGGCGGGACAGGCAGGGGATCCGGTGGCGGGCGGACCAGGCACGCCGTGGCTGCGCGAGCGGCTAAGCTGCCGGCCCCACCCCGCACCCTGCCCGCATGCGCATCGTCCTCACGCCCTTCGCCCGTACCCGGCTGTTTCCCCGCGAGCCACGCGGCAACACCGTCCGCGACTGCACCCCAGAGCAGTTCGAGCGGCGCATCAACGACGAGGCGCCGCTGAAGGTGCTGCCGGGTTATGCGCCGTTCTGCCGCCTGCACGTGCACCGCAACTGGACCTCCACGCGCTGCCTGACCGTGCCCATCCAGGCGGACAACCGCCATCTGCTGCGCTCGGCCTACGAGGCGCGCACCAAGGACGAAATCCCGGTGCTGGTGCGCTGGTTCGAAGGCGTGGAACCGCCGGTGGCCGGGTATTTCGTGGTCATCCTCTACAGCGCGGCCCAGATGGCCAAGGAAGGCGCGCCGATCGACGGCGACTGGGGCATCGTGGGCTGCCTCTACACCGCGGCGCCGGAGGAGATTCCGATGGCCCCGATCACGATGATGCGCAATGCACTCGGCGTCGAGGAGGGCGGTTCCGGCGTGCCGCTCGATCGCGCGGCCTACCTGCGCAGCGTCGAGTTCTGGGAGAACAACGCCAACTGGCGTCCCTGAACGCGGCTCACGCGATCTCGACGCAACCCACGCGTTGCGTTCACCGGCAATGCGGGAAGGTCACGGTCCTGCCGTCCCCCGGAGAACCGCATGCTGGCCACCACCTACCGGCGTCCGCGCACCATGCGCATCGAACATGTCGCCGAGCCCGAGATCGAGCATCCCAACGACGCCATCGTGCGCGTGACGCGTTCATGCATCTGCGGCTCGGACATCCACATCTACAATGGCCTGGTGCCGGACACGCGCGTGGGCTCGATCATCGGCCACGAGTTCTGCGGGGTGGTGGAGGAAGTCGGGCCGTCCGTCCAGAACCTGAAGGTCGGCGACCGTGTGCTGGTGCCTTTCAACATCTTCTGCGGCAGCTGCTACTTCTGCCAGAAGGAACTCTACGGCAACTGCCACAACGTCAATTCGCAGGCCAGCGCGATGGGTGGCTTCTACGGCTATACCCACACCGCCGGCGGCTACGACGGTGGCCAGGCGGAGTACGTGCGCGTGCCGTTCGCCGATGTCGGGCCGACCGTGATCCCGGACGACATCCATGTCGAGGACGCGGTACTGCTGACCGACGCCTTCCCCACCGGCTACCAGGCCGCGGAGATGGGCAGCATCCGCGAGGGCGACACGGTGGTGGTGTTCGGTGCCGGTCCGGTCGGCCTGTTCGCGGCGAAGAGCAGCTGGTTCTTCGGCGCGGGGCGGGTGATCGTGGTCGACTGCGAGGATTACCGGCTGGAGTTCGCCAGGAAGTTCGCACATGCCGAGACGGTGAACTTCCGCGAGGTCGACGACATGGCGACCCACCTGAAGAAGATGACCGACTGGCTCGGCGCCGACGTGTGCATCGACGCGGTGGGCTGCGATGCCAGCGGCAGCGCCTTCCACAGCTTCACCGGCAAGATCGCGATGATCCAGGCCGGATCGCCCATCGCCCTGCATTGGGCGATCAACAGCGTACGCAAGGGCGGGCGAATCTCGATCGTCGGCGTCTATGGCCCGACGTTCAACATGATCCCGATCGGCAATGCGGTGAACAAGGGCCTGACGCTGCGCATGAACCAGGCCAGCGTGAAGCGGCACCTGCCACGCCTGATCGAACACATCCGCGCCGGCCACATCTCGCCGCGCGAGATCATCACCCACCGTATCCCGCTCGAGGACGTGGCCGACGCCTACGACATCTTCGTCAACAAGCGCGACAACTGCATCAAGCCGGTGCTGATCCCGCCCACAGCGCGGGACGCGGCATGAGCGAGCGCCAGGAGAACGACATGGACAACACCAACGCCAGTTATGCCCACATCCCCGGCTGGGGCTCCGACCTTCCGCTCGAGAACCGGCCCGCGGTGCCGATGGAGCGCACGCCCCCGCGCCTCGATGTGCCCTGGAGCGACCCGCCGCCGCAGCAGCCGATGACGGTCGAAGTCCTCAAGTCGGTGGAACGGCCGGAACATTCGCGCACGTTCGGCACCCGGCTGCCGCCGAAGGGTCTGAGCGGCGCGATCCGCCGCGCCGCATTCCGCCGCAGCGAGAACGACATCGGCCATTGGCTCATGCTGATCGCCGCCGACCGCGTGAACGTGGTGGAGGGACTGTGCGAGGACGCGCGCCGGTCCCCGGCGAAGGCGGCGATGGCTGCCGTGGGAATCGGTGCGGTGGCGCTGGCGGCATGGGGTCTGCTTCGGCGTTCCTGATGCTGGCGCGCGGAAGATTCCGCTTCGCGTTCCATACTCGTTGCCGGCCGCCGTCGGGTTGGCTGGCAACGAGGAAGCCGGGCCATGACGTCCGCGTCTGCGAAGCGTTGGGGACCAACGCCGGGTTCCGAGGCTGGGCAGCTTCCGGGAGAACCATTCGCCTTCGATCGCCTCCCGGAGGCGACCAGCCCTGCATATCGACCGAAGCGACGACGCCCCGGCGCCGGTCATCGCCAGGGTCAGACGGACCAGCTGTGCTGCAGGAAGTAACAACCGGCATTGCGCCGGACATCGAAATCGGTGACCCGGGGGGCGCCCTGCTCCTGCAGAACCACCTGCAACGTCCCACTCGCGGACGCATACTGGTCCGCGCCATAGGACGCGCCGAAGAACTCCGCGCCGACCAGCGAGACCCCGCGCAGGCGCTGGATCCGCGCCATCATCCGCATCGCCTGTTCATGCGACATGCCGGCCCAGTCGAAGCTTTCAGCGATGCGATTCACGTCTCCCTGCGCCATCGACGCACGCAGGTCGGCCGCCAGCTGCCTGGGTGAAGTCGCACAACCTCGTCCGCTTGGCCGGCGGAATTCTGTGGGGAGGTCTGCGAGCAGGCCTTCGGCGGCTGGCATGGATGCGCCTGTCATCAGCGCTTCGCGGCGCCGCTCGCTGCGGAGGCGGTTCTGGACGTCGGCGGGGAGTGCGGCGTGGCGACCCCCAAGCCGGTCGCACGAAACATTGGTGTACGCGTGGGTGCCGTCCGGCATCGCGCAGCGGGCCACGCCGGTCGAGGCTGCAGCAGAGCCGGACGAGGACACCAGCGCGCAGGTGGAAACGCTGGCGCAGGCGAGAAGGGCAACGAGGAGCGGGCGCATGGGGGCGGCGCATCGCATGCCTTGAGCGGCACGCGGCAATGATCCGAATGCGTGCGTGGAGGCACCGTCCGGAAGCGGGGAATGGCAGCTGAACTGCCGCAGGTTCCGCCATCGCGTTCATGTGTGGTTTCCTCCATGTCCAGGCATCCGGGGCGCGGGGCGGTGCCGCGGCACGGGAGGTCTGCGCGAGCAAGTCGAACGGAATGCACCGACTTCCGCGGGCGGCGCGACATCGCCCGCGCCGCCGTCTCAATCCCGTCGCGACCTGCCGCGCCTGCGCGACCGCGTGCCCGCGCTGGGCGATGCGCTCGGCACTGCCGCCCGGCTTCTTGGCGTCCGCGCCGGCGACGCCGTGGCCGGGAGCGGGCACAGCCGCTCCAGCGTCGCCAGCGCATCTGCGTAGCCGAGGAAGTGCTGCAGGTAGCCGGGGGCAGCCTCTTGCATGACGGCGATGGCGCGATGCACGAGCACCGTCGAATGCATCGGTCCGGCGTCGTCGGGAACCTCCGCCATCACGTGGCGCAGGTGGTCGTCCATGCGCAGCCGCGCCCAGGTCTGGCGCGCGGCCTCGAGGGCGGGGAGCGGGGCGGGATGCGCGTCCGCAGCCGGCGCAACCCCGTCGCCCGTGGCCTCCGGCATGGGGGCAGAACGGGCCAGGCTGGCGAAAGACGCGCCGGAACGTGCGCGCAGTTCCGACCGCAGTTGCCTCAGTGCGGCCAGCCCGTTCCCGGCAGCGGCCTCCGTTGAAGGCGAAGATGCTCCATCCGGCGTCGGTGGCGGGGCGTCCTGCAGCAGCTGATGCAGCCTGCTTTCCAGCACCGCGCGCGCGCGCCCGTCGAGTCCGGACAGGCGCGCGGCCAGCGTCTGGATGCGGTGCAGCCGCAGGCACGCGCGTTGGCCGGTGCCTGCGTCGCGCAGCGTCGCCAGCATCGCCTGCAGCTGCGGCGCGCTATCGCCCATCTGCCGCGACCTGCGGATTGCGCGGGCGCGGCATCGGCGCGATCTCCACGCGACGGTTGCGCGCGCGCCCGGACTCGTCGGCATTGGAGTCGACCGGCTGCTGCGCGCCGAAGGCGGCGGCGAACACCGAATCGGCGGGCAGGCCTTCCTCGATCAGCACGCGGGTGACGGTGAGCGCGCGCTGCGCGGACAGCTCCCAGTTGTCGGCATAGCGGCGGTTGCCCTGCAGCACGGGACGGTCGTCGGTGAAGCCGCTGACCATCAGGATCTCCTCGCGCGCACCCAGGTAGGCCGTGAGCGGCGCGGCGAGTTCGCGCAGCAGGGCGCGCCCCTCGTCCTGCAGCGCGTCGGAGTTGAGCGGGAACAGCAGGTTGCCGCGGATGCCGATGCGGCCGTCCACCAGGGTCACGCGCCCGGCCGCCAGCGGCGCGGCGAGCGCACGCTCGAGCGCATCGCGCTGCGCGGCTACGCGCGCCTGTTCGCGTTCGATGGCGTCCAGCTTCGTCGCGGTCTGCAGCTGCATGCCGACCACGCCCAGCAGGATCAGCACGAACACGCCCAGCATCACCGCCATCAGGTCGCCGAAGGCGGCCCAGATGGTGGCGGTGTCGCCGCCGTCGCGGTCGATCTCCAGGCTCATGCCGCGGCGGCCTCCGCATTGCCGGCCACGCGCTGCAGCCCGGCCACGATCTGCTGCTGCGAGGAGACGCTCAGCTCGACCACCTCGCGCGCCTGCGCGACGTAGTAGGCCAGCTGCTCGTCGCTGCGCGCCATCGAGCCGTCGAGCGCGGTCGCCACCTGCTGCAGCCGCTCGAGCAGCGACTCGTTGGCGGCGCCGAACGACTCGACCGCGGCGGCGAAGGCATCGCCCAGGCTGGCGACCTCGATTGCGCTGCCGGTGAGCTGCGCGGCCGCAGTGTCGAGGCGGGCGGCTTCAGCGTCGATGCGCTCAGCCAGCCGTGTGCCGGTGCGTTCGAGCAGATCGGCCGAAGTGGCGACCAGCGCGTCCACCGCCGCGCGCTGCTCGCCCGAGGCGTGGTTCACCGCGTCGAGCAGGGTTTCCAGGGTCGCGAGCAGGCGGGTGCGCTCCTCGAGCATGGCGGTGTCGCGGACCATGCTCTCCGACAGCGACTGGCGCAGTTCGGCGATGACCTCCGCGGCCGCGCGCGGCGCTTCCGAGGCGGTCTGCACCAGCCGCGAGACTTCGGCAATCGTCGCATCGGCATGCGCCTGCGACTGCGTGGCGATCCCGGTCGCGGTGCGCTCGAGCGTCTCGCAGATCGCCTGCTGGCGGCCGGCGACGTCCTCTCCGGCCCGCTCCCAGCGGCGGGCGAGGTCGCTGGACATCGCATCCAGCCGCTCGCTCCACGCGGCCAGCCGCGCCTCGTCGCGCGCGGCGAGCGTCGCCTGCAGCGCGTCGCCCGATTCCCGCAGCCCGGCCACCAGCGTGGACGCCTGCCGTTCCAGCCCGGAGGCCGCGTTGGCGAACGCGTCCTCGTTGCGCCTGGCCAGCGCGTCGCCCACCGCCTCCTGGCGCGCGAGCGCTTCGTTCCATGCGGCCGTCACGCTGTTGCCGACGGCGTCCATGCGCATGGACACGCCTTCCAGCAGTTCGGATGCGCGCCGCTCCTGCGCCTCGGCGGCGCGCTCGAACAGGCCGCCCAGTCCGGCGGCGAGCTGTTCGTTGGCCTGCTGCTGGGCGGCCAGCGCCTCGCGCCAGCTCTCGGCGGCGTGCCGGCTGGCGGACTCGAATCCGGCGGCGACCTGCGCGACCTGCTGCTGCACCGCCTCCGACACCGTCTGGCGCAGCGCATCGGTCTGGCGCGCCATGCCGGCGAGCGTGTCGGCCACCACCGGCTGCAGCGAGTCGGCTACGGCGCGGCTGCCTTCGGCCACGCTGGCCGCGAGCGACTGCCCCACCGATGCGGCGAGCGCGGTGTAGCTGCGTTCGACCTCGGCGTGGAACGCGTCCTGGCGCGCCTGCAGCTGGGCGCTGGAGGCGGCAGCCTGCTGTTCGATGGCCTGGGACATCGCCTGCAGGCGGTCGACCAGGGCGGGCATGAGGTCGGCCTGGCGCTGCAGCAGGTCGAACGCCTGCTCGCGGCGATGCGCCTGCGTGTGCACGCGCAGCGGGCCGGCGATGGCGACGTCCAAGCGCTGCGCGACGAGCAGCCGTTCGCGCCGCGCCAGGGTGGTGAGCAGGCCGAGCGCGGCCGAGGCGCCGACGCCGGCGATCGAGGTACCGAAGGCGATGGCTAGCCCGTGCACCGGCGTGGACAGCGAGCCGCGGATCGCCTCGAGGTCGAGCGCGCTGCCCAGCGCCAACCCGGTGCCGCGCAGGGTCGCCATCATGCCCAGCAGGGTGCCCAGCATGCCCAGCAGGACCAGCAGCGCCGCCAGCGATGGCGCCAGCGCCGGGGCGGGCAGGGCGCCGCGGCCGTCCTCGATGCGCAGCCGCACCGGCTGGCGCATCGGTGCTGGCAGCCGCGACAGCCAGGCGGGCAGGTCGATGGCGCCGTCGGCCCCGTCCAGCGCGTCCGCCAGCGCCGCGCTGCCGGCGCGGTGGCGGCGCAGGTCCAGCACGCCGGCCAGGTAGCAGGCGGCGATCAGCAGCACCACGGCCAAGCCGAGCAGGCTGGTGCCGAGATAGCCCGCGCCGATCCAGCCGACGACGGCGAGGCCGGCGACGAAAATGCAGGGCGCGAGGATCGGAAAGAGGCGTCGGGTCATGGCGTGGGGTCGGCAGTGCCAAGCGCGGCGAGCAGCGCCTGGATGGGTGAGAAACGCAGGTCGAGTTCGGCCAGCAGGAGGTCGCGCAGGTCGAGCCGGAAACGGGCGAGCCAGGCATCGGTCGCCGTGCCGGCCGCTTCGGCCTGCACGCGCATGCGCTCGAAGTGGCCGGCGAGCAGGTCGGGCAACTGGCCCAGCAGCGCGTGCTCGCGCGGCGCGAGCGCCTGCTCCAGCGCGGCGTCCACTTCGCCCAGGCGCGCCAGGTACGGTGCGGCGGCGAGCCTGACGCGCACGCGGCCACGCAGCCGGCCGGTGGCGGTGAGCATCG
>JAEXLY010000289.1 GCA_023444765.1 Pseudomonadota bacterium | reverse complement strand
CAGCAGCACGGTCGGGTCGATCGCCAGGGCGCGCGTCAGCGCGACGCGCTGCTTCTGGCCGCCGGAGAGCTGCTCGGGATAGCGGCCGCCGTGGTCCGGCAACTGGATCAGCGCCAGCAGTTCGTCGAAGCGGCGGCCGGTCCCCGCCGCCGCGTCGACGAACTGCTGGCGCTGATCCAGTTGCCGGACCACGGCGGCCGCTATCCCGAGCAGCTCTCCGGCGGCCAGAAGCAGCGCGTCGCGCTGGCGCGCGCCCTGGCGATCGACCCGACCGTGCTGCTGCTCGACGAACCCTTCGGCGCGCTCGATGCCAAGGTGCGGGTCGAACTGCGCCGCTGGCTGCGCCGGCTGCACGACCAGACCGGGCAGACCACGGTGTTCGTCACCCACGACCAGGACGAGGCACTGGAGCTTGCCGACCGAGTGGTGGTGCTGCGCGACGGGCGCATCGAGCAGGTGGGCACGCCGGGCGAGATCTACGACGCACCGGCGTCGGCCTACGTGTTCGACTTCATCGGCCGCGCCAGCGTGGTCGCCGGCCGGGTCGGAGACGGAATGTTCCATGTGGACGGGCAACCGGCCGCCTTCCCGGCGCCGGGCGTCGGCGACGGCCCGGCGCGCCTGTACCTGCGCCCGCACGACGCGCTGCCGGGCGCATCGGGCCCTGGACTCATCGCGCGCGTGTCGGCCGTGCGCCACCATGCCGGCCGGATCACCCTGGAGTTGTCCCTGCCGGGGCAGCCGGGATGCCTGGAGGTCGATCTGGCGGCCTCGCCCGACGCACGGGCCCCGGCAACGGGCGAGGCGCTTGCGGTCGGCCTGCCGCGCTATCGGGTCTATTCGGGCTGAGCTGGCGGTTCCCCGGCCGCTCCCCTACGAGCGTCCGTACACATCCTCGTAGCGGACGATGTCGTCCTCGCCGAGGTAGCTGCCCGACTGCACTTCGATCAGCTCCAGCATCTCGCTGCCCGGGTTCTCCAGCCGGTGGCGCGCGCCGAGCGGGATGTAGGTCGACTGGTTGGCGTGCAGTTCGAACACGTCGTTGTCGCGGGTCACGCGCGCGGTGCCGCGCACCACGATCCAGTGCTCGGCGCGGTGCCGGTGCGACTGCAGCGACAGCCGCGCGCCGGGCTTGACCCTGATGCGCTTGACCTGGAAGCAGCCGTCCTCCTGGTCGATCGAGTCGTAGCTGCCCCAGGGCCGGTGCACCTCGCGATGCAGGACCGCGTGGCTGCGCTGTCCCGCCTTGAGCTGCGCCACCACGTCCTTGACGCGCTGCACCCGGTCCTTGCGCGCGACCAGCACGGCATCGTCGGTTTCCACCACCACCAGGTCGTCCACGCCCACCAGCGCCACCAGCCGCCGCGCGTAGGCGTAGCTGTTGCGCGAATCGACCGCGATGACGTCGCCATGGCGGGAGTTGCCATGCTCGTCCTGCTCGCTCACCTCCCACAGCGCCGACCAGGAGCCGACGTCGTTCCAGCCGATGTCGACCGGCAGCACGCGCGCATCGGCGGTCTTCTCCATCACGGCATAGTCGATCGAGTCCGAGGGGCTGGCCGAGAAGGCCTCGCGCTCGAGCCGGATGAAATCGCCGTCGCGCGCCGCGTCCTCGAACGCCCGCCGCACCGCCGCGAGGATGTCCGGACGGAAGCGTTCGAGCTCGGCGAGATAGCGCGAGGCGCGGAACAGGAACATGCCGCTGTTCCAGAGATAGCCGCCGGCCTGCAGGTAGGACGCCGCGGTATCCGCGTCGGGTTTCTCGACGAAGCGCAGTACCGGCCGGACGCCATCCCCGGCCCCGGCCTGGATATAGCCGAACCCCGTCTCCGGCGCCGAGGGCACGATGCCGAAGGTCACCAGTGCGCCGGCCGCGGCGGCAGGCACGGCCGCGCGCACGGCGTCGCGGAAACCGGCCTCGTCGCGCACCACGTGGTCGGAGGGCAGCACCAGCAGCAGCGGATCGTCGCCGCCGGCCATCGCCTGCAGTGCGGCCGCGGCGATGGCGGGGGCGGTATTGCGCCCGACCGGCTCGAGCACGATGTCCGCGCCCTGCACGCCCACCAGGCGCAGTTGCTCGGCGGCGAGGAAGCGATGCTCCTCGTTGGCCACCACGATCGGCGCGGGCGTGGCCAGCGGAGCCACGCGGCGCCAGGTGTCCTGGAGCATGGTGTGTTCGCCCGCCAGGGCGAGGAACTGCTTGGGATAGGCCTCGCGCGAGAGCGGCCACAGCCGCGTTCCCGATCCGCCCGACAACAGCACCGCCTGCAGGTTCATCCGATCGCTCGCCCGGAAATGCGCGGCAGTTTACCCTTTGCCCCGCCGCCGGCCCGCGGCAGGAGATTCCATGGTTCAGCCACACGCCCCGCAAGACCGCGACCAGCAGCGACTGGACTGGCTGCGCGCCGCCCTGTCCGAACCCGGGACCGGCCTGGAGCGCGCGTCGTTCGACGCGGACTTCCGCAGCTACTGGCGCACCACCGGCCGCAGTCCGAGCCTGGTGCTGATGGACGCGCCGCCGGAGCGGATGGACGTGCGCCCCTGGCTGGCGATCCGCGACCTGCTGCAGGCAGGCGGCCTGCGCGTCCCGGCCGTGGTGGCGCAGGACCTGGCGCAGGGCTTCCTGCTGCTCGAGGACCTGGGCAGGCAGACGTATCTGCAGGCGATCGACGAGGGCACGGCCGACGCACTGTTCGACACGGCGATGGCGCGCCTGGTGCGGCTGCAGTCGATCGCCCTGCCGGGGGACTTCCCCGCCTACGACGAGGCGCTGCTGTTGCGCGAGCTGCGGTTGTTCGACGAATGGTTCCTCGCCGTGCACCTGGGCATCGAGCTTGCGGAAGACGAGCGCGCGCGCCTGCAGGAGGTGTACCGCGTCCTGGTCGAGTCCGCGCTGGCGCAGCCCCAGGTACTGGTGCACCGCGACTACATGCCCCGCAACCTGATGCCCTGCGGCGACGACGTCGCGATCCTCGATTTCCAGGACGCGGTGCGCGGTCCCATCGCCTACGACCCGGCCAGCCTGTTCAAGGACGCCTTCGTCAGCTGGCCGGAGGCGCGCGTGGCCGACTGGCATGCGCGCTACCACGCACTGGCCCGCGAGGCGGCCCTGCCCGTGCCGGACCTGCCCCGTTGGCGCTCCGACCTGGATCTGATCGGCGTGCAGCGCCACCTCAAGGTGCTGGGCATCTTTGCGCGCCTGAAGCACCGGGACGCCAAGCCGAAGTACATCGCCGACGCCCCGCGCTTCGTCGCCTATCTCGATGCCGTGCTGCCGCGACACCCGCGGTTGTCGCCGCTCGCGGCGCTGCTCGACGCACGGGTCCGCCCGGCGATGGCGGCGGCCGGCATCCCGGCGGCCTGAACCGCGCCGCGCCATGAAGGCCCTGATCTTCGCCGCCGGACTGGGCGAGCGCATGCGCCCGCTCACCGACACCACCCCCAAGCCGCTGCTGCGTGCGGGCGGCAAGCCGCTGATCGCCTGGCATCTAGAGCGCCTGGCCGCCGCTGGCGTGCGCGAGGTCGTCGTCAACACTTCCTGGCTGGCCGCGCAGTTCCCCGCCACGCTCGGCGATGGCGCCGCTTTCGGCCTGCGGATCGCCTATTCCGACGAGGGGCCGGTACCGCTGGAAACCGGTGGCGGCATGCTCCGGGCGCTGGCCCACCTGGGCGAAGCGCCGTTCCTGGCGGTGAACGGCGACATCTGGACCGACTTCGACTTCGCGCGCCTGCCGCCGGAACCGGCCGGCGACGTGCACCTGGTGATGGTCGACAACCCCGCGCACCACCCGGCCGGCGATTTCGTGCTGCAGCCCGACGGGCGCCTGCGCGAGGCCGGCGGCCCGCGCCTGACCTTCTCGGGGATCGGCGTCTATCGCCCGCAACTGCTGCAGGGATGGCGCGCGGCGGTCGGCGAGGCGCCCGGTGTCGACGCCGATCCGCCGCGCTTCCGTCTCGCTCCCCTGCTGCGCGCGGCGATGCGGCGCGATGCGGCCAGCGGCGAACACCACCGTGGCGCATGGACCGACGTCGGCACGCCCGCACGCCTGCGCGAACTGGACCACGCGCTGGCCTGAGCGCGCACTGCGGCGGGGCCCCGCGGCCGCCGCCGACAGCTGGTCCGGCACCCGTGCCGGTGGATGCGCTCAGGCCTGGTCCGCCCCCAGCACCTGGCGGAGAAACGGCACCGTGATGCGGCGCTGCGCGGCCAGCGAGGCGCGGTCCAGGCGGTCGAGCAGGGCCGTCAGGCCCGACAGGTCGCGTCCGGCGTGGCGCAGCAGCCAGTCGATCGCGGCCGCATCGACCTGCAGTCCCCTGCGCGCCGCGCGCAGGCGCAGGACCTGGCCGCGCCCCTCGTCGTCCAGGCGCTCGAGCACCACCCGCGTGCACTGGGCCAGGCGCGAACGCAGGTCCGGCAACACCAGCGGCAACGCATCGGGCATGGCGCGGGCCGCGTAGAGCACGCGGCGGCCGGCATCGTGCATGCGGTTGTGGAAATGGAACAGGGCGACTTCGTCGTCGCGGTCGCCGGCGATCGACTCCACGCCGTCCAGCGCGACCAGGTCGAGCGCGTGCATGGCCTCGAGCGCATCGGACACGCGTCCGGCGGCACCGGCCAGCGGCAGGTAGCCGGCGCGCGCACCGGCGGCATCGGCCTCGGCGCAGACCGCCAGCGCCAGGTGGGTCTTTCCGGTTCCGGCCGGGCCGGCGAGCAGCAGCGCGCGTTCCTGCCCGCCTGCCGCGAACGCGCGCAGTTGCGCGACCAGCGCCGGTCCCGGCGCATGGAAGGTTTCCAGGCGCTGGTCGGGGGGATAGCGCAGCGCCAGCGGCAGCTGCGGCGGGACAGCCGGCGTGTTCACGGACTCAGGCGTCGCGGTCGTCCGGCGTCTTGCCGATGTCGTCCTCGAGCACGATGCCGCCGGGAGCCCGCTGCCCCTCGAGCACGATCTTCGGCCCATCGCCCGCGTACAGCCGGCTTTGCGTGTAGCGCTCGTGCGCGAAGCGCAGCAGCACGTTGCCCACCGCCGCCACCGGCAGCGCGATCAGCATTCCGACGAAGCCGAACAGCTGGCCGCCGGCCATGATCGCGAAGATCACCGCCACCGGGTGCAGGCCGATGCGGTCGCCGACGATGCGCGGGGTGAGGATGTAGCTCTCGATCAGCTGGCCGACGGTGAACACCGTACCCACCAGCAGCAGCAGCTTGAGGTCGAAACCCTGCGACTGCACCAGCGCGGCCAGCACCGCCAGCACGATGCCGGTCGCCGCGCCGAGGTAGGGCACGAAGCTGATCAGGCCGGCGATCATGCCGATCAGCAGACCCAGGTTGAGGCCTGCCAGCGACAGGCCGATGGCATAGATCGCGCCGAGCGCCAGCATCACGATGAACTGCCCGCGCAGGAACCCGCCCAGCACGTCGTCCGATTCGCGCGCCAGCCGCGTCACGGTGCCGATGTGATCGCGCGGGATCATCGCCGCGACGCGCTCGACCAGCAGGTCCCAGTCGCGCAGGAAGTAGAACGTGAGGATCGGCAGCAGCACGACGTTGGCGATCCAGGCCAGGAACGCGAAGCCGGAGCTGGAGAGATAGCCGAACAGCGTGGTGGCCACGCCGCCCGCCTGCGCCCAGTGCGAGCGCACCAGCTCGAACAGCCGCTGGGGATCGAGCCAGGTGGTGATCTCGATGCCGGTGCGCGCTTCCACCCACGGCAGGGCGGTCTGCATGAACCAGTCGCGGTACTGCGGCAGCGCGTCGATCAGGGTGACCACCTGGCGCTCGACCATCGGCACCAGGATCAGCACCACCAGCACCAGCAGCATCACCATCAGCACAAACACCAGGGTCACCGCCACCGGGCGCGAACGTCCCGCGCGCTCCAGCCGGTCCACCAGTGGATCGCCCAGCCAGCCCAGCAGCGCGGCCAGTACGAAGGGCGTGAGGATCGGACCCAGCAGCGCGATCAGCCACAGCACCGCGAATGCGACCAGGGCCCACTGCAGGCGCCGCAGGAAACGCGCGATGTCCAGTGTCGCGGGCGTGTCGGGCATGGCGTCGGCTCCGGCGTTCAGCGCAGCAGGTAGACCGGCGTGGCCAGTTCGTCGCCGCCCTCGACCTCGAGCAGCACCGCATCGTCGACCATGCGGCGGAAGCCCGCCATCCCGGTCAGCAGGTCCAGCTCGACCTCGAGGCGGTCCGGGCTTGCGTGCAGCGGACGGATCGCGCGCACCACCGACATGCGCTGCAGCGCGGCGGACAGGCGCAGGTAGTCGCCGCCGCTGCGCAGGCCGGTGAAGACCATGCGCTGCGATACCGGGTCGGCCGGCGCCGTGGCCTTGGCATAGCGCTGGATCAGCGCGTCGGCCGCGCCGTCCGCGCCGGTGGCCATCGCCCGGCGCGCATCGCCGTCGGATTCGGACCAGCGCGAGAGCACCCTGCCGTTGTCCACGAAGATCCAGTCGGCCTTCCAGCCGGCGCCATCGCGATAGAGCTTGCCCACCAGCTGCATCGGCGGGCTGTAACGCGCGGACAGGCGGGCGATGGCGGCGGTATCGCCGCGCCAGATCACCGCCGCCGCGGCCTGCTCGGCGGCGCTGCCCGAAGGCAGGCCCAGCCGGTAGCCGCGCTCGACCGCACGCTGCAGCAGCGGCCGCGCCGCGTTGCTCTGCTGCACGCTGACCAGCCGCGGCCCCTTGCCGTCGTCGATCGCCAGCCACACCACCGGCTTGGGCCGTGGCTGCGGCCAGACCGGCAGGCCCAGGGCCGCGGTGAGCGCATCGACCGCCTCGGGCACGAACCGGACCACCAGCATGGTGCGGAAACTGGGCGCGCCGCCGGCGCCGACGCTCTCGTCCTGGCGGTAGTCGAAGCCGTCGACATAGTCGGCGGCGCGGCGCAACTCCTGGGCCACGCCCGGCCGGCTGGTGATGCCGCGGTCGCCCGACAGCTTGGCGAACACCTGGGCCAGCGCCCGGGCATAGCCCGCCGCGCGCTCGGCCTCTGCCTGGGTCCGCACCGGCACTTCGGCCTCGTACAGGCCCTCGGCCGCGGCACGGTCGCCTTCCACCCGTTGCGCCGCCGCGGGCACCGCCAGCAGCAGCGCCGCCAGGGCGCATCCGATCATCCAGGCACCACGTACTGCCAGTCGCATCCGCCGTCCTTCACCGCTCCTGCCGGGCCGAAATGGTGCCACAAAGCCCCAGGTCCGGCTTCCGCGCGCGGTCGTCCACGGCGGGGCGGCGCTGCGCGACTGCTAGAATTGCCGGCCGCCCGGCAGAGCTGCGCACCGTGACCACCCCTCCTCCCGCCACCCCCGGCCTGACCTACCGCGACGCGGGCGTCGACATCGACGCGGGCAACGAAGTCGTCGAACGCATCAAGCCGTTGGTCAAGCGCAGTTTCCGGCCCGAGGTGATGGGCGGACTGGGCGGGTTCGGCGCGCTCTTCGACCTGTCGGGCAAGTACCGGGAGCCGGTGCTGGTGTCGGGCACCGACGGCGTCGGCACCAAGCTCAAGCTGGCCCAGCAACTGGGCCGCCACGACACCATCGGCATCGACCTGGTCGGCATGTGCGTCAACGACGTGCTGGTGCAGGGTGCCGAGCCGCTGTTCTTCCTCGACTACTTCGCCACCGGCAAGCTCGACGTGGACACCACGGTGGCCGTGGTGGGCGGCATCGCCAAGGGCTGCGAGCTGTCCGGCTGCGCCCTGATCGGCGGCGAGACCGCCGAAATGCCGGACATGTACCCGCCGGGCGAGTACGACCTGGCCGGTTTTTGCGTGGCCGCGGTGGAGAAGTCCGAACTGCGCGACGGCGCGGCGGTGCGCGAGGGCGACGTGCTGATCGGCATCGCGTCCAGCGGCCCGCACTCGAACGGCTATTCGCTGATCCGCCGCATCTACGACCGCGCCGGCCGCCCGGATTCGCTGGACGTGGGCGGCGTGAGCCTGGCCGACGCGCTGATGGCGCCGACCCGGCTGTACGTCAAGCCGATCCTGGAACTGCTGCGCGGCGCGCAGGGCCCTGCGATCCATGCCATGGCCCACGTCACCGGTGGCGGCCTGACCGAGAACATCATCCGCGTGGTTCCCGAGGGGCTGGGGCTGGACATCGACGCATCGGCCTGGGCCCTGCCGCCGGTGTTCGACTGGCTGCAGCGCGAGGGCAACGTCGCGCGCGAGGAAATGTGGCGCACGTTCAACTGCGGCATCGGTTTCGTGCTGCTGGCCGACCGCGACGCGGTGCCTGCGCTGGGCGGCGAACTGGCGCGCCTGGGCCTCGCCCACTGGCGCATCGGCGAGGTGGTGGCCGCAGGCGATGGCGGACGCGTCCGGATCGGCTGAGGCGGCCATGGCCGATTGCCCCGGGGACAGCGGCCG